>JAPLNQ010000001.1 GCA_026401075.1 Planctomycetia bacterium
CGCCAGAACCAGCCAGCTCAAGCTGCCGCCGATGAGCCCCCAGCCACCCGCCCGGCCATTGGAAGTGCATTGAGCCACCAGGGCGATGGCACAGAGTAGACCAGCCGGCGGGCCGCCGAGCATGCCCGCGGCAGTGAGGAGCGCGGCGGAAATGAAGAGAACAGGTGTCGGGGGCATAGCAGGCTGTGGATAAAGTGCAGCATCGCTTGGATGCGATAACTGTCGACCGTGAAAAACCTCTGCTTTTTCACCGGCCGACTTCTCGGGAAAAGGCCATGGATGGCTTTTTACACAACCAGCTTAGGGTGAAACTGGAAAAGAGCCTCTCAGACTTCGTTTCGTGCCTCTCGACAGTACCAATTCTGACATAGTGGGGGCGGAGAGTGCAGTCTGACCCGAATCGATGGAGAGACTGTCAAAGCCCGATCGGTCCTCGAACCCGACCTCATCTCCGGTCCGGCAACGCACGATTCAGCGGCATCCGCTCAACAACACGGCTAAAAACGTAGGCTCACGAGCGGGGTGCCTTCGCTTGAAATCGCGGTCAGCGCTTATGCTGCGGTGAGGATGGTGAGACGCCAGGTCAGAGGAAAATTTCCGGGGTTGGCCGCGCGTTTATTTTTTAACGCCGAGCGGCCATGCGAGCACCGCCGGTGTGCGCACCGACGCGCGCACCTCGCCGCCGATGACGACGGCGAAACCATTCCATAGCACACACGGGGCACCGATCATCGGCGCGGGGCCTGCATCACCGGGCGAATCACGGTCGGCGACGGGAATGGCGGGTAGCAGCGGGCCGCTTTCCCAGCTCTGATGCGCCACGTCGAATTGCAGCGTCTGCGCGAGGAAGCCCGGATGCTCGCGGGGCGCGCCGGGGAACACCTCGGCGTAGCCGCCGATGAGAAAAACTTTTCCGCCGGGAATCGTTGGGCACGGCGTCGAAATGCCCACACGCGCTTCCGGCAGATCGGGCAGGGACTCCCATTTTGCCGCGCCGGGCGCGAGACGCGCGGCTGCTTTTGAAGGAGTCGCGCTGCCCGCGGCGTTGAAGCCGATTCCGCCAAAAACGTAGAGGTGTTTTCCGTCGCTCGCCGCGGCCGACACACATGCGCCCGGCCCCTGAAAATCTGGCTCGCGCTGCCACTTCACCTGCGCGCGTGGCGCATCCAGATCGAGCGACCACGTTTCGGCGCTCGGCGTTTTTGAAGCCGGCGTGTCGAGCCCGCCGACTACATAAAACCGCCGCCCGACGATTGCGGCCGCGCCGTAGCCGACGGCATGCGGCAGATCTGGCAGCGGCGCGAACGTGAAGCCGTCGCCTTGCGCGCGCATCTCCCAGCCCGTGCGCAGGCAGCCACTCGCGTTGATGCCGCCTGCGTGATAGATCGCGTCGGCCGTCGCCGCGCTCGCGCCGCCGCCCACCTGGACGGGCAACCGCGTCGCGTGCTCGACCCATTTCGCCACAGGCGTAGCGAGCGTGAAAAGTTTATCGCTGAACGCCTTCTCCCCTTTCAGCCAGAGCGGCTTGTCGGGAAACTGCGATCCACCACCGGCGACAAGCCGGCCGCCGAGCACACCGGCAAACATCCCGCCAAAGCCGACGCGATCGGGCAGCGGGGCGAAAAGTGTCCAACCGTGCAGCGGCGTGGAGTCGGGTGCGTCTGCACCGCTTAAGGCCGTGACGGAGCCAGTGAACGTAGTCATAAAAAATTCCCGCAAGTGCGTCCGTGAGCCGGGCTCATTTTGCTTTGTCAGTAAGAGTGACGAACCGGCCGTAGATGTCTCGGTGGTGACCTTGACCTGTCCCCATGAATGACGCCCGTTCATAAGTTAGGATTTTGATCTCCAATAGACCAGCCCCGTGCACTTGCTGACGCGTAGCCGAAGCGAACGCACGGGGCTGTCGGGAATGCTCTTTTTTGCGCAGAGACATCCTGGGAAACCTTTTGCGGCTTAAGCCGTTGAAATGTAACATCTGCGGCTCCGCGATCCGGCGGGTCAGTGGGTTTTGATTGACATGCTGTCGTGGGAGAACTGATGGCTATAGGCTTGGCATCGGAAAAATGACTCTTTCTCGCGAGGCTCGCAGAAACTCGTGACGCCGCCGAAGGCAGTCCCAAGAAGCGTCTTCTCAAACGAACCGCCGCCACGCTGGTGATCGTGGCGATGTTGGCCGTTCTTGTCATGTGGGGCATCGGCTTCTTATCCACGCCGAAAGAACTGGTTGAAATTCGAACCCTGGTGGACCAGCAGATTTTCCAACTGCAGAAGGTGGCCCGCAACGAGGCTCCGTTGACCTACAACGACACGGGCTTCCGGCAGAGCCTGAAGCGGATGCGCGACATGCCGCCAGAGGTGCGTGAGCAGGCCAGAAAAGAGATGCAGCGATTGCCCAAAGCCAGGGAACAAGCAGAGCACCGCTCGTACTTCGCGATGCCGCCACAACAACGCCAGCAGGAACTCGACCGTCGCATCAAGGCGGAACAGGCGCGTCGAAAGCGTAGCCCAGTAGCGTGACCACGAGCAAACGTCACAAAACAGATCCGCCAACTGCTGAAACACGCGCAGGACCGGCTTGTGATGAGCCAGCTATGTTCTATTTATTCACCGAACCCCTGCTCGGGATGCAGATGTGCGAACCGCCGGCGAGTCATTGCGGGTTGCGAGTGGGCGGGCGGACGTCGGGCTCGGCGTTTTCCGCGTGGTAGAGCCGGATCAGCTCCGCGAACAACGGATCCGTGGCCCCGGTCGGCACCCCGTCGGCCGCGAAGAGAGCCTCGTCGATGAGCCCGCGAAGCATCAGCACCCTCCACCGCCAACTCGATTGCACCGCCGCCGGCAGGCCGGCCTCGGCCTCCTGGAGCAGCTTCCGCGCCCTGGCGGCGCCGTGATCCTTGCTCATCACCAGTGTCGTTCGCGGCAGGGTGAAGTCGCCTCCCTTCCAGCTGCGCTCTTGGTTCGCCTCCAGTAGGCGAATCGCCTCCAGGACGGGCTCGACCGCCGACGGGGCATACTCGTAGGCGACGTACTCGCGGATCGTCTCCTCCGCAGGTCGATCGCTCCAGTAGAACTGCGACACGATCGCCTTGTTGATGTCCTCGTAGATGCCCTCGGAATACGGGAACCCGCCCACAACGCGGGGGCCCCACTCCTTCCACACGCCCTGCAGGTGCGCCGGCTCGGGATTCGCCCCGAAACCGCCCCAAGGCGTCATGCCCCGCATGCTGATCTCGGGAAAGCCGATCAGCGGAAGGCCGCCTGGGACGGGATGCTTCTGCAGGTAGTCGGACAGCCGTCCGTTGTGTGTGCCGGCTAGGATCATGTCGAACCACGGCGGCTCCTTATCGAGTGCCCGCACGAGCCCGTCCCAATCGCCCTTGTGCACGTGCCGGTCGAAGTCGAACAGCCACGTCGCCAGGATGATCTTGCCATCGGGAGAGTGGCGGCGGAACACCGGCGCGATCGCGCGGCTCATCTTCAGGAAGCCGTTGCCGCCCCACGGCCGGCAGCCCTCGCAGACGCAGCCGCCTTGGTCGTAGGGGCCGATCGTGAGGTAGTCGGGCTGCACGGCGGCGAACGCCGCGAACGTCTCGTCAAACCAGCCGAGCATGCGTTCAACGGCCGCTGGCTTCGAGGCACAGAGCTCCACCCCGAAGGCCCACAGGCCCGTCACGTCCGCTCGGAGCTCACGCGGGCTATCGGCATACGCTTCGTTGCCCAACATGGATAGCGACGTCCGCATGCCGACCCGCTTCGCCGCCCCGAGCAGCCCGCAAAGCCGCTTCACCATCTCCTGCGCCCGCGGATCGGCCATGCCGTTGAAGTGGTGCATGTCAAACCAGACGGTCAGCGTGTTGAATCCCCACAGTGCCAGGTCCTCCACGTAACGCTCAATCTCGGGGATCGGCGCGTCGTGGTAATAGTTGTGAAAGTGGCTCGCGAAATACATGCCTCGGAACGGCTTGCTCGGGCGGCTGGTACCCCGCCAACGGCCCGGTCGGAATCCGTCGGGGCCATACCGCGAGTCGCGGAGAAACCTGCCCGCACCGGCCGTCACCCCCGACGGTCCATCGCCCGCAATCCGCACCCGGCCGGGGCCCACATCCTCGATCCGATACCCCTCGCTGCCGATCGTGGGGTCATCGGCGAGGATCNNNNCAGCGTGAACGCGGACGACCCGCTGCCGTTGACCTTGGCGGGACAGCGGTCCGTGATCCTGCGGGCGACGATCGTCTCGAGCAGCTCAGGCACTTGGTCGCCGTCGCGGGAGATCGCGATGGCGGTGATGGCGGCGTCGGGCGTGGCTGCAGCCGTGGTCAAGCAGCAGGCAGCCACGGCGATGGCCAGGGCGACGGTTCGCCGGAGGGAAACGCGTGGAACTGAAAGAAGTGTGCTCATGCCGGAAATTGAACCGAGTGCTGCCGCCGGGATCGCCATCGCGACTGCCTTCACCTTCACAGAGCGAATCTTGCGGGATACGATCCCGAACTACTGCCCGTCGCCTTGCCGCCGATCACGACCCAGCCGATTGAGCAGGCCGTGCCGCCGTGAGTCGCAAGGATAGACCGTTCAAAGGCACTTCCGCAAGCGTTTGACCAGCGGCGGCGGCTAGTTGCGTGGCCCGCCAGCGGGCCACGCAACGCCTAGTGGATATGCCGCTGCTATCACCGCCTCAGCAGCGTCAGGCTTCGCCCTCCGTGACTGACCTGCTCCCCTTCAACGGCACAACTCCCAGAGAGAGAATCTGGTGGTGTTGACGCTGCCCCCAACTTGGTACCAGCCGGGTTGTTAGCCATGCAGGGCGGGTAGCTGGGCATGCCCAGCTACCCGCCGCGCGAATTCGAACGGCGTCTGGTTGCCCAGAGCAAGTCCAGTTCGTACAGAGACCACTCCTGATCTGCGTTGCCCTCGGCCAACCGTTTCTGAAAAGCGTCGTACACACGACTGTAAAATGAATCTTCATGGTCGCAGGCGAAGC
>JAPLNQ010000253.1 GCA_026401075.1 Planctomycetia bacterium
GCTGGAGTATGCCGGCATGCAGGGCTACCTGGGCTCGATCGATGCCAACACCGGCGACACGCTGGTGGGCTGGGACACCGACCAGTTCCCGACCAACATCTATCTCACCACGCAGATCATGTATTCGATCCTCAAGTATGGCGGGCTGGCCCCCGGCGGCGTGAACTTCGACGCCAAGGTCCGTCGCGAGAGCTTCGAGCCCGTCGACCTGTTCCATGCCCACATCGGCGGCATGGACGCTTTCGCCCGCGGCCTGAAGATCGCCGCGGCGATGCGGGCTGACGGGGCGATTCAGAAGCTCGTCGACGAGCGGTATGCGAGCTGGTCGGGGACGCTTGGCACGCGGATCGAGGCGGGCAGCGAAAGCTTCAAGACGCTCGAAAAGGAGATGCTCGCCAAGGGTGAGGCGGCTGCCTGCACGAGCGGCCGTCAGGAACTCTTCGAGAACGTGATCAACACCTACCTCTGACCGGACTTACCTCTGACCGGGTGCGGGCTGGTCGAGCATGGTCCGCCTTTGCATGGTTCCCATCTGCCTGCGATCCGCCGTCGTGGTCGTCGCCGTGCTGGCGGGCGGCGTTGTCGCAGCTGAGCCACGCCCCGGACTCGCTACCGGCGCGTGGCAGCTCGAGAGCCTCAGGCTTCACGACGGGCGACGGCTGGAGGGGCTCGTCGTCGAGCCCACAGCCGCCGGCGACGACCGCGATCCGACAGCCCCGCCGCCGGGCAGGATGATGGAGCTGATTACCTGGGCGCCAATCAGCGCGGCGCGGATCGCGGCAATCGAGCCGCTCCCGGCGGCGGAACATGCCCTGCTGGCAAAACGAGTGGACGAGTTTCGCAACCGCCGCGGCAGGCAGCATGCGGCCGAGACGGCGGTGACGCTCGTCCGTGACGATGAAGACGAGGCCTGGCGGTATGCCGGCCGCTGGTTCGCCATGCGCAGCACCGCCGACCCAAGCCTCACCCGCAAGGCCGTGGTGCTTCTCGAACAGGTCTTCGCAGCGCTCGAAGCACTTGTGCCGCTGCCGCCGGCACCGGGGGAGGGCTCGGCGCCGCCGCTCCTGGTCACACTGTGTGGCACCGCCGCCGAATACCGGGGCGTGCAGACGACACTCGGCATCGCAGCCGATCATCTGGCGTTCTACGTGCCTGCCCGCGGGCAGCTCGTGGCCGGCAGCGACCTTCCAGCAATGATCGAGCAGGAGCGGATCGCGGCCGACAGCCTCGCGCTCACCGAGCGAGAGATCGCCGACCGGGACCGATCGTTCGAGGTCGACGTGCGGCGGCTCGCGGGCGACCTGGAGAAGCAGGGTATACCAGCCGGCAAACGAGCCGAGGTCGTCCACGCGGCCCGCAGTCGCTGGCAACGAGAACGCGACGAGATGCTCGCCGAGGTGGTCGCCGCCCGCCGCGACAACGCGGCGCATGTCGCCGACGCCCGCCGCGCATTCGCGGCCCGGCTCACCCATGAAGCATGGCATGCGTATGCCAATCGTCGGCTCGTCGCGACCGGTCGGCAGCCGCTCCCGCTGTGGCTCGACGAGGGACTCGCGCAGGTCTTCGAGACGGCGCCACTCGAGGCGGGCGAGCTGCGACTCGATGCCCCCGATCCGGTCAGGCTCAAGGCGCTCGAGAAATTGCTGGCTGGCCGTGATGCGCCGCCGCTCGTGGACCTGCTCCGCGCCGGACAGAGCCAGTTTCTCATCGGCCACGCCGGCGGACGAAAAGCCAGCCAGCAGAGCTACCTGATGGCCTGGGGGCTGGCATTTCACCTCGCTGTGCTCGAACCGGTGCTCACGCCAGCCTCACTGGCGGCGATCTGCGAACCGGTTGACGGGGCCGACGAGTCGGCCCGCGTGGTGGACTTCGAGCGGCTCGTGGGCATGCCGATCGCGGAATTCGACGCAGCCTGGCGCCGACGGATGCTCACGCTGCGGACGAGATAGACCTCGTGGGGGCGAGTTTTCAACTTGCCCATGCCCGGATTCCGCAAGTTAAAAACTTGCGGCCACCGCTCGATCATCCGCCCGGCCCTGTGACCGGGGCGGCCACGCGTTCGAGCGCATTGCGGATTGTGGCGAGCCGCTCGGGGTCGATCACTTTCCGCCCCGCCTCGTCGGTGACGTGAAACGCATCCACAACCTCGTCGAGATAGGTGCCGATCTTCGCCGACCGCACCGACAGCCCCTCCTCGAAGATCGTCCGCGCGATCGCGTAGAGCAGACCGACTGAGTCGTGAGCAAACACTTCCAGGATCGTGGCGTGCGCGGAACTTTCGTTGTCGAAGCGCACGCGGGGCGGCGCGATCGCGGCGAGATTGGGCAGCGGCGCGAACGGATTCCAGCGTCGCGTGAACGACGGGGATCGGTCCGCCTTGACCGCAACGCGGATGGCGGACGCTATCTCGGCCAAACGCTCCGCCGGCGGCTCGTCCGCGTAGTCGGGATCATGCACCACGAAATGGTCGAGCACGAGCCCCTCGTCGAGCGTGTGGATGTCGGCCGCGAGAATCTCCAGCCGCTGGCTGGTCAGTGCCCCCGTGAGCCGATGGAACACGCCGCTGGCGACCGATTCCCGCGCGGCCACCGTGACCGCCACGGTGCCGGTCGACGGCTGCCAGCGTGTGCTGATGAACATGCCGTCCGCGGCCAGTCGCGACAGCTTTCCCAGTTCCTCGAGCATGCGTCGCGGCTCGGTGTCGTGGAGGTAGGAGAGCGGCAACTGCCGGGCGAGCCGGACGACGCCGTCGTCGGCATCGCGGCTCGCGATGAGTTCGTCGAGCACGCGGCGATGACGCTCCGCCGCCACCGACGGGCTCTCGCCGTCGAGGGTGCCGAGCGTGCGGAAGTAGAGTTCGCCGAGCAGGTCAGCCTTCCACCGCGTCCAGACGCCAGGTCCGACGGCGCTGACATCGGCCGCGGTGAGCACCGCGAGCATCCGCAGCACCTCCGGCGAGCCGACGTCGCGGGCGAACCGTACCACGAGACTGTCGTCGCTGGTATCGCGACGAAACGCCTGATGGGCCATCACGAGATGTTTGAGCACGAGAAATTCGATGATCTCAGCCTCGTCGGCCGGCAGGCCGAATCGGGCCGCCACGTCGCGGGCGATCCGCGCCCCCAACTCGCTGTGGTCCTCGACGAATCCCTTGCCGAGATCGTGGATCAACAGTGCCAGGAGCACGGGCTGCTTGCGGTTGATCTGCCGCCACGTATCGCCGAGCCAGCCGGCTTCATCCTGCATTTCGGCAGCCCGTTCAACGGCCACGATGCAGTGCTCGTCGACGGTGTATTTATGGTAGTTGTTGAACTGCAGCAGATGCCGGGCGTGGGCGAACTCGGGGATCAGGATCTCGAGCGCCCCCACCTCGTGCAGCCGGCGCAATGCGTATCCCAGGCGCCGCGGTTGGGCGAAGAGCCCGAGGAACCGCTGCCTGGCGGCGTCGGTCGCCGGCAGACCCGCAGTCTCGGTGCGCACCGCGGCCCAGGTGGCGTGGTCGATCGGCACGTCATAGACCATTGCCAGTTCCACCAGCCGCACGATCGAATCGAGGCTGCCCGTCACCTGTGGCAGGCAGCCTGTCATGGCCGCCACATCGTGCGGCCCGACACGGAACAGCCCGTCGACCCGGTTGCCGAGAACGGCGGAGACGAAGGCCCGCGCTGCGCTGGGCCGGCGGAGGCCGGCGACCAACGTCTCGACCACCTGGGCCACGCCCCGCGTGTGCCTGAAGTAGTCGCGCATGAACGTCTCCACGCCGAGCATCCCGTCCCGCGACTCGATGCCGCGTGCCTCGGCGATGCGAAGTTGCTGATCCCGCGTGAGATCATCGGCCGACTTGCCGGCAGATAAATGAAGGTCGTTTCGCAGCCGCGTCAGAAATTCGGCCGCGTCGCGAAGCGTGTCGGCATCTGCCCGAGGCAGGCCACCCACGAGCGCGAGATGGTCGAACGACGACTCGCCCCAGAGCACACGGCCCAGCCATCGCACCAATTGAATGTCGCGGAGGCCGCCCGGCGACCTCTTGACGTTTGGCTCGAGCAGCGAAACGGTCTCGCCATACTTACCCGCTTCCTCGCGACGTGCCTCGACGAGGGCCCTGGCATACCGCGACTGCCCCCGCTGGACGAGTCCTCGGAGCCGCGTTTCGAGCCGTGCGACCAGATCGGGAGTTCCAGCCAGTGGCCGGCACTCCAGGAGCGAGCTGAGGATCGTCGGGTCGGCCGCGGCCAGGCGGCAGGCTTCGTCCACTGTTCGCACGCTCTGGCCCACGTCAGCGCCGGCGTCGAAGAGATCCTGCAGCAGCCGCTTGGCGGCGGCGGCGACCGGACGGGCCGCCTGCCGGTCGTGGAGCAGCATGAGGTCGATGTCGGAAAACGGCGCCATCTCGCGACGACCGTAGCCGCCATGCGCGACGAGCGCTGCATGGCGACGGAGCGTGGCGGCGTCCGCCGCGGGCAGATCATCCAGGGCGGCGTCCCAGAGACCGATCACTATCTGATCGCAGAGGTCGGAGGCAAGGCCGCAGGTCTGAATGCCTGGAACGCCGGCGGCATGCTGCGCGGCGACCCTTTTGCGAAGCGACGCCAGGTCAGCCGCTGCTCGCGTGACCGCGGGGCGGAAGGTGGTCGCGGGGGCCAGTGCGGAACCGTCAGTCATGTCGCCGGATGCCATGGATCATCGGCCACGTCTTCACGCCGGTTCGCGTCCCGAGCCAGCACAAAGAGCAGGTCACCCAAGCGGTTCAGATATTCGATCGCATTGGCTGGAATCGTTGTTTCCAGTCGGCTGGCCAGGGTGACCACGCGGCGTTCGGCCCGCCGACAGACCGTGCGGGCGACGTGGAGGGCGGCTGCCAGCGGGGTTCCTGTCGGGAGGATGAAGCACTTGAGCGGCTCGATCATCGCCTCGTGTCGATCGATCTCCGCCTCCAGATATTCGACGTGGCCCGTCGTGATCCGCTCCTCGACAGCCCCTGGCGTCGCCAACTGGGCGCCGAGGTCGAAGAGCTCGCACTGCACCCGCCGCAGGAACACATCGAACGGGCCGGCGGTTGGGAGCGTGCGCACCAGTCCCAGATGGCTGTTGAGTTCGTCGACCGTCCCGAAGGCTTCGATCCGTGCGTGGTCCTTCGACACCCGCGGCCCACCAAAGAGACCGGTCTCTCCGGCATCGCCGGTCTTCGTGTAGATCTTCATGTTCTGGCCTTTCTTTGCGGTTTCGGCACGGATCCTGCTCTCAACCTGCTCTCGAACAGTCTCCTCGCCTCGTCGCATATACTGGGCCGCATGAGCAAAACCTTCAATCGGTTCTTTTTCCGTTTTTCAGCATGCGCCGTGGCGGCGTTCGTTTCCGGGCCCATCTGCCCGCTGCCGCTGGCGAACGTCGCCGCCGAACCAGCGCCGGCCGCCGCAGCCGCCCCGGCCGCGAACGCCCCGGCCGACAGGGAGTCGACCCTCCTGTCAGCCCTCGAACGGCAGTTCCTGGCTCCGCCCGTTCAGGTGACCATCGGCATGCCGAAGGCGGGGGAGGGCTACTTCGCGCCCGATGCGCGGCGGATCTGTTACCAGGCGGTGCCTGCTGACTATCCGTTTTATCAGATTTTCGTGCAGCCCTTCGACATGGCGGCACCGCGGCCCGCCACGCCGGTGCGGATCAGCACCGGCCGTGGCCGGACGACCTGCAGCTGGTTCTCCCCCGATGGCACGCGGCTGTTGTTTGCGTCGAGCCACCTCGATCCGCATCTCGATGCCACGGAGTCTGCCGCGCGGGCCCAGGCCGAGGAGGACCGAAAGACCGGCAGACGGCGGCGATACCAGTGGGACTTCGATCCGCACAGCGACATCTTCGTGGTCAACCTCGAGCCGGCCGCCGGTGAGGGCGGCGGACTCGTGCAACTCACGAACGAGCCCGGCTACGACGCCGAGTGCTCGTATTCACCCGACGGCAGCACAATCCTGTTCGTGAGCGACCGTGACGGCGATCCCGACATCTACGTGATGGATGCCGACGGCCGCAACGTCCGCCAGCTCACGAATGAGCCCGGCTACGATGGTGGCCCGTTCTTCTCCCCTGATGGCCGGTGGATCGCCTACCGAACCGACCGCCTTGAGAAGGACATGCTGCAGATCCATGTCATGAAGGCGGACGGTACCGGAGATGTCGCGATCACGAGCGGGCAGGGGGTGCGGTGGGCGCCCTACTGGCATCCCACGAAGCCGTGGCTGATCTGGACCGGTGCCGATCACTCCGACCCGACGAAGCGGCCCAACTATGACCTGTGGATCGCCGCGTATGCGGTGGATGCCGCAGCCACCGCCGGCGCAACCGGCTTTCGCTGCGGTCCGCCGCTGCGGATCACCGACCACGAGGGCGCCGACGTGCTGCCCGCCTTTTCGCCAGACGGCATGCTGCTCATGTGGACGGCCAGCCGTGGCGACGGCGGCGGCCGGGCCCCCGCCAGCCAGCTGTGGGTGAGTCGGTTCAACGCCGCGGCGATCAACGCCGCCTTGGAGCCTGTGGCAGGACCTCGTGAAGGAGCATCGCAGCCATGAGCCAAGCCACCCTGTCCACCGGGGCACAGACGCCGCAGTCACGGGCCATCGCCATGATCGGCGGCGGACAGATGGCGCTTGCGCTGGCGGAGGGCTTCTGCCGGGCGGGCCTGCTCCAGCCGACCGACATCACCGTGCACGATCCCGTTCCTGCAGCCCGGGAACGGCTGGCGGGACGGGTGCCGGGAATCCACTTTGCCGACAACGGCGCCACCGCGGCGGCCGCTGCGCGAATCGTGTTCCTCGCCGTCAAGCCGCAGCAGGCAAGCGCGGCCTGCCGGGAGTTTGCCGCGGCCCTCGCGGCGGATGCGGTGGTCGTCTCGATCGTGGCCGGGCTCACCCTGCACAACCTTGCCGAACTCGCCGGCACCCCCCGCATCATCCGCGTGATGCCGAACACCCCCTGCCTGGTCGGACGGGGCGTGTCGGTGGTCTGCCGCACTCCCGAGGTGCCGGCTGGTGACCTGGCCCGCGTGCTGGAACTGCTGGCGGCCGTGGGCCGAGTGCACGAGGCCGACGAAACGCTGATGGACGCCGTCACCGGGCTGTCGGGATCGGGCCCCGGATTCGTGGCACTGCTCGTCGAGGCACTGGCCGATGGGGGTGTGAAGGCGGGACTACCGCGCAGCCTCGCGCTCGCGCTCGCCACCGAGACGCTCTCCGGCACCGCGGCACTGCTCGAACAGACGGGCGAACACCCCGCACAGATCAAGGACCGCGTGTCGAGTCCGGGCGGCACGACGATCGCGGGGCTGGCCGTGCTGGAACAGCGCGGCGTCCGCGGTGCGCTTATCGACGCCGTGGTGACCGCCGCCGCCCGGGCCCGCGAATTGGGGAAGTAGGCAGCCCGAGCTACCGCTTCTTGCCGGCCTTCTTTTTGACAGCCTTCTTCGTGGCGGCTGCCTTCTTCGTCGGGGTGGACTGCTTTGCCACCTTCTCGGCCGACTTCTCCGCCGACTTCTTGCCCGACTTCTTCGCGGTCTTCTTGCCGGCGGCCTTCGCTTTGCCCGCCTTGTCCTTGCCAAAGACCCCGTTCCAACCCTCGGCATAGCTGCCGTTGCTTCCAACACGAATAACCGACATCAAAACACCTCCTGAAATGTCCACTCACTCATTGCGCTCGTCCGTAGCGTACGAACGCCTGGGGTGTTCGTAGCCGTCGCGACCCGACGGTGTCAAGCGATGCGAGTCGTTTCATGCATCGGCGGAACCGCCCGTGGCGTGATTCGCCGACACGATCTCCAGGGCCACCCTGCCGAAGACCGACGGGAGCAGGCCCCGTGTCCGCGCCCCGGGAGCCGTGCCACTATCCCCCATGCCACCATCCACCACGCCGTTCTCCAGAGAGGCGGCAGCCGTGACGAGCAGTTCGTTCCGGTCGCGGAGCAGGGGGGTGATGTCTTCCGACCAGCGGCCCGCGTTGACCGACAGCGGAGGCAGAGCGACGGTGTTGACGACCACCTCGGCAACGACCGCGGGCTGCGTGAAGACCAGCAGCACCCGGTCGCCCGGCTCGAGCCCCCCGGGCCGGCCAAAACGCCGCATCCAGACAACGCGGCCGTCAGCCGCCGCCGGTGCGGGTGGCTCCCAGGCGGTCCCCAAATGGATGGAATGGTTGATCGAGTGGTGGTGATTGGGCATGGTTGCCTGCTATACTCCTCGGCTCGTCCGTCCTCGCATGATCAATGAGTCATAGCCAAACCCCCGCCGAAAACGAAGGAGCCAAACGCCATGGGCAACGCAGTTGTATTCACCGATGAAAACTTTCAGCGGGAAGTGCTCGACTCGCCGGTGCCGGTGCTCGTCGACTTTTGGGCCCCGTGGTGCGGACCGTGTCGGATGATCGGACCGACGATCGAGGAACTCTCCGCCGAGAACGCCGGTTCCTTCCGCGTGGGCAAGGTCAACGTCGCGCTCGACGAGGCCAAGTCGGCCTGACGGACGTGCGACAACGACGGGAAATCCCATCGCTCACGCTCCGGGCTTGCATGAACGTTCCCATCATCCCATCGCTCACGCTCCGGGCATGTATGGACAAACTCGGTCAGTGGACGGCTGACTCCAATTCCGGCATCTCAACCGCATCGGCGACAACGCTGGCGGAGCGGACCGGAGCCGAACTGCGGCCCCGGGCCGGCGAGACCGCGAGAATTCGTGCGAAGGCCCGTTCGTCGACATAGCCTGACAGCTGGGCGTGGAGCCCTGGTTCGCGGAGCTTTTCCACGGCCTTGGCCTCGATCTGGCGGACCCGTTCCCGAGTCACATCAAAGAGCGCTCCCACCTCTTCGAGCGTGTAGCTGTAGCCGTCTGCGAGACCAAACCGAAGGCGGATGATCTCCCGCTCCCGATACGAAAGCCCGTCGAGCGCCCGGCCGATGAGCGACTTGAGCGACTGTTGGTTCACGGCGTGCAGGGGATCCTCGTCCCGTTGCTCGCTGACAAAATCCCCCACCGCGCCGTCTTCGCTTTCGCCGAGAGGCTGATCGAGGGAGATGGGCTGCCGCGACATCTGCCAGATGCAATGGGCCTCCTCGACGGAGAGGCCCGTCACCTCGGCCATCTCTTCGATGTTCGGCTCGCGGCCGTGCCGCTGGACGAACAGCCGCGAGGCATTGCGGAGCTTGGTCATCGTATCGACCATGTGCACGGGCACCCGGATCGTGCGGCTCTGGTCGGCGATCGCGCGGGTAATCGCCTGCCGGATCCACCAGGTCGCATAGGTGGAAAACTTGAAACCGCGGGCGTGTTCGAACTTGTCGACGGCCCGCATCAACCCGGAATTCCCCTCCTGGATCAGGTCCAGGAACGAAAGCCCGCGATGACGATAGCGCTTGGCTATGGAAACCACCAGCCGTAGGTTGCCGGCAGCGAGGTCGCGCTTCGCTTTGTCATACCGCTGCTGCAGGTCATCGAGTCGGGCCAGCCGCCGCGACAGCGTGCGCCGGCTCTCCCGCGTGGAGAGCAGCAGCCGCCGGTGTTCAATCTGGAGTGACTCCCGGCTGGTGACGGCGTGGGCTGGGTCGTCGAGCTGTCCGCGAATATCATCCAGCCGGCCGCCGATCGCCCACAACTGCTTCAGGAGCGGCGTGAGCCGCTGGATCCGCAGATGCATTTCCTCAACCAGCCGCACCGCCTTGTTCCGCTGCCGCACGAGCCGCTGCCAGGCGGCCCTGCGTCGCTCCAGGGGCACGCTCCGCGACATGGCGATGCGGTAGAGCTTGGCCTTCTCCTGCTCGATGAGCCGGAGGGTGGCCAGGTTGGGGCCCAGCCGTTTGAGGAAGCGGGCCTTCTCCTTCGTGTTGGTCACCGCTACCTCGATCGTGCGGTCGAGCCGGACCGTTCCCGCCTTGACCCGTTCCAGGAGGCTGACAGCACCGGCAAGTATGAAGTCGTTGGCCAGCATCGTGTGGCGAAACTTCCGCCGCCACAGTTCGATCTGCTGGGCACTCGAGACCTCGGTAGCTCTGGTGAGCAACGGATTGCAGCCCATCTGCAAGAGGTAGAGCCGCACAGGGTCGTCGATCCGGGCCGTCGACTTCCGTGGCCGCGACGCGGTCGTCGGCGACCTGACCGCCGACGGCCGGGGGAGGGGCGGCTTCGGCAGGGGCGTTGACGGGTGGGGGCCGGCGCGACGCATGGGGGCTCCTTGTTGCGAATCCGAGGGTGGGATTCCGGGTTGGGATTCCGGGTTGGGACTCCGGGGAATGGCGACTGCCAATCCCCAGCTCCAGTTGCAGTTGCACGTTCCGCGCCCGGGAGCAGGGAAAAGTCGGGTGGAAGCCCTGTTCGCCGATTTTTTCGCAGGAAAACCCACTTTTTCGGCCGGCCCACCCGCCCGCTGTCTGTCGCCTCCGGGCGACACCCGACCGCGACGCGCCGTCCGAAGGCAACGCCGCGGGCCGTCCGGCTCAAGATCAGTGGCTCCGTAACACGAAACTCACCACGGGGGTTTGCGGGCCCGTGCCGGTATACTCTGCGCAATTGGTCCGACGACCTTTCGGCGAACAGGCTTTCGGCAGCTCAGGGTGGTGCATGGACGTCGTTCTGCTGGCGGTGATCGGCCTGGTGGTGCTGCTCGGCCTCGTCGCCATTGCCATCGGCAACAAGGGCTGGAGCTGGGGCACCGTGGCCGCGGCCATCCTGCTCCTGCTGGCGGCCACGGGTTACATCTATCTGGCGGCCCGCCTCGCCGAGCGGGAGCGATCCTGGCGGGAGAAGATCGCCAAGAGCCAGACGGAGATTGACCGCATCAACCCTCCCGACGGTCCTGCGAACGGGAAGTCGCTGGCTTCCCTGCGCAATCAACGCAACCGCTGGGCACGGGCGTTGGCCTTCGTTGACACATGGCATGGGCGGGCGTGGGAAAAAGCGGTCTTCTCGCCTCCCCGTGACGGCAAGCCCGGCACGATCTCGATCGAAATGGCGAGCGACGAGAGCGAACTCGCGCCGGTGGCCGCCGGCACCGAAGTGGCCGTGTTCGACGACGCCAGTGTCGCGGACGAGGGGCGGTTCCTGGGTCTGTTTCGCGTGCAGGCCGTCAAGGCAAACAAGGGCGAAGAAAACTGCCAGTTGACCATCGTGCCCGCCGCCACGCCGGCGCCGCCCAGCGAGGCAGACACGAAGCTCTGGACCCGCAACTATGACGAGGTGACCGTCTACGAGAGCCTGCCGGTGGACCGGTGGATGGCCTTCCACAAGACCCCCACCGACGCCGTCGGGGCCGACGGCGAGGCCGATGCTGACGGCACATCCGCCAGTCGGTGGAGGCCGCAGCCGCAAAAGACCACCGGCGATGATTCGCTCAAGAGCCTCGAGGAACAGATGGAGGCCCTCGCGCAGCACGGCAAGGAGGTGCCAGAGGAGGCGTGGCCGCAACTTGGGGAGAAGCTGGCCGGCGGCGAGATCGGGCGCACCGATCGGCGCACCGGTTGGTGAGGACAAGGATGCTGGCGGTGCCGAGGAGGCAAGCGGTCCCGAGCCCACGGCGGGCGCGATCACGAAGCGGTTCAAGCAGAAGCGATTCAAGGAGGGGGAGAAGGCCGAGTTCGACCTGCAGACGGCGCTCGAACTGCAAAACGACAAACAGTGGGTCCGTATCACGAGCGTGACCGAACGCCGACCGCTCTCCGATCCCTTCACGGCGATCCGCGGCAGCGCGTTTTCCGCGAAGACGGCCGACGGCCAGCCCGTGCGGGCAGAGGGCATCGATGCCCTCCGTCAGGGCCTGCTGGTGGAGATGACGTCGATCGATCAGGCCACGACGCGGGTCAAAGCCTCGCACGACAACGTCGAGGCCCAGACGGTAGCCGTGGCAGAGGAGACGCAGCAGTTGCAAGGCGATCGGACGTCCTGGGAGAAGGACGTGTCCGCGGCCACGGACACAGCCCAGGCATTCGACGACCGGCTCCGCGCCGCCACGATTGAACTGGCGGCCCTGGAGAACTCGATCGTCCGGCTCGGCAAGGAACTGGCCGGCGCGTGGGGCACCCTCACGGAGACGATCGACGGCGCCGCGCGGTAATACGAAAGCCCTCGCATCGTGCGATCCTGTTCGGCACGACATGTGCTGCCCCCCGTGGCGGCAAGTTTTTAACTTGTCCGTTGCCCCGGCACGGATTCCACAAGTTAAAAACTCGTGGCCACGAAGCGACGAGGGCGGACTCCCCGGCGGTACCATCGACGATCCCAGGTCGGCTCGGCTACACTTGGTGCCACGCTTCGCCCCTCCGGCCTGGAAACCCAGTGATGACCCAACTTGCCGCCCGCCCAAGCACCACGGCCCACCTCAAAAAAGCTGTTCACCACCACAAGATCACCAGCAAGCGCGGCATGCTCGAACGCATGTTCACGATGTGGTTTCGCGGCTTTGTCTACAACCAAATTTGGGAGGATCCGCGGGTCGACGCCCAGGCGCTTCAGATCGGCCCGGACTCGAGCCTGTTCACGATTTCCAGCGGGGGCTGCAACGTCCTCAACTATCTGATCCACAAGCCGAAGCGGATCGTGGCGGTTGACCTCAACCACAACCACATGAGCCTCACGCGGCTGAAACTCGCCGCGATCCAGCATCTTCCCGACTACGAATCGTTCTACAAATTCTTCGGCTACGGCCAGCACGAGGACAACCTCGCCAACTACAACCGCTTCATCCGCGACCATCTCGACCCACAGACGCGGGCCTATTGGGAGTCGAGCGACTGGCCCGGCAACGCGATCGGCCCGAAGCGGATCAGCTACTTCAAACGCGGCCTCTACAACCAGGCAAAGCTGGGGCAGTTTTTTCGGGTCGTGCACGGCCTGGCGCGGGGCATGCGGCGTGATCCGGCACGGCTGCTGACGGCCCGCACGGTGGCCGAGCAGGAGAAGATCTTCGACGAGACGTTCAGCCCGCTGTTCGAGAACAGCATCGTGCGGTGGATGGGCCGGCAGCCGGTCGCGGTCTACAGCCTCGGCATCCCGCCGAGCCAGCACGCGGCGATGCTTGAGGAGCAGGACAACGACGGTGGCAAGTTGTTCGACATGTACAAGCAGCGGGTTCGCCGCCTCGCCTGCGGCTTTCCGCTCAACGACAACTATTTCGCGTGGCAGGCGTTCGGCCGCCGCTACGACCACGAGGGCCGTCGGGCGCTCCCCGACTACCTCAAGCCTGAAAACTACGAGACGATCAAGGCGATGGCGCCCCGCGTGGAAACCCACATGGCATCGCTCGCGGATCAACTCAAGGTGGAAAAGCCGGGCAGTCTCAACAGCTTCATCCTGCTCGACAGCCAGGATTGGATGCCGCCGGCGGTCATCGACGAACTCTGGACGGGCACGTGAACTGCACTTGCAGGATCGCTCGGCGATCTACGGCATGTTTCACTTGTATGAGATGGTCGGAGGGGATAACGTCGGAGGGGATAAGGTCGGAGGAGAGATGGTCGGAGGACCGGCCGCATCATGAGCACCTCGGACGCACCCTCGCCGAGTCCCGTGTCGCCGGGCCCCGTGTCGTCATCCAACAACCGTCGCCAGAGCGGCGTCGACCACGCTGCGGCGATGGACCAGATGTATCGGCTCACGCGGCACGTCTACGACCTTACGCGGCGGTATTACCTGCTCGGCCGCGACCGGTTGCTCGAACGGGTCGTCACGTCGCCCACCACGGCCACGCTGGAGGTGGGCTGTGGGACGGCCCGCAACCTGATCAAGCTGGCGCAGCGGCCAGGCCACGGCCGACTCTACGGACTCGACGCTTCTCATGAGATGCTGGAGACGGCGGGGAAGAGCATTGAGAAAACGTTGGGGTTAGCGCCAGGCCTCGCGACCTCCGCCGTTGCTTCGCAGCCATTCTCGGAGAAGGCCGGCCAGGAGCCGATCGTGCTGCGGCAGGGATTGGCAGAGCAGCTCGACGCCCAGCGGATGTTCGGGCGCGACGAGCCGTTCGACACGATCTTCTTCTCCTACTGCCTGTCGATGATTCCCACCTGGCCCGGCGCGATCGACGCAGCGATGGCGAATCTCCGCCCGGGCGGCCATCTCCTGATCGTCGACTTCTGGGATCAGAAGGACCTGCCAGGAATATTCGCGGCGGGGCTGAAGCGGTGGCTGGCGATGTTTCACGTGCACTACCGGCCGGAGGTGCACGACGCGATCGTGGACCTGGGAACGTCGGGCCGCGGCACGGTGGAATTCGAGTCGGTCGCCCGCCGCTACGCCTACATCGCGAGCATCCAGAAAAACTGACCAGCTCGACGCCATCACGGCAGCAGGAACAAGAGTCCCGTGACCGTCGCGGCCTCCACGGCGAAGCCGCGGCAACTGATCGGTGCCGCCGGCACCGTCCACGGGGCGCAGTTGCCAGGCCGGTAGTAGCCCAGCGGGTAGACGCACTCCCATGGCAGCTCCACGCCCATCTTGTAGGGCAACACGGGCAGCGTCACGAAGAAGTGGGCGGCCGAAAAGACCGGATCAAGTGGCCCGTGCGAATGGCCATAGCGTTCCAGGTTCCAATCCTCGAAGTAGAGCGGCTTGTGGCAGTTGCCCGCCGCCTTCCAGGTCATTGTCGTGGTGGCGAACCGCCGCGGCTGAAATGTCTCCCCCTCCAACCGGCACTCGCAGGGATAGTCGCTACCCGGCCGCCCGCCCACGCGGATGTCGAGCGCGATCGTCTCGATCCCGTCGTCCCGGAGGTTTTTCAGCGCCTCCTTGCAGTCCTTCGACTGCTCACCACAGGCGTTCTTCGCGGCGTCACGGTCTTTCTGCTCCTGCCTGTCTTGCTGCTCCTGCTTATCTCGCTCCGGGCTGGCCTTCTCGTCGGCCTGCACCATGATCAAGTCCGCGGTGACCAACTGAATGTCCGCGGCAGCGGGCTCGTCGACGATCACCCCGGCGGGCGGCTCAGACTCGAACAGCGGGAGGGGTGGCGACGGCGGTTCAGCCTCCGACGCCGGCGCGAGAGTGATCGACAGGGCCGACGTCGCCAGCACCATGGTGACGATGGCGACCATTGACCGCTCGATGCCCGCGGCCCCGTTCCACGATGCCGTCCGGCAATTCCCTCGGGATGACGTAGTTCTGGGCATGGCTTTCCCCTCCGGCCGTCAAAGTCGTCGCCCCACAGACCGAAGTGATCAGGGGAACGCAGGCGTCATAAATCCCCCGCGTGGTTCAGATCGACCCAAAGCCGCCCCTAACTTTCCCTCACCAGTCGCCGCGGCCGCTGTTCGCTGCCGCATAAGGGCCCTTGCCGGCTCAGTCCACGTTCCCGCGTTCCACGCTGTAGTTGGGTGCTTCCTGCGTGATGACGATGTCGTGGGCGTGGCTTTCCCGCACGGCGGCCGATGACACCTGGATGAATTTCGCATCGCGTCTCAGTTCATCGATCGTCCGCGTGCCGCAGTAGCCCATGCCGGCCCGCAGACCCCCCACGAGCTGATAGACGAACATGCTGAGCGGTCCCTTGAAGGGCACCCGCCCCTCGACCCCCTCAGGCACCAGCTTGTCTGTTTCTCTGCCAGTCGACCGCTGCCGATAGCGTTCGCTCGATCCCTGAACCATCGCCCCCAGCGATCCCATGCCGCGATACGACTTGAACGTGCGTCCCTGGTAGAGCACGGTCTGGCCAGGGCTCTCCGCGACACCGGCCAACAGCCCGCCGATCATCACGCAGCTCGCTCCGGCCGCGATCGCCTTGGTGATGTCACCCGAATAGCGAATGCCGCCGTCGGCGATCACCGGCACGCCCGCGGCGGCAGCCTCCGTCGCCGCCTCCCACACGGCCGTGATCTGCGGAACGCCGACGCCCGAGATGATCCGCGTGGTGCAGATCGACCCGGGGCCGATCCCCACCTTGATCCCGTCCGCGCCGGCCTTGATCAGGTCACGACATCCCTCGCGCGTGGCGACGTTTCCGGCCACCACCTCGATCCCCCAACGGGCCTTGATCGCCGCCACCGTCTCGATCACGTTCGTCGAGTGGCCGTGGGCCGAGTCCACGATCAGCACGTCGACGCCCTTGGAGATCAGGCTCGCGGCCCGGTCGTAGTCGAACACGCCGACCGCGGCACCGACCCGCAGCCTTCCCTGCCTGTCTTTGCAGGCATTGGGAAACCGGTTCATCATGTCGATGTCCTTGATCGTGATCAGTCCGGTGAGCAGACCCCGGTCATCGACCAAGAGCAGCTTCTCGACCTTGTTGGCCATCAGCACCTTCTCGGCCTCGTCGAGCGTCACGGCTCCCGTCGCGGTGACGAGCCCTGATCGCGTCATGATCTCGGCGATCGGGGTCTCACCGCTCTCCTCGAAGCGGAGGTCGCGGCGGGTGATGATGCCGACCAGACGACGCCCCTCCTCGGTAATTGGCACGCCCGAGATGTTGTATTGGTCCATCACCTCCCGGGCCCTGTTCACGGTAGCGGTCGGAGGCAGGGTAACGGGATCCATGATGATCCCGTTGGCGCTCCGCTTGACCTTGTCCACCTCCTCAGACTGGCGGTCGATCGAGAGATTCTTGTGGATCACGCCCAGGCCGCCCTCCTGGGCCAGGGCGATCGCCATCTCACTCTCGGTGACGGTGTCCATCGGCGAACTGATGATCGGGATGTTCAGCCGGATGCCCCGGGTGAGCTGGGTAGCCACATCTACCTCGGAAGGCACGACCGCGGAATGCCGGGGCACCAGCAGAACGTCGTCGAAGGTGATCCCGGTGGCGACGATTTTTCCATCCATGTTGCCTGCCATGACGCGTCCTGTGTCTGGATTGAGGGGGGCGGAGAATCAGGTGGGGGGCGGATTCGGCGGGGGGGAATACACAGGAAAGCCTGTGATTATGGGGTTCAGGGGGCCCAACCGGCAACGACCTCCGATTTTTCACGGGCTGTCTGCAGGTCGCCGCGGCGCACGGCACAGAAGCGTGTCCTAGGTTTGAGGGTCTGGCGGCAATCCGGCCCGCCAACCCCTCGTCCACGCTTCTCCCGCCCCCAGGTTTTTGCCGTCACCATGCGATTCCTCGACGACTACCTCGACACCCTCCAGCCGCCCTCCTCACAGCACGCGGTGCGAGCCGCCGCCCGGCAGCTCGATGTCGTCCCCCGCGCCGGCTACCGGCATGACGCCTATGTCGACCCACGCAGCGGCACCCGCCTGCCCGCCCTCGTCGCCGCGATCTCCAGCGAACACCTGTTCGAAACGTTCCTGCAGTTGCTCGAACCGCTCGGCGACACGCTCGACGTCGTCCTGGAAACATCGCACGAGCACAAGACGAACCAAGAGGATTTCACCCGCGAGGGGATCGAGCGGCTGGTGCTCGAGAGCGTGCTCTGGGATTTCGAGGATCTGCTCCTCGACGACGGCTGCACCGCCATCGCCGTCATGCACCCAGAACTGCAAATGGAAGTGCAGCTCGACGAGCACAAGCTCCTGGTGATCTACGCCCAGCAGCGGGGGCCCTTCGAGCGAATTCTGGCAGAGCAGGGGATCGAGCGAAACGACCGGATCAGGTTCATTTCGCAGGCCGAACACCTGCACACCTCGCATACGCGGTTCGCCCGTCGCTTCGACGAGATGGTAAACCGCCTGGGCGCCGGGCTGTAGAGAGAGCCCCGCGCCGCCCTCGTGGGGACGAGTTTTTAACTTGTCCTTGGGGACTTCCCGGATTGCGCACGTTCCAGCGCCCAGCCACGGATTTCTCCGTCATTCGGTGTTTCGCCGGGGCAGGGGGTGCTTTTTTCGCAGACCGTTAGATTTGGCTCCGTTCGACGACTTTGTGGAGTCCCGGGGGTTTTCCACTCCATACGGCGCCCACGATGCCCGAACGTACACCCGATCCACCGCCGGACGACTTCGTGACCGTGCTGCTGCGGCACCAGCGGCAGATCTACGCTTTCATCGCCACGCTCCTGCCCCACCAGATCGAACTCGACGACGTCTACCAGCAGACCTGCCTCGTCCTCTGGCAAAAGCGGGACCAATTCGACCCGAGCCGGCCGTTTCTGCCCTGGGCCTATGCCTTCGCCCGCAACGAGGTCTTCAGCCATCTCCGCCGCGTGGACCGGGGGCCGAGCCTAAGCACGGCCTTGCTCGAACGGATCGCCACGGCCCGCGAGGACGCGGATACCACGGCCGCAGCCCGACGGGCCGCGCTCGAAGCGTGCGTCAAAAAACTGCCGGAGTCGCATCGCTCGCTGATTCAGTCCCGGTACACGAGTGAGATCTCGCTCAAGGACCTTGCCGCCGCAACCGCCACAACCGCCGCCGCATTGACGATGCGGCTCCAACGCATTCGGCATGCCCTCCTGCGGTGCGTCGAACAGGCCCTCGCGGGCGGAGGCGGGACATGAGCGACCGCCGCATTCGTTCCGGGCTGCCAATCCGGCCACTCGCGGCCATCCCCGCCGTCGAGTCGGAACTGTTCACGCTCATCAATCGGCTTTGCGATGCGACCGCCACGCAGGCCGATTGCAGCCGGCTCGAGTCGCTCCTCACCGATCCCGCCGCGCCCGACGCGATCGACGTCTACTGCGCCGCGATGGAGGTGCATGCATCGCTGCGGTGGCGGTGGCATACCGGTCCGGCCGGCTTTCAACCGATCGGTCAGCAGCCGGTCGGCCAACAGCGTCAGGCCGCACCGCCGCCGCAGGCCGGAGTGGCCTCGCGCAGAACCCCCGCGACACCCAGCCCGCCGCAGCCGAACACCCAAGGCAGGAAGCAGGCGACTGGCCCCGCTGGAGAGCGGGCGTCGGCCGGCCGCGTGCTCCCTTGGTTCATGCCTGCATGGCTGACGGGTCTGGGCGGGCCGGCGGCCTGGGCGGTCGCGCTCCAGACGGCCGTACTCGCGGCCGCGATCCTCTTGGCCGTCATCGGTCAGTTCTGGCAGCCTGCCCCACGGGCCACGTCATCGATCACCTACGGCTCGATCGTCGGCATCAGGAATGCCCTCTGGTTCTCGCCGGCGCGGCCGCCGCAGGTTGGCGACCCGGTGATGGCCCGCACCCGGCTGGAACTCGCCTCGGGGCTCGTCGAGATCGCCTGCGATTCGGGAGCGACCGTCGTGCTGGAGGGCCCTGCGAGGTTCGAACTTTCGAGCCCGCATACGGCCTCGCTGCTTCGGGGCCGGCTCACCGCCACCGTGAGTAAGGCCGGCGGCGAACCGCAGCCGGACGCGGCCGCGGCGGGCTCACTGTTCACCGTGCAAACGCCTTCCGCCGTCGTCCGCGATCTCGGCACCCGATTCGGCGTCGAGGTCGATACCGTCGGCAAAACCAGCGTGCACGTGTTCGATGGGCTCGTCGAGTGCGTGGGCTGGGGCTTTGGCGATGCCAAGAGCGCGAGACTGGCCGCAGGGCAGGGGGCCGCGGTGGATCAACGGGGGGCCGTGCGGCGGCTGGCGGAGTCGTCACCGGAGCCGTTTGCCCGGACGCTCTCCTCGGTGTCCGACATCCGCTGGGACGAGGCCCGCGCCGTCACGGTCTTCCGCGATGCGTTCTCGGGTGCCGGGCCGCTCGCCGGCACTCTTGCATCGTCCCGCGGCGGTGCAGGGGATGTCCGCTGGACCGCCCCCGCCGGCTGGCGGCTCGCCGAATCAGGGCTCGA
The DNA here is from genome assembly GCA_026401075.1 of Planctomycetia bacterium. Taxonomy (GTDB): domain Bacteria; phylum Planctomycetota; class Planctomycetia; order Pirellulales; family UBA1268; genus CAMCQY01. The sequence continues at coordinate 19,629 of JAPLNQ010000253.1, forward strand.
AGCAACCTCTCCAGGAAGCGCCTCGCTGCCGTTCGTGCCACAGCCCGGCAGGATCTATCGGCTGGCCGTCGAACTGACGGTGACCGCGGGCGACAACGACTGGGCCGCGGTCGGCTTCTCGGGCCCGCCCGATCCCGCCAGTTCGATCCTGCAGTGCGCGTGGATGCTGCAGCGGCACTCGACCGACCTCGACCCCAACGCGGTGTTTGTCGGGGCCGACGTGGCGAGTCTGCGGTTCTCGGCGAGCGATCGCGTGACGGGGCGCCGAAGCCTTTTGATGTTCCTCGACACGACGCGGCCCCGCTGGACGGTGACGTTCGTGGCCGACGGCCGACGGCTGAAGACCGACATCATGCCCGACGGTGCACGGCTTGCCTCGGTCGGGCTCGCCTGCCAAAGCGGTGCCAGGGCACTCGTCTCGTCCTTTTCACTTTCTTTTCTTCCGTCATCTCTTCCCTCATCCAAGGATCGTTAGCCATGCGGCACATAAAAAGAGCTGCGTCCCCTTTTGCGAAACCTTTTGCGAAACGTGGTTTTACGCTCGTCGAATTATTGGCCGTCATCGCGATCATCGGCACGCTCGTCGGCCTGCTGCTGCCGGCCGTGCAAGTGGCACGCGAGGCGGCAAGAAGATCCTCCTGCTCGAACAACGTCAAGCAGATCGCGCTCGGCATGCACGGACACCATGATGCACGAGGAACGTTTCCCTTCGGGCAGGTGAAATATCTCCAGCGATATACCTATACGGACGGCACCATCAGTTTCTCCGGAGCCGTGTCCGGCAAGACCGTAGTGAGGGAAGGCCGTACATGGATGATCATGATCTGTCCCTATATCGAGATGACCGATGTCTACGACAAGTGCATGACCGCCGTAAGTCTGAACAACAACGATACCTACGGCCTCGCCGTGGCGCGAGTGAAGCAGCCCATTTTCATGTGTCCGAGCGACGTCACATCGGGCAAGATCGCCGGCACGAAAGCCGGATCGATTCGTGGCTTCTGCGGCAGCTACGTCGCATCTGCATCATCCACCGCATTCGGAGCGGCAGGCGGCGGCGACAGCCTCGATGGCATTTCGTTCGCGCAGTCGAAGGTGAAAATGTCGCAGGTGACGGACGGTCTCTCGAAGACCACCATGCTGGGCGAATGCGTGACCGGCCCGGACACCAACGTTCATGGCCATGCCATGTATTTCAACGGCTGGGTTGGCGAATGCCTCTTCTCCACCCAATACACGCCGAACACGACCGTGTCCGATGTGCTCCAGTACATCGATGACTACCGACCATGGGCGCCAACGATCGGTGGCTCCACGTTCGCCGCGTACACGCGCTCGATGCACGTCGATGGTGTCACCGTCGCCATGGGCGATGCCTCAGTCAGGTTTGTCACAAATTCGGTGGATGCCGCCGCGTGGAAAGCGGCCGGATCACGAGACGGCGGCGAGCAAGCGGGAGCCATCGAATGAACATGCTTGGGTAGGCGGTCCTATGTGTCGCAAACGTGACCTGTGTCAGGAGCTATCGATGCAAGGGCGCCTTGTTTTTTTCGTGTTCGTAGCAGCATCGTTCTCATGTCTCGCGCCCACCGGCTGCGGCCCTCGTGATCCACGGGTGACGATCCAGGGAACGGTGTCGCTCGACGGCAAGCCCGTTTCCACCGGCCAAGTGATCTTCATATCCACCGATTCAAAGCTGGCCGCCGCCGGGTCGGCGCTCAAGGACGGGCAGTTCACCGTCGTGGTTCATAAGGGGCGTCATCAGGTCAAAGTAGAGGCCTACGCGGAGGAGCGTCGTACGCCGGCCCCGAACGAGCCGCCAGAGGCCACCGTAACGTACCGGAGCATCATCCCGCCCCGCTACAACGAGAAGTCCACGCTCACGTTCGACGTGCAGTCGGCGAAGGACAGGCCCGCCTTCGACCTCACGAGCGACAAATGATCGGCACGATCAGCCGGTTTCGTCCGGCATGCCCCCACCCTCTTGACACCCACTGAGGTACATAGGTACACTGCATCTCGAGACGCCCTTCAGGCTTTCATCCCCTCTCTCATCCCCATGAGTACTTCGGCATGACACACCCACGTATCGAGATAGCGCCTGACGTGATGGGCGGCAAGCCGGTCATCGAAGGCACCCGGATCACAGTCGAGTTAATCGTTCGCAAACTCAGCGAAGGAGCAACGGAGCAGGATTTGCACGACGGATACCCGGCCCTCAAGCCTGGAGACGTGCGCGCGGCACTTGCCTATGCCGCCGATATGCTCGCACACGAGACGATCCTCGTGCAGTCGGCCTAGCATGCCATGCGATTTCTTGCCGACGAAAGCTGCGATTACCTCGTCGTGAGTACCTTGCGTGATGCCGGCCACAACGTGGTTGCAGTGGTGGACGAACGTGAGCGATCGGTGGATGCCGCCGTTATCGACCAAGCCTACGCGGACGACCGTATTTTGTTGACCGAAGACAAAGACTTCGGGTGGCATGTATTTGTGGCGCGGGCCCAGTCACCAGGGGTCATCCTGATCCGATTTCCGGCCTCTTTGCGTACGACAATGGCAAAAGCGACGCTGGCGGCCATTCAATCGCACGGCGACCGGGTTGCGACCTCATTCCTCGTGATCCAACCCGGTGCCGTGCGTCTGCAAAAACTGCCGTGAGAAGGTGGCGGCTTCGTGCCTCGGATCGCGGTATTTCGGCCACCAGACTGGGCTTGAGGCGAATCGCCGGATTCACGACAGTCTGCCGCGATCAGGCTCCGGCATTTCGGGGTCGCCCCACGGAAGCAGCCATGGCTCGCCTGCCTCTCCTCATCCTGCTGTCGATCGTTGCGCTCACCACGGTGGCAGGCCGCGCACAGGAAATCCTCCCGGCACCATCGGCTCAGTCTGCACCAGGGCAGCCCAATCCCTTTGCAACGCTCCCCGAGGGAACGGTGATCGGCCCCTCTGGCCCGGTCGTGCCGGGCCCGCCTCCTGCACCGAAAAACTCGGTGGTCATCCCGCCGTTGAATGCAGAGAACGTCTGGACCCAGATGGTCGACGTCGTCGACGACTACTTCAAGATTGCGGCGGAACAACGCGTGGTGTTTTCCAATGGCGTGCCCGCCGAGGGCCGCATCGACACGTTCCCCCAGACCGGATAGACGCTGCTCGAACCGTGGCGGGGCGACTCGGTCGGCTTCCGCGAGCGGCTCGAGGCCACCCTGCAGTCGATCAGGCGGATTGGCACGATGCGACTCAGCCCCGACCCGGGCGGCTGGCGGATCGAGGTGGTGGTGCAGAAGGAACTGGAAAATATGCCAAGACCCATGATGGCCACCACGGGCGGTGCGTCGTTTCGTAACGACGACTCGCTCTACCGCTACGGCACGCCGCTCCCCACGCTGGGCCAGCAGGTGGGCGACCAGCCACGGCCGGTCGCCGCCCCCACCCCGAACCTCGGCTGGATTCCACTCGGTCGCGACCCGCTCCTCGAGCAGCGAATGCTGTCGAAGGTGCTCGCCAAACTCGGCGTGGCCGCCGTGCCGCAGGCGGAGCCCTACTACCAACCGCCTGATGGCAACGCCGCCGGAGCTATGGGCATGCCGACCTCGCCCAGCAGCCCAGTCAGAGGTCCGGTCTTCGGCGCCCCGATCACGCCGGAGCAGTTGCCGCCCGGCGCCGTGATTGCCCCTGGCCCACCGGTGCCGGTCGAGTCGCTGCCGCTGCCGAAGTGATTTGATTCCCCCGTGGCGGCAAGTTTTCAACTTGTCCGTGTCTCCGGCATCGATTCCACAAGTTAAAAACTCGTGGCCACGACGAGAGCAGCGGCCACGAAGGGACCAAAACCCATCGGCGATGCCGCCTACTCGTCGGTCACGCAGCCCAGCGAGGCCGGCTTCACGCAGCGGATGTATTTCGCGAGGATGCCGCGAGTGGCCTTGAGTGGCGGTGCCTGCCATTGGCTCTGGCGGCGCCGCAACTCATCCTCCGACACCTCCACATCGATCGAGGCAGTGTCGGCATCGATGACGATCACGTCGCCGTCGCACACAAGCGCGATCGGCCCACCCTCCTGCGCCTCGGGCACGACGTGCCCCACGATGAAGCCGTGCGAACCGCCCGAAAAACGTCCGTCGGTGATCAGGGCCACGTCGTTGCCAAGCCCAGCCCCCACCAGCGCCGAGGTCGGCGTGAGCATCTCGGGCATGCCCGGGCCGCCCTTCGGCCCCTCATAGCGGATGATCACCACGTCGCCCCGCTGGATCGCCCCTTGCTCGAGCGCCGCCAGCATCGCCTCCTCGCTGTCAAACACGCGGGCCGGCCCACGGAACCGCGAACCTTCCTTGCCGGTGATCTTGGCTACGGCACTGCCCGGGGCGAGGTTGCCATGAAGGATCGTGATGTGGCCGGTCGGCTTGATCGGATGCTCCACCGGCTGAATGATCTTCTGCCCGGCGGCCAGCCCCTTGCTGGAGGCGAGGTTTTCCGCCAACGTCTTGCCGGTGACGGTCATGCAATCGCCGTCGAGCAGGCCCTTGTCGAGCAGATACTTCATCAGGCCGCTGGTGCCGCCGATCGAGTGCAGGTCTTCCTGCACGTACTTGCCGCTCGGCTTCAGGTCGGCGAGGTAGGGCACCCGCCGCGACACCCGCTGGAAGTCGGCCGGCTCGAGCGGCACGTTCACCGCGCGGGCCATGGCGATCAGGTGGAGCACGGCATTGGTGGAGCCGCCGAGAACCATCACCGTCACGATCGCATTTTCGAAGCTGCGCCGGGTCATGATGTCGCGGGGCTTGAGGTCGAGTTCCAAAAGGCGACGGATCGCCGCGCCCGCCCGCTGGCACTCATCGAGCTTGCCCGCATCTTCCGCCGGGATCGATGCGCTGTCGGGCAGCGCCATCCCCAGGGCCTCGATCGCCGTGGCCATCGTGTTGGCCGTGTACATGCCGCCGCAGGCACCGGCACCGGGGCAGGACTTCCGCACGATGTCGCCGCGGCGGGAATCGTCGATGCGGCCGGCGACATACTCGCCGTAGCACTGGAATGCCGACACGATGTCGAGCGGGGTGCCGTCGGCCAAGTGGCCGGGGCGGATCGTACCACCATAGACCATCAGGGCAGGGCGGTTGAGCCGCCCCATGGCGATCAGGCAGCCCGGCATATTCTTGTCGCAGCCGGGAATAGCCACCAGGCCGTCATACCACTGGGCCTGCATGACGGTCTCGATCGAGTCGGCGATGATGTCGCGCGACGGTAGCGAGAAGCTCATGCCATCGGTGCCCATCGAGATGCCGTCGCTGACGCCGATGGTGTTGAACCGCATGCCCACCATCCCGGCCGTCGTCACGCCCTCACGCACTCTCGCCGCCAGTTTGTCGAGGTGCATGTTGCAGGTATTGCCCTCGTACCACATGCTGGCGATGCCGACCTGTGGTTTCTCGAGGTCGGCCGGCTGGAGGCCGGTGCCCAGGAGCATGGCCTGCGAGGCCCCCTGCGAACGGGGCTGGGTGATCCGGGAGCTGTAGCGATTCAGAACGGCGGTGGCGGTCGTGGTCGGCATGGCGTTTTCCTTTGGGTTTGGTGCAGAATAGTTTCCGCGTCCCCCGTTTGAAAGGTGCAGGTGAAAGGTGCTGGAACCGGTGCGTCCCGAATTCGTTTTTCTCGACATGGGAAACGTCATCGTATCGTTCGACCGTGACCGGGCCTTCCGGCAGATGGCCGAAGTCAGCGGCGGTGTCCCGGAGACCATCCGCGCCGTGGTCATGGAGGGGGGGCTGCACGACCGGATCGAACGCGGCGAGATCGACTGGCCGCAGTTTCACGGTGAGTTTTCCCGGCGAACGGGCACAACCTCCAATCCCGAAGCCCTGGCCCGCGCAGCCAGTGATATGTTCACGCTGAAGATCGACATGCTCCCGGTGATCGCCGGCCTCGAACGCACCGGCTGCGGCTTTGGAATCCTCTCCAATACCTGCGGCCCACACTGGGAGCACCTGCTCGCCCAGCGCTACTCCGTCCTACCCGGTAACTTCCAGCAGATCATCCTCAGCCACGAGGTGCGGGCGACCAAGCCGGGGCCCGACATCTACCTGCTGGCGGCGGAGCGGGCCGGCGTGCCACCCGAACGGATCTTTTTCTGTGATGACATTCCCGCCCATGTCGAGGCCGCCCGCGGCGCGGGCTGGCAGGCCGAGGTCTTCACATCGGCCGCGGGTCTGATCGATGACCTCGATCGCCGGGGACTGAAACTGGGGCTGTGAGCAGGCGGGCCAGTTCGGGCTCGTCAACCCGGCCCTCTATCACGACCGTGCCATTGGCAACGAGGACCGGCACTCGGGAGCCATACCGGCTTTGGAGGTCGGATTCCCCGTCGACATCGATAATTTCCACGGTCCCGGGTCGGGCCTGCGCGACCAGCATGTCCTCCGCCGCCTCGCAAAGATGGCAGCCTCGACGCGTGTAAAGTAAAAACAGCATATTTTCGTTAGGATACCGGATAGATTCGGATGGGTCAGCCACGTGACAGGCGTCCGTCGGCCCGCGGGCCGGCCGTCCCTGCCCAAGGGCCCCGCATCCCGCCCGCCCGTTCCGTTCACCTCGACTCGACCGCACATGTCAGCCCCCACCCCGACGCCTACCCAGACGATGGACGAGTTCCTCCGCGTCACGCGGGCGAGTGGTCTGGTCGACTCAGATCAGCTCGACGAAGCCATCAGCCCATGGAAGGGCGTCGCGGGCCCGGTTCCCGAGGCCTGCATCCAGGCGATCATCGACCGCGGATTGCTGACCACCTGGCACTTGGAGCAGCTCCGCAAGGGGAAGCACAAGGGGTTTGTGCTCGGCAAATACAAGCTCCTGCGACTGCTCGGGCAAGGGGGAATGAGCAGCGTCTACCTCGCAGAGCACATGACGCTCCACAACAAGGTGGCGATCAAGGTGCTGCCCTTGAAGCGGGTCGACCAAACCTCCTACCTGGCGCGGTTCGAGCGTGAGGCACAGTCGTCGGCCCGGCTGAACCATCCCCATATCGCCAGGGCCTACGACCTCGACACGTCGGGTTCCATCCACTTCATCGTGATGGAATACATCGACGGCATCGACTTGCACGCGCGGGTGAAACAGGACGGCCCGCTGCCGATCCGCGAGGCCGCCGATTTCATCCGACAGGCGGCGCTCGGCCTCCACCACGCCCACGAAGAGGGGCTGGTGCACCGCGACATCAAGCCAGCCAACCTGATGGTCGACAAACGCGGCCACGTGAAGATTCTCGACCTCGGTCTGGCCCTGGCCAACGACGATGAAGATGCCTCGCTCACCAAGGAACACGACGAGAAGGTGCTGGGCACTGCCGACTACCTCTCACCGGAGCAGGCCCGCGACAGCCACAAGGCCGACAGGCGGTCCGACATCTACTCCCTGGGATGCACGCTCTATTACTTGCTCGTGGGCAAGGCGCCCTTTGCGAAGGGTTCGCTGGCCGAACGCATCCGGGCCCATATGAACGAGCCCGCGCCCAACCTGCTCGACGCGCGGTCCGACGTGCCTGCCGCGATCGTGGAACTCTACTTCCGCATGATGGAGAAGCATCCCGATGCTCGCCAGCAGACGGCGCAGGAAGTGGCCGACTCGCTCGCGTCGTGGCTGACCGCGACGGCCGCTGCGGCAGGCCGGCAGCGGCCGGAACCGCTCCGACGCCCCTCGCTCCGACGCACCGCTGCCGACACGACCGACAGCGGCGAAACGCTTCGCCGCTCTGGCGATTCCGTCGCGCCGCGAATCGCGACCGCAACACCCTTTCCCGTCACCCGGAGCGGGGCTGGCAGCGGGGCAGGCAGTGGGTCTGGCGGGAGCTCCGGGAGTGGCCCGGGCAGCGGTTCAGCGATCGGTGCGGCACCGCGGTCGGGCGTTGACCTGCATTCGCTGGCGCTCACGCCGCCGCCATCGAGCGACTCACGTTCCACGGGCCGGCTCGCCGCGGTGTCGGCAAAACCCACGGCCTCCACCCGACCTGCAGACGGGATCATGATCAACACGACCCCCGCGGCCGAACACAGCCGCCGGCCGGCAGCCCGACTGCCGGCTTCTGCAGCGGGCCGACTTTCTGCAGCGGTGGAGGGGTCGGCCAGCCCCGCGGCCCCCCGCGGTCCATTCCTGTCGCGACGGTATGCCGGACTGCCGCTGTTGGTCTGGCTGGCCAGCGTGCTCCTGCTGGTCCTCCCGCTGCTGGTGGGCGGCTGGCTCTGGTTTGGTCGCTCGGGCGATCAAACCCAAGGGGATGACTTGTCGGAAGCAGCGGAGATGCCGACAGACGGCGAGAGCGCC
>JAPLNQ010000233.1 GCA_026401075.1 Planctomycetia bacterium
AGACGAGGGCGGCGTCTGTGCTGCGGGTTCTTGAGCCCTGACGCATCCGTGAGGGGCTGCCCATGTCCCGAGAGCCGGCGTTGCTGACAAGCGCAGGCAGGATGCCGGAGCGCAGTCAGCATCGAGTGAGCGAAGGCAGGATGCCGTAGCGAACGTCCGGCGACGGGGCACGGGCAGCCCCGAACCGCGGCCGACTCGTGACAGACAAGTGTCAACTGTTGCATCGTCAGTTGACGTTCTGTCCGCCCGCCTCGAAGTGTTGCCGGAGGTAGCGGGCCCGCTCGATGTTGCGGTCTTTGGTGTCGAGCTCGATGCCGCGAAGCTTCTGCAGATGGGCGGGCTGGGTGCGGACCAGGAGCGAGTTGATGTCGGCGATCTTCACGTCGCCAATCAGCCCGAGGAGCACGCCCATGCGCACCCGCGACAGCAGCTGCATCGTCTCTTCAGCGCTGATCGTCTGCGCCGTGCGCAAGATGCCGTAGGCGCGGCTCACCTGATCGTGGACGTTCTGCTCGGTTTCGCGGACGAGAAACTCCCGGGCACGCCGCTCGTAGTCGATCAGCACCGGCACCACGTCGCCCACCTGCTCGACCAGCTCCTCTTCCGACTTGCCGAGCGTGGTCTGGTTGGAGATCTGATAGAAATCGCCCATCGCCTGCGATCCCTCGCCATACAGGCCGCGGACGGCCAGCGAGATCTTGTGCAGGCTCCGAAACACTTTGTCGATCTGCCTGGTGATCACCAGCGCCGGCAGGTGGAGCATCACGCTCACGCGGATGCCGGTGCCCACGTTGGTAGGGCAGGCCGTGAGATAGCCAAACCGCGGATGAAACGCATACGGCACGACCTGCCCGATCTGCTCGTCGACCACCTTGATCTGCTCCCAGACCCCACGCAGGTCGAGGCCGCTGTGGATGCACTGGATGCGGAGGTGATCCTCTTCGTTGATCATCAGGCTGACCTGTTCGAGCTGGTCGATCGCCACGCTTCGGGCCCCATGGGCATCGGCGTGTTCACGGCTGATGAGCTGCCGTTCGACGAGAAACTGCCGGTCGATCTCCTCGAGTCCACCCACGTCGATCGACTCCAGCCCCTGGCCGGCAGGGGACATCGCGATCCGCTCCCGCAGAAACCGCTCGATGTCGGCGCGATCCTGCTCCGAGGCCCGGCTCACGAAGGGATAGTGCGGTAGGTTGCGGGCCAGCCGCACGCGACTGCTCATGACGATGTCCGACTCGGGCCCCGTGCCGCGCAGCCATTCACCGATCGATTGGGTCAGCATTTCAATTTTCATGGTCTGCAGACGGAAAAGCCAGGCGGCATTCCGTCACTCCTGTCACTCCGGGCGGGCGGGTGGAATCCAGCGGTCCTCGATCGCCCGGATGGCGTCGCGGTTTTCCTTGGCTTTTTCGTAATCCTCACAGGCGATCGCCTCCTTCATCTCACGCCGCAGCCCGATCACGCCGGTCAGTTCGGCCGTGCCCGACGCGGCGGCGGATTCCGCCGTCTCGGGTGACCTCGCCGGTCGCCTGCCAGTGTGCTCGGTCGCACCGTGGATGTTCGCAATCAGCGGCTCCAGTTCCTTGGCGAACTGCACGTAGTCATGCGGGCAGCCCAGCCGCCCCTGGTTGCGGAACTCGAAAAACGTGATGCCGCACATGTCGCAGGCTTTTTGGTCCAGTGCCGCGAGCTCGTCGGCCGTCTGGCCGACGCCCAGTTGGCCGGCCACGCCGCCCGATGAGTCGTCAGGCTCGGCCTCCTCAGCGGGCCCCGCGGTCCCCTCAGCCTGATTGAGGTAGACCCGCGCATGATCCTCGCAGAGGTGCAGCTCCCGAACGGAACCAGTCTCCAGTTCCGTGATGTGAAACACCGCCTGCTTTTCACACTGCTGACACTTCATGGCCGACATTTCCTGTCTCGGGGGCACGAGGCCGTGGCCCCGCCGCGTTCGCCTCGCCTGCGTCCTCCATTCAATCATAGCGGCCCGCCGGCGGAAGGTCGCCTTCGGTGCGGCGGCCAGCCGCAAACAGGCCGCCTACTCCAGTTCCCCGCGTGCCCGCGGAGAACTGGAGATACTCTGAGTTGATTTCTCGACGACCAGTTGCCCCCGAGTGCCCCCCCGAGCGCCCCTTGAGCTGAGCGCCCCCTGAGCTGAGCGCCCAACCGCGCCCAAGAGCACATGTTGCACCTTCCGGACCGGCACCATTTCGACGCCTTGGCGCAGACTCATCGTCTTGTGCCGGTCTACCGGCGGCTGTTTGCCGACGGACTCACACCCCTGTCGGCGTTTGCCCGAATCGACGCGGGGGAATCCGCTTGTCTGTTCGAGAGCGTCGTCGGTGGCGAGAAGGTCGGCCGCTACAGCTTCCTCGGCGCCGAGCCCTTCATGCGGTTCGAAGCCTTCGGTGCGAAGGTGCGGATCACCCGGACCGGATCGGACGAGGTGGAGGAGTTTGAGTCGTCGGACCCGCTCTCCGACCTCGAGCGGCGGATGGCGGTCCACAAGCCGGCGCACCTGCCTGAACTCCCGCCGTTCACCAGCGGTGCCGTGGGGTATGCCGCCTACGACTCCATCCGCTACGCGGAGCGGCTGCCCCATCCACCCGTCGACGACCTCCATCTCCCCGACCTCTCCTTCGCCTTCTACGATCGTCTGCTCGTTTTCGACAACGTCACCAAGTCGCTCGACATCGTGGTGCTGGCCCACGTCGACGACGGCTCGCCCGCGGCCGCGGCCCGTGGCTACGCGGAGGCCTGCCGCCGTATCGACAAAACGATCGCCCGGCTGTTCGCACCGAGCCCTTGGCCTCCGGCGGCCGACATCGGCCCGCGACGGGAGCCACGATGCCTCACCGAGGGGACGGCCCGGGCGGCATCGACCCGCGAGGAGTTTCTGGCCGCCACCGAGAAGGCCATCGAATACATTCGCGCCGGCGACATCTTCCAGGTGGTGCTCAGTCGGCGTCTGGAGATACCCTTCGCCTTCCCCCCGCTCGAACTCTACCGCACGCTGCGGGTGGTGAACCCCAGCCCGTTCATGTTCTATCTGCGGACCCCCGCAGCCACGCTGGTAGGCAGTTCGCCCGAGATCATGGTCCGCGTGGTGGACGGCAACGTCACCGTGCGACCACTGGCGGGCACGCGTCCGCGGGGCAAGACGCCGGAGGAGGACGCGGCCCTCGCCGAGGGCCTGCTGGCCGACCCCAAGGAGCGGGCGGAACACGTGATGCTCATCGATCTGGGCCGCAACGACGTGGGCCGGGTGTCGAGCATCGGGTCGGTGGTGCTCAGCGACGTGATGTCGATCGAGCGGTACAGCCACGTGATGCACATCACGAGCAATGTCACCGGCCAACTCGCCCCGGGCACGACGGCCTTCGACGCCCTGCGGGCCTGCCTGCCGGCGGGCACGGTCTCCGGGGCCCCCAAGATCCGGGCCATGCAGATCATCGACGAACTGGAGCCCCGCAAGCGCGGTCCCTACGCTGGAGCCGTGGGCTACATCGACTTCAGCGGCGCGATGGACACCTGCATCGCCCTGCGGACGGTGGTGATCACCGGCGGCAAGGCCTACGTGCAGTCGGGCGCGGGGATTGTGGCCGACAGCGTGCCGGAGAGCGAGTTCCAGGAGACGCTCAACAAGGCAAAGGGCCTGCTCGTGTCGCTGGAAATGACAGCGGAGAGACTTGGACGGGGCACCAGTCCCGCGCGGTGATGCCACGGGACCGGGAGGGGCTGCCGCCATGATGCCATGATGCCATGATTCGCTGCGACCGCGTCATCGTTGAACGATCCGGGCAGATGGTGATCGACCGTCTCTCGCTGGAGATTGGAACGGGCGAGACGCTCGCGGTCATCGGCCGGTCGGGAGCTGGCAAGACCACGCTGCTGGAGTCGCTCGCCACGGCGATCGCCGTCCGCGGAGGCGACATCGTGGTCGATGGCCACTCAGTCCGTCGCGACACCGATGCCGTGCGGTCCCGTATCGGCTACGCGCCGTCGCAGCTTGCCGCGTGGCCGGCCGTGCGGGCTGACGAGTTCCTGGCGCTGTTCGCCAGGTCGGCCGGCCTCGGTGGCCGCGGCCTCACCGAGGCGTTGGACCGGGCACTCGCCCTCGCCGGCTTGAGCGGCCGGGGCCACGCCTCGATCGACAGGCTCTCCGCCGGGCAGGCGAAGCTCCTGCTCATCGGCCGGGCGCTCGTGCACGCGCCCGACGTGCTCATTCTCGACGACCCCTACGGCAACCTCGACCCGTGTCAGCGGCAGACTATCGAGCGGCTGATCGGCGACCTGCAGATCGGCGGCCGCACCGTCATCGCCGCGATCGACGATGCCCGCGTGCCAGACTGCTTCACGCATCTGGCGGTGCTTTCGGAAGGCCGACTCGTGGCGCAGGGGCCCGCGACCTTCGCAGCCTTTTCAGCCAGTCGGGCGTGGCGGTATCGCCTCCACTGCCCGGGGCAGGCCGAGGCGGCCGCCAGCGTGGTCGGGCAGATGACCAAGCACCGTGAAGTCTGCGATGCCAACACCCTCGACTGCACGCTGACCTGCGGAAAGGAATCATCCCGGCCGCCGCTCGCCGAGATCATCGAGGCGCTCGTGCGGGCAGGGATCGCCGTGGAGGAAGCCGGTCTGCATCCGCCCTGGACTGAGCAGTTGGTCGAGCAACCGGCCTGATCGAGGCCACTGCTCCGGGCCAGCGAGTCACTCCCGCCAGACGCTCGTCACATCCGCCAAGCCGGCGACGCAGCCATAGAATTTATGAGAGGTTGTCCACCTCAAACCCCGTGCGGTACTTCCGCCGCAGCAGGGCATCGGCCTTGTCGTGGTTCGGAATCGTCATCGCCGCCGGCTGCCAGCGGATCTCGTCGCCCGGGAAGCGATTGGCAAGCGTTCCGAGCAGCACCGTCTCCGTAAGCGGGCCCGCGTAATCGAAGCCACAGGTCGTCGGCGCCCCGCCGAGACAGGCATCGACGAAGAGGTGGTAGTGGTTGCCGTCCGGCGCCGCCTCGATCTTCGCATCGGCGAAGTCCTTCACCGGCAGGAGCGTCGGCATCGCCACGTGCGGCAGGAGGATCACCCCCTTCTCCCCGAGGAAGATCGACCCCTGGCCGGGGAGCGCCAGCCGCGTGCCGTCGGCACCGTCGAGTGGCCAGGCGGACGTGTCGGGCATCTTTCCACCGTCAAACCAGGTGAGCACGAACCCGTCGGTGGTGAATCGTCCGGCCGGAAAAGTGAACCGGGTCTCGTTCTGCATGCCGAACGAATCCGCGGGCGGACTCGAACTGTTCGAGAGGAGCGACCGCGGGGGGCCGAGTTGGAGGGCGCTGAACACCGGATCGAGGATGTGGATCCCCATGTCTCCCATCGTCCCGCCGCCGAAGTCGTACCAGCGTCGCCAATTGCCCGGATGGTAGTGGCCCGGACAGAACGGACGATCGGCTGCGGTACCGAGCCAGAGATTCCAGTCGAGCGATGCCGGCACCGCCCCCGGCTCGGGTTTCGGACCGTCGTACCCCCAGGTCTTTCCGCTCCACGAGCAGACCTCCCGAACCTTGCCGATGATGCCGCTCTGCACGAGCTTCACTGCGGTACGGTACTGGGTGTTCGAATGGATCTGCGTTCCCATCTGCGTGACGAGCGACGGATTGGCGGCGGCCGCTGCGCGGAGCTGACGCGACTCATGGACGTCGTGTGTGAGTGGCTTCTGGCAATAGACATGCTTGCCGTGGTTGAGCGCCGTCATTGCCGCCGGGGCGTGGGTGTGGTCTGGGGTGGAGACATGAACTGCGTCGATCGCCCCGGCGAATTCGTCGAACATCCTCCGAAAGTCGGTGAACTGTTTTGCGCCCGCATGCTTCTCGGCGGCGGCGGCGAGCTTTCCGGCATCGACATCGCACAGCGCCACCACCTCCACGTTCGGGTGCGATGAGAGCGCCGCGAGGTCGGCCCCACCCATCCCGCCGACACCGATCCCGGCGAGCCGCAGTTTGTCGTTGGCAGCCGCCCGGCCGGGGCGGGCGACCGAGGCAAGCGGCAACGCCATGCCGGTGAGAGTGGCGTGCTTCAAGAGGCTGCGACGAGAGAGGAGAAGCATGACCCGTTCCTTGCTGTGAGTGGGCTTGACTGCGATCGCTGTCGGGTGGTGGTTACCGGGCCGTGGCGGCGGCAAGGTCGCTGACGTAGCCTTCGAGCCCGCGGATGAACTCCTCGCGCGGCTGGTTCGCCGCCTCGGCCAGATGACGGACGACCGCCGAGCCCACGATCACACCATCGGCCACCTCGGCCACGGCCCGGGCCTGCTCAGGGCTCGAAATGCCGAAGCCCACGAGGATCGGCACCTCGGTCTTCGTCCGCAGCCACTTCACCCGCTCGATCAGCCCGGCAGGCAGGTCCGTGCGGGCCCCGGTCACACCGGCCACCGACACGCAGTAAAGAAAGCCGGTGGACTTTCGGGCAATCGCCTCGGCCCGCTCCGGCGGCGTGGTGGGCGTGACGAGTCGGACCAGCGCCAGGCCCGCCTGCCGGCAGGCCGCATCGAGCTGGTCCGATTCCTCGATCGGCAGATCGGGCACCACGAAGCCCGTCAGCCCCGCCGCCTTTGCATCGGCCACGAAGCGGTCAATGCCGCGGCGATAGATCAGCGAGTAGCTCGCCATGGCGAGAATCGGCATCTTCACCCGCTGCGTCGCCAGCCGGGAGACTTCAAACAGCCGCTCGAGCGTGAAGCCGGCGGCCAGAGCACGCGTGTAGGAAGATTGGATCACAGGACCGTCGGCAATCGGGTCGCTATAGGGCACGCCTAGTTCACAGAGCGAGGCACCGGCCCGATCGAGCGACTCGAGCACGGCAAGCGTCGTCTCCATATTGGGATCGCCAGCCGTCACGAACGGTGCCAGGGCGGCGCGGCCTCTCTGCTTGAGCGCGGCGAACCTATCCGCGAGCTCGGAGACTTTCGATGGACTGGCAACCGTGGGACTGGCAACCGATGGACTGGCGGACATGAATCGATTCCTGGATGGCTCTTGGAGCTGGTTGGCTGTTGATGCGTGACGATTGAAACGACAGGTCAGCTCGACGCACCCGGGAGTCCCCGCAGTCGGGCGATCTCGGCGGCATCCTTGTCGCCACGGCCCGACAGGCAGACGACGAGAATCTCCTCTGGCGGCCGCCGGCCTGCTTCCTCCATGGCCCAGGCCAGGGCGTGGGAGGTTTCGAGCGCCGGCAGGATTCCCTCGCGCTGCGCCACGAGGTCGAAGGCATCGAGCGCTTCCGTATCGGTCACGCTCGTGTATTGCACCCGGCCGGCGTCCCGCCAGTAGCTGTGCTCGGGGCCGACGCCCGGATAGTCGAGACCGGCCGACACGGAATGCACGTCTGATGTCTGGCCGTCGGCGTCCTGCAGCACGTAGCTCAAGCTGCCGTGGAGAATGCCGGGGCTGCCGTAGCTGAGGCTCGCCGCATGATCGCCCGGCTTGCCAGACCGCCCGCCTGCCTCGACCCCCACGAGCCGCA
The DNA here is from genome assembly GCA_026401075.1 of Planctomycetia bacterium. Classification (GTDB taxonomy): domain Bacteria; phylum Planctomycetota; class Planctomycetia; order Pirellulales; family UBA1268; genus CAMCQY01. The sequence continues at coordinate 7,516 of JAPLNQ010000233.1, forward strand.
CATCGGCATGATCGACGAACGGATAAAACATCCCAGCGGCATTGCTGCCGCCCCCCACGCAGGCCACCACGGTGTCGGGCAGGCGGCCGAGTTGCCGGCGGCACTGTTCCACCGTCTCGCGGCCGATCACCGACTGGAAGTCGCGGACGATCCGCGGAAAGGGATGCGGGCCAACGACCGAGCCGATGATGTAGTGGGTGGTCTCGACCGAGCCCATCCAGTCACGCATCGCCTCGTTGATCGCGTCGCGGAGTGTGCGGGAGCCACTCTCCACCGGCCGCACCTCCGCCCCCATGAACCGCATGTTGCGGACGTTGGGCGCCTGTCGCCGCACGTCCTCAGCCCCCATGTAGACGACGCAGTCGAGTCCGAAGCGGGCACAGGCCGTCGCCGTGGCCACGCCATGCTGGCCGGCGCCGGTCTCGGCGATGATCCGCCGCTTACCCATGCGGATGGCGAGCAGGCCCTGACCGAGGGTGTTGTTGATCTTGTGAGCGCCGGTGTGGCTCAAATCCTCGCGCTTAAAATAGATCTGGGCGCCGCCGGCGAGTTCAGTGAGCCGCTTGGCGAAGAGCAGGGGGGTGGGCCGGCCGACAAACGCCCCCAGCAGGCCGTTGAGTTCTGCCGTAAACGCGGGATCAGCGATGGCTTCGTTGTAGGCCTGCTCGAGTTGCTCAAGAGCGGCGGAGAGCGTCTCGGGCACATACCGGCCGCCAAACCGGCCAAACCGCCCCAGGGCGTCTGGCACCTGCGAGAGAGGCACCTGCGAGAGAGGCACCTGCGAAAGAGGCGTTGCGGCGGTCGGCGTTGCTGGTGTCATGATCGTGGCCGTGGCTGTGAGGGGCGAAAGACAGAGGCATCCAGAGCTTGTCGATTGTAGCCTGCTCCGCCACTGCTACCATCGAGGCTCTGGTGAAACATGCCCGAATTGCCCGAAGTCGAGACGATGCGCCGCGGGATCGCCCATTTGGCCGGACTGCGGATCGCGAGCGTCGCGTTTCCACGCCATACGGTGCGGCCGATCTCCCTGCGGCCCGCGGCTGACCGCATGCAGCAGTGGCTCACCGGGCGAACGATCGCGGCGGTGCACCGGTTCGGGAAGCGGGTGGCGATCGAACTCGACGCGGGGCAGCGGGCGGGCCGCGAATGGCTGGTGATCGAACCGCGGATGACGGGGCTCATGCTCGTGGCCGATCCGCCCACGCAGACCCACCTGCGGATGGAGATCTCGCTCGACTCGCGGCAGCATCCCCGGCTGCTGTTCTGGGATCGGCGCGGGCTGGGCACGATCCGACTGCTCGACGAACGCGGTCTGGAGGCTGCCTGCGGTCCCGACAGGCTCGGGCCAGACGGGCTTGAGGTTGCGGGCCACGAACTTCGCGACCGGCTGGGACAGTCTCGCCGCGCGGTGAAGGTCGCTCTGCTCGATCAGCAGGCCGTGGCCGGCATCGGCAACATCTACGCCGCTGAGATTCTCTTTGCGGCCGGCATCGATCCGCGGGTGCCGTGCGCTCGCCTCTCCGTCGCCCGCTGGGAGCAGATCGCCACGGCAGCCCGAAGCATTCTCGCTGAGGCCGTCCGCATGGAGGGCTCGACGATCACCGACGAAACCTACAAGACGGCCGATAACCGTTCCGGGCAATTCCAGTTGCAGCACCGCGTGTATGGCCACGAGGGAGAACCGTGTCGCCAGTGTGGCACGGCCATCCTGCGGATCGTGCAGGCACAGCGATCGACCTTTTTCTGTCCCGCGTGTCAGTGGCACCACCGGCGGCGATGCCGTAGGCTTTAACAAGGCTTTTTTCACTTCGGAGGCTCTCTCGATGCGAACGCCGATCCGCTCCCTGCCGCGTCGTGATTTCCTCGCCGGCAGTGCGGCCACTGCCGCGGCAGCCCTGTCGCTTCCCGCTGGCTCCGCCCGTCTCTTCGGCGACGAGCCCGCCACCGCCGTCGCGCACCAATCGTCGGAGACGCTTGCCGGCCTCTTGCACGCCTCGCTCTCGCCACAGCAACGGGAAAAGGTCTGCTTTCGCTGGGATCACGTCCACCCGAAATTCGGCCTGCTCCGCACGCGGGTCGCAAACAACTGGAACGCCACCGAGCCCGACGTGGCGGGCAGCTTTTTCACCGGTGAGCAGAAGCGGCTCATTCGTGACATTTTCGAGCAGCTCATCGCCCCGGCATGGCATGCCCGCTTCGACAAGCAGTTGGAGGACGACACCGGGGGCTTCGGACACGGCCAGTCGATCGCCCTGATCGGCGAACCCGGCTCGGGCCGCTTCCAGTTTCTGCTCACCGGCCGGCACATGACGCTGCGGTGCGACGGCGACTCCGCCGAGCATGTCGCCTTTGGCGGACCGATCTTTTACGGCCACGACGCCGCCGGAGACACCGAAGAGCCCAACCATCCCGGGAACGTCTTCTGGTCGCAGGCGGTGGCGGCCAACGGCGTGTTCGGGATGCTCGACGGCCGGCAGCGTTCTCAGGCCCTCGTCAACACGCTGCCCCGTGAGAATGCGGTCGCCTTTCGAGGCCGCGGCACGACGCTGCCCGGCATTGCTGTGACCGATCTTTCCGCCGACCAGAGGACTGAAATGGACCGGGTGCTCGGCCTCTTGCTCGAGCCGTTCCGCGCCGCCGACCGGGCCGAGGCGAGGAAGTGCCTCGACACACAGGGGGGCCTCGATGCCTGCCGGCTGGCGTTCTACCGGCAGGGCGACCTCGGCAACGACGGCGTCTGGGATTGCTGGCGGCTGGAGGGTCCCTCGTTTGTCTGGCACTTCCGCGGCGCGCCCCATGTGCATGTCTGGGTGAACATCGCCGACACGCCCGACATCGCCACCAACGCCTGACGTCGGCTGGCTCGCCGTGGACCTGAAACAGGAACTGAAACCGGACCTGAACCTCAAACTGAAACTGGAACTCCCTCCAGCATGACAGACTGCTGCATCATCGGCGGAGGCATCATCGGCCTGTCGATCGCCCGTGAACTCGCCGACCGCGGACTCTCGGTCCGCGTGCTCGCCCGCGATGCCACCCGCGACACCGCCTCCTGGGCAGCAGCCGGTATTTTTCCACCGGCACCAGACTTTGCCGCCGCATCGGCGAACGAACGGCTGACGGCCTATTCGGATCGGCTGCACAGGACATGGGCCGAGGAACTCCGCTCCGAGACCGGCATCGACAACGAACTGGGCCAGTGCGGCGGCCTGCACCTCGCCCGCGACGACCGGGGCACGTCCCGCCTCCACGAGGCGGCAGTCGCCTGGCGTGCCAAGGGAACCCGCTGCGAGCAGCTCACGGCCCGCGATGTGGCCGCGCAGGAGCCGGCCCTGCGGGCGGCGGTCGAACAGGGCCGGATCGAGAGCGGCCTCCTGCTCCCTGAGGAGATGAGGATCCGTCCTCCACGGCATCTGGAGGCACTGCATCAGTCGTGCCGGATGCGGGGTGTGGAGATCACGTCGTCAGCCAACGTGCGGGCGATCGACGTGGCCAACGGCACGATCGAAGGCATTCGCATCGCCCGCGGCGAAGGCGGAACGGCAACCGACACGGTGCGGGCCGACCGCTACTGCCTTGCGGCTGGTGCCTGGTCGGGCCATCTCGCTGAATCGCTCGGCCTTCATATCGAAACGCGGCCGATCCGTGGCCAGATCGCGCTCTTGCGTCTTCCCGAGCAGGTGCTCACGCGGGTGGTGAATGTTGGCCTCGAATATCTCGTGCCGCGCAGCGATGGCCGACTGCTGGTGGGCTCGACCATCGAGGATGCAGGCTTTGAAAAAATCACGGTGCCGCAGACGATCCAGCGGCTGCTCGAGTTCGCGCATGCGCTGCTCGGGCCGCTGCCTGACGCAGCGATCGAGCAGTCGTGGGCCGGCCTGCGTCCGGGCTCCGTCGATGGGCTTCCCTTTCTTGGTGCCACTCAAGCGTGCAGCAACGCCTTCGTGGCCGCCGGGCATTTCCGCGCCGGGCTCCATCAATCGACCGGCACGGCCGTCATGCTCGCCGACCTAATGACCGGCCGCACTCCGGCACTCGACCCAGCGCCATTCGCCCCGGGCCGCCGCCCCGACGCCGCCTCACCCGATTCGGTGCAGGCCTACCTGGCCCGGGCGGCCGAAGCATCGTCCTAAAAAAGAAAAAGAAAAAGGTGCCAGCCACCAAATCTGGATAATCCAGGCAAGGCAACGACCCAGCTTGCCCAGATTTGGTGGCTGGCACGAATGGCACGAAGATAGCCGCAAGTCCTTTCGTGGCAACCGCATCACATGCCAGCACATCAATGCTAGCACTGCAGGCTGGCGGCCGTGCCAACTGACTCAGCGCAACAAGAAGACCTCAAGGCGAGAATGGAGTTGT
>JAPLNQ010000035.1 GCA_026401075.1 Planctomycetia bacterium
CGATCTCGGCGTGATCTTCTCCGACGCCACCGGCACGAACCGCCTGCTGCGGATGTATTGGGCCAACAAGGCCACGGGCTTGGTCAACGACGTGCCCGCCGAGATCATGCCTGCGCCGAACCTCTGGGGCTCAGCCACGCTGGCGGGCGGCAGCGGCAACTGAAGCCTGGCAGCTATTCAAAGGAGCATCGACGATGAACGACACAATGTCGGCACGGTGGCGCTCGCGCCCGATCTTCGGCTTCGTGCCCTTGCTACTGGCCCTGTCCGCGGCCACGAGGTTAGGTGTCGCGGCGGAACCGGCGCGGCTGGTGACGGTCACGCTGCAGCAGGGCGTCGGCGGCTACACCGGAGCGGAGGACACCTTTCTTTCCTCATGGTACCGCCCGCCGCAGTCTCCGAAGGAACAGAGCTTTGGCGGTTGCCCCGAGCTCAAAATATTCGACCGCACCGGCACCGAGCATACTCGGGCCTTATTTCGCTTCGACGTCACCCGCGTGAGCGGCCGAATCGTCGGCGGGTAGATTGTGCTCACCAAGTCGGGCCGCAGTCCGAACGGAGACAAGTACTTCAATCAGACCATTTCCCTGAACCGTATCGCCGACGCCAACGCGGGCTGGCAACCAGGCAGCAGCGGATACGGATTCGAGGAGGATGTCGCCACGTGGGCGCATCGCTCCGAGCCGCACGCGGCCTGGGCCGGCAAGCCCGGCCTGATGGAACCGGGGGTGGACTAGTCGCCGAACCGCTCGCCACCGGCGCCGACCGGCGTCGAACTCAACTCGCCGATCACGCTCACGTTCAACGATGCCTCGTTCCTGAACGAATGGGCGGCCGACCCCGATCGCAACGCTGGCTTTCTGTTGCAGGAAATCAAACCCCTCTCCGAAATAATCCGACAGGGCGGCGACTCGTTCTTCAGTTCCAACGCCGAGAAGGGTGACTATCGCCCGAAACTGATCCTGCAAGTCGAAGGGGCCGCCGGGAGCGGCCTCGCCGAGCTGCCCCATCCGCCGATCCCGGTGAGGTTCAAGCTGGTCGAGCCCGGCTATGTCACGCTGGTCATCGACGACGACGCGGGCAACCGCGTGCGGAATCTGGTCAGCGAAACACCGTTCCCGGCCGGCGAAAACACCGTCTGGTGGGACGGCCTCGACGAGAGCGGCGAAGCCGACATGAGTCCGCGCGGCTACTACAAGATCGTCGGCAAATTGGTGGGACCGGGGACCTACACGGTTCGCGGCCTGTTCCGCAAGGATCTCCCGCTCCACTACGAATTTCCAATCTACAATCCAGGCACCCCGCCGTGGATCGCGCAGGACGTGCCGGGCAGTGGCTGGCTAGCCGACCACTCGCCACCGTCCGAGGCCCTCTTCATGCCCGGCCCCGAGCCGCGGGTGCTGATCGGCAGCTACGTCGTCGAGGGCGGCTCGAGCCTGGCGTGGCTCGATCTCGACGGCCGCAAGCAGCGCGGCATGGGCTGGCTCGGCGGCGGCCACTGGACCGGCGTCTCCTGCCTCGCCCGTGATGGCGGCGCTGCGCCGCTCCCCGATATCGAGGTCTATGCCGGCACCACCTTCCCCGTGAAGTCCCAGAAGAAAGACGAAGCCGACACCGTCGAACTGCGGCTCATCGGGGTGCGCCCGGTGCCCGCCAAGGAAAACCGCGTCATCCTGGTGCACGCGTTTCCCGCGCTTGCTGCCGATCCCGCGCATGCGTCGCTGCTCGGCGGGTTGGCCGCGCGCAACGGCCTGATCTTCGCCAGCGTCCCCACGCGGAATCAACTTCATGTCATCGATGCCCGGGAAGGAAAACTACTGAAGTCGTACGCTCTTGAAGACGGCCGCGGAATGGCCTTCGATGGCCGGGGGCGGCTGGTCGTGCTCTGCGGCAAGCGGGTGGTTCGAATCGAGGTGCCGCAGTCGCCCGCGGACGTGGCCGCTCTCGCGGCCTTGCCCGCGCCGGAAGTGCTGGTCGCACAGGGGCTGGACGATCCCCAGCGACTGGCGCTCGACGCCGCCGGCGCGATCTATGTCTCCGACCGCGGCCAATCCCACAACGTGAAGGTATTCGCCGCCGACGGCCGGCTGCTGCGAGTGATCGGCAAGCCCGGCGTGCCCTCGGTCGGGCCGTACGACCCGCAGCGAATGAACAATCCGGCCGGCCTCAGCGTCACCGACGAAGGGCACCTCTGGGTGGCGGAGGAGGACGAAGCGCCGCGGCGAATCAGCGTCTGGAAGACCGACGGCACGTTTGTCCGCGCGTTGTACGGGGGCGTCCGCTACGGTGGCGGTGGCATGCTCGACCCGCGCGACGCCACGCGCTTCTACTATGGTCCCGGCGACTATGGCATGGAATTCAAACTCGATTGGCAGCGTGGCGCAAGCCAACTCATGCGAGTTTACAGTCGACCCGTCGGCAAGCCGCGAGGAGAAGGAGGCGGCCCCGAAACTCCGATCGACGCGTTTGGCCGGCGGTATTTCACCAACCAGGACAATGATTGGCTCTATGGCACGAACCTCATCCGCATCTGGCTTCTCCGTGACGGCCGCGCTGTCGAAGTCGCCATGGCCGGGCGGGCCGAACAGTGGGGCGGGTTCGAGCGCGACGAGTTCCAAGCCATCTTTCCGCGACCTGACGAGAAGACGAAGATCGACCGCGAGTTCCTCAGCAACTGGTTATTCGCCTGGTCCGACCGCGACGGCGACGGCGACGTGCAGCCGGCCGAGGTGACGGTCCGGCCAATCCCGCGGACCTGGATCGTGCCGGTCCGCGCCGAGGCCGGCCTCGAATTGATGTTCGGCAACGGCTATCGCCTTGTCCCGGATGGCGTTGATGAGCACGGCGTGCCGCGCTACGACATGGCGAAGGCTACCACCGCGTTCGAACCGAAAACGAGGAGTGTGCAGCAGGCGGTGGGCCTCGGTGACGGCTGGTTCGTCAGCCTGGCCGGACCGATCGGCGGCTACCGCGCCGGCCAACGTGTCTGGACCTACCCCTGCCGCTGGCCGGGCCTGGGCGCCCAATACTACGACCCGCTCGACCCGCCCGCCCCGGGCCTCATCGTCGGCCTCACCCATTTGGCAAGCCAACCGCTGAAACTCGCGAACCCCGATGTAGGGCCCGTGCTGGCGGCCACCACCAACAACGGCACGATTAACCTCCTCACCCGCGACGGCCTCTACGTCGGCACGGTGGGCCGCGACGGCCGCGTCGGCAAACGCCTCCTTGGCGCGCCCGCCGCCCCGCGCGGTCTCGACCTGACCGACTACACCTTTGGGGAGGAACACTTCTTCCTGAACATGGCCCAGGCGCCCGATGGCAAGGTCTACGCGCTGACGTACTCCGGCATCGTCCGCGTCGACGGGCTCGACTCCGTCCGGAGACTGCCGGATTCGACGCTCGCGCTTGGCAATGACCTCCTGGCGGAGGCAAGCCAGTACCTCGCCAGCTCTGATTCGGCCCCGCGCCGCGACAAGCGACTGCGGCCGCTGGAAGTGACGACGAATCGTCCGGCGTTCACACTTGACGGCAAGCTCGATGACTGGGCCGGCGCCGACTGGGCCACAATTCGTCCGGCCACGAGAACAGGGTCGGTCCTTGAGGCCGCGGTGTGCGTGGCGGGCGACCGGCTGTACGCGGCCTTCCGCACTGGCGATGCCCGCCTGCTCTCCACCAACAGCGGCGAAACGCCGCAGGCGATCTTCAAGACCGGCGGCGGCCTCGACCTCATGCTCGGCGCCGACCCGGCCGCCGACCGGAAGCGCGTTGATCCCGTCGCCGGCGACGTCCGGCTCGTGGTGACGCAGGTGGAGGGAAAAGCCGTGGCCATGCTGTACCGCGCCGTCGTGCCGGGCACGACCGCCCCAGTCCCGTTCAGCTCACCTTGGCGGACTATCACTATCGACCGCGTGGAGGAGGTCAGCGCCGTGGTCGAGTTGGCAGCCGACGGGCGGGGCGGCTACGAGTTCTCGGTGCCGCTGAAGACGCTCGGGTTCGTGCCTGCGCCAGGCCTGACGATCAAGGCCGACCTCGGCATCCTTTGCGGCACTGCCGGCAAGACGACCGACCGACTCTACTGGCACAACAAGGCCACGGGCCTGACAGCCGACCTGCCGGGCGAGGCGATGCTGACGCCGGCTATGTGGGGGGAGTGGCGGATCGGAGCCGAATGAAACGATAATCCTGACAAGGAGCCGTAATGAGGATCATCGCCAAGGAGGACGGCATCATGAAGCTCGCCGCCGCCGGCAAGCCCGGAGAGCGTTGCAGGCGGAAAGGCCAGGCGGCTGTCGGACGGCTGTGTCGTGTGGGCGAAAAATGCTCAGCCCAACTCTTCGACATCCCCGAGGTCGCGTTGCCGGCCCGTTGAGCGTTTGTTGTGCAAGAGATCGACACGACCGATGAACGTGACCTCACTCGCGCCGTATCGGCTTCGGACGGTTTTCGGCCGCGCCTCGGCGAACGTCACACCGGCGATCCGATTCAACAGGTCGATCCGCACGGGCTCGATGCCGATCGCCAGTACCGAGCCCGGGCGGCCGAGCGCCTCCAGTGGCACGGACGTCGCCTTGAAACCGAAGGCGACCAAGGCATCCTGAAGCCGCTGCAGGTTTTCAGGATCGTCGGCGAAGAAGATGTCGAGGTCTTTCGTGAACCGGGGAAACCCGTGGTATGCGACGGCGTAACCGCCAACGATCATGTACTCAACCCGGTTCGCCTCCAGTAATCGTAAGAAGTCTTCGAAGTCGGGATGGGTACTCATAGAGAAACTTTCCGGCCTCGAGTCGCAACTGTTCGACGGCATCGAGCCGTTCTTCGGGGCACCGTGACCGCCAATACTGACGGTCTGCACGCGATTGGGCGGCGGCATCCGTAAACGTCAACGTTTTTGGCGGCGGATCGACGGATTTGCTCATCGAAGAAGCACGGCGAAATGTCTGCGGTCAACAACTTATGCCGTTGAAGTATATCCTCAGCCAGGGCTCGCGGGTGCTTGTGCGACAGTAGGCACGTTTTCGTGGCGGGGCGGAATGACCCTCGTTCGCGATCCCGTCGCTTACGCTCCGGGCTTTTATGAGCGGACCGCGTCAGCCCCATACAAGCCCCCGGCGTGAGCCGGGGGATAGGCCCGCAGCCGGCGAACCAATGCGGAGGGCCTTACCCTCCCACGAGCGCCGCCGTCGCCCTCTGAATCGCTTCATCCACCGCGGTGGCATCATCCGCCTCGGCCACGATCCGCACGATCGGCTCGGTGTTGCTCGACCGCACAAGGAGCCAGCCGCGAGCGCAGGGTGATCGTCCACGCGGAGATCCCGCTTGAGCCAGCCGCAGACGGGAAGTGTAGGATCATCCATCGCGTCGTCACCTTCAAAACAGACCGTGTGCCGACAAGGCAGTGCAGCCGCGCTGGCCGGCAGTCGGGAGCCGCGGGTTCGCTGACGTCTTCCCCATTGTTCGATCCATCCGGAATGCCGGAGGTTTCCCGCGTGACGAGTGCATGAACACTGGGACAACAACTGAAAAGGGGCCGAATCTTCTATGCGATCAGTGATGCCGACGGGTTCAACATGCATGGGCCTGTTGTCCCTCGCCTTGGGTGTGACATGTTCCGCGCTGACGATGACGGCCGCTGCCGCCCCGGCGACCGTCTCATACGCTCTGCCGACAGACGGGCCGCTGCCGAAGACCTACCGCCTGTGCTGGCGATCACCGCGCCGGACGATCCCGACTGGGTCGTCAGCACGTTCGTGTCGGGCGCGCCGCGGACGGTGACCGCCGAGAATAAGGGCACGTTCACCGAGACCTGGGACGGGCTCGATGACAACTTCATGCCGGTGCCGCCGGGCAACTATGGCGTGAAGGGAATCTTCATGCCGGCCGAGGTCTGGCAGCCCGACGGCAAGTTTCACTCGCTGCGGGCCAACTATCTGGGCGGGCCGAACGCCTTGATGCCGAAGCGGGGATTACGGGAGCAGGGGCCGTTCATCAAGGGCGACCAATGTGCTCCAGGCATGGGGGATATCGCGGTCGGGCCGGACGGCGTCGCCATCTTCTATTGGAAGTTTCTCGAAAACGCAGAGAACGCCTACCGAGTCGACCTGAACCTGCCGCTCGGGCCGGAGCAGCTGCTCGGCGGCTTCGGCTCCGGCGGCACGGGGGGCGGCGACTACGCCACGACCGATGGCAGAACTGTCTGGTGCGTGGCGCCGTCGGATGCACTGGTTCATCTCGACGGCTGGGAGGGGCGGTTCATCTACCCGCCGTTCCGCTATCGGGCCGATCAGAAACCGTTCGGCAGCGACAACATGATCCGCCGGAATGTCACCCTGACGGCGGGCCTCGTCACGGGGCTCGCGGCCTGGCAGCCTGACGCGTCCAGCACGGCCCTGCTCTTCGTGGCCGAGCGCGGCAGGATGGTGGTGGTCGACAAGTACAACAATCTTGACATCTATGCCGAGTCGCCCAAGGAGCGGGTCAATCTCCTGCGCGTGCTCAACGGCGACACGGCGGTCGAACTCTCCCGCGTACCGGTCGCGGAGCCTACCGCCCTGGTGGTCGCCAATGACCGCCTGTATCTCCTGGAAAAGCGCGACGGCGGTTTCACCGTGCGGCATGGGAAACCGCCGGCGGACGGCAAGCTCGACGCGGTCACCTGGACCAAGCCCCTCCCGCTGACCGGCCTGCGGGATCCGCGGGATCTGGCCGTCGACTCCTTGGGCAACTACTACGTCGCCGACGCGGCGATCAATCACATTCTGTGCTTCGCCGCCGACGGCAAGCTCGAACGCACGCTGGGCCGGCTCGAGCGTCAGCCCGAGGGCGGCTACGACCCGAATAGCTTCATGGAACCGATCCGGGCGGCCGCGTCGGTGAATGGACACCCGACGGCAAGCTCCTTCACGACTGGGGCTACAGCCTCAGCGCCAACAACGGCTTCGCCGTCGACCCGGAATCACCGGAGCATTTCTATCTGCCCGGGGCCAACAACACCTTCCTCCGCTATCGCGTCGACTATGCATCCGGCGCATGGACGCTCGAAAAGGTCTGGCACGACGTCGACACCACCGGCCTGACCTACCCCGAGATCATCAACCATGCGGGGCGCAAATACCTCGCGTTCAAACGCCTCGGTGAGGGTGCAAACCTTTGGCGGTTCGCCGGCGACCGGCTCCTGCCGTCTGCGGGCATCATCCGCGAGGTGAAAAAGGGCTCTCCCAAAACAACTTTTTTCACCTGGCACGACGCCAACGGCAACGGCGAGATCGATGCCGACGAGCGCCGTCCGCTGGAAATGCCGCGCGGCCTCGATCGCTATTGGGGCGACTACCGCCAAAACGATCTCGGCCTGCTCGTGCCGCGGGGGGCGACGCAGGCTCTCTATCGCCTGCCGGTCAAGGAACTCGACCCGCACGGCAATCCCGTCCACGGCGATTGGGAGAAGGTGCTGACCGACGAGATCTATGCCGCCAAGGCGGCGGGCACGGCCACCGCCATTCGTGGCGGCAACGAGGCGGTGTCGGCCTACAACGGCGACTGGGGCAGCGCCCGGCAGACGCCTGCCGGGGAGATCTTCGTCAACATGCGCGGCGGCGGCTTTTCGGCCAATCACGGCTGGCAGCAGAAGCTCAGCCGGTATGTGCCCAACGGCAAGGGCGGCTTCCACCAGAAGTGGCGGGTCGGCCGGTCGGCGCTCGTCGTGCCGGGCACCGGCGAGGTGCACGGCTCGATCCACGTGACGCAGCCCATGCTCGGCCTGATCGGCATGATCGACCAGTCCCGGGCCGGAGTGCATGTCTACGATGCGGAGAGCGGGCTCTACGTTGACACGCTCATGATGCCCGGTGACGCCAACCATGAGGTGGTCTCGGTCTACGGTTCGCCGGGCGAGTTTTTCGTCGGTGCCGCCCATCAGGCCAATGGGAAAGTCTATCTGCGGTGGGGCAAGACCCTGCCCATGCTGTTCGAGGTCGAAGGCTGGAACGAGGCTTTTCGTCCTCAGACCGTGACGGGACTGCCGTCCTCCGTCATGATCACGGCCGAGCAGATCGCCGCGGCGACCGAACTGGCCCTGCAGATTCGCGGCGGCGCGGGTGCGGCCAAGGTCGCTCGGTTCCAGCCGCAGCCCGGCGGCGGGCCGGCATTGGACGGTTCTTCCACGGGCTGGGAAAGCTGCGAGCCGATCACGTTCGGCGACGACCGGGCCAAGGTCGAGGTGCGGACGAGCTACGACCTGGCCACGCTTTATCTGCGCTGGGAGGTGAAGACGGCGGAGCCGATGTCTGCACCGCCGCTGCCCACGCCCGAGCGGATGTTCACCCACGAGCGCGGGGCGAACACACTGAGCTTCTATCTGCAGGGCGACGCCGCCGCCCGGAGCAAGGCAACCGAAGGCAGGCCGGGCGACATGCGCGTCGTCTTCAGTCTCTTCGACGACAACGGCACGCCCCGCCCCGCGGCGCTGGGCATGTATCCGACCTGGGACGGCCCCACCGCGGCCCGGCCGTTTCAGTATGTCTCGCCCGGGCACCGGACCCCCTTCGCCCATGTCGCGATGCTCGACGGCGTGAAGTTGGGCTCCGCGGTGAGCGACGACTGCAAGACGTGGGTGCTGGCGGCCGCCATTCCGCGGTCGGTCCTGCCCGGCAAGGTGCCCGCCCTGACCGGTGGCTGGAAGACCATGGCCAACTTCGAGGCCACCGTCGGCGGCGCGCACAAGCTCTGGTGGTCGAACGCCGACGGCTCCGCCAGCCGAGAAGTGAACGACGAGCCGACCGAAGCACGGCTCTATCCCGGCTCCTGGGGCCAGGTGCTTTTCGCCCCGCTCGATGGGGCACTGCCCGTTCAGGCCTGGCTGGCGAACGGCCCCTGGCCCGCGAAAGACCTGGAGTACACTGAAACCGGGGACAACAAGCGAGACTTCCAGCAGCTCTTCGACGCGACCACCTTCCCCCCGGATAGCCGAAAGATCGCCGCCGCCGACATCGCCAGCGGCAAGGCGGTTAAGCCTGGGCAATGGCGACTGCTCACCGCCCGCGGGCTCCCCACCGCTCATTCCGGCGATCGGCCCGACGGCACCGATCACTGCATCATCCCCGAGACCGGGTCGCTGTACACCGCCGGCTGCAATCTCCACTGCGCTGCCGCCTGGATCTGGGCCCCCAAGGCGACGGAAGTCACGATTGAATTCCCACAGCAGCCGCAGAACAACCTGAGTGTTTGGCTCAACGACGCCCAGCTTGCCGAAACCGCGAGTGAGCAAGGCGTCTATCACACGGTGAACTCGCCGCAGAAAGTCACGCTCGAGCCCGGCTGGAACCAGCTCTTCATCCGCGGCTATGCTCTGGGCTACTCCCTGCAATTCGGCGCGGTGGTGAAGGCCGATCCGGCGACGCTCTGGGGTCTGCGATTGTCCGCGACCCCGCCTCGATGAGGACGAGGAGATCACAGGCCTGCGGTCAACGTAAATCCTTGATGGAAACTGCCCCGTCGAGAAGAGCGTCGAGATCCTTTCCATAGTGGAACTGCGCGGCTTTTCTGATCGACTCCATGTCGGCATGCGGCGGCGCAGCCTTGGCGGCGGCTGCAAGAGCACGTTCCCACAGCGGCTGCAGCACCGTATCGACGTATGCGATTTTTTCCTCGGCGGCAAAGGCTTCCGCGTTTTCGAACTGCCTCACGTTCATGTCGCGCCACACGGTGATCGGCCGCCTGTAGCCTGCCGCCAGCCACTTCTCCCTGGCCTTGGCGACCTGTTCGTCGGTGAGCCCCAGCGTCTTCAGGAGGCACGCCGCCATCATCATGTTGCCCCGTGGCGCCATGTGGATGCCGTCGTAGAGCAACGTCTTCCGAGGGGAGCTTTCGCTCTTGAGCCGCGTTAGTTCCGTTCGGTGCGCGACATTGATGTCGGCCAGGGGCAGGCTGCGTTGCTCGGCCTGCTGCCGCAGGTAGGCCACGTAGGCGGCGGCTTTGTGGTTCGTCTCGTTTTCAGGATCGGTATCCTGGTAGAGGGACGGCGTGAGGATGATCACCTTCACCCCGGCGGCCCCGCACGTGTCGAGGATGGCCGTCACATTCTTCGTGAAATCCTCGTAGCCGACCTTCCACCCACAGGCTGGGGAAACGTCGTTGAACCCGCAGCTCAGGGTCATCCACGTCGGCTTCTTGGCGAGAATGCCGTCGAGCCGCTTGAGCATCCGCTCCGAGGTGTCTCCGGCGACACCGGCGGGCACGGGCGTCACCTTGATGCCCGCGGCTTCGAGTCCCTGGAGGGCGACTCGCACGTAGCCGTACTCGCGTTCCCAACCCTCTGCGGTGATCGAATCACCCAGAAACGCAATGCTCTCGCCGTCTTTGACGATGATCTCCCCTGCTGCGATGGCCGTCTGGAACGCGACGGCAAGAAACAGCAAAAAGGCCGTGCAATGTCGCGGGAATCGCGAAAAAAGCCTCGTATGTCCGATGGTCATGCCCTCTTCTCCTCTTCACGGTCGCATCCATCGCCGACGCTCACAGAATCATAGCCGAAGGCGTTGAAATCCTGCATGGGGATCATGGCGGCACGAGAAGCCACCTGACAACCCGCCCTTCGTCCGGGATTGTACTGCTGCGGGCGATCGTTCTTGTTATCCATCACCCCACGGCCGTACAGACCGTCCCGGCGTCTCTTTACGCCTGCGGCGTGCCGCAGGTTTAGGTCGACTTGCCGAGCTCAGCCGCCTCGCGCCGTTCGGCCTCTTCCCGCTCATGCTCCAGCCTCTCGGCGTCAAGTTCACGGATATGGCGCAGGTAGCCCTCGACGCCGCCGTACTTCTCGAGCAGCTGCTGGCGGATTGCACGCACCTCATCGATAACGGGCTTAGTGGCCATGGTCGTGCTCCATCAGGTCTGTCGGCGTGCAGATCAAGGGAATGTGCTTGTCCAGTCTCCGCAACCACCGTTCGATCGGCCGCCGACTCGATGCATTCGCGAGGTGAGTGCAGTTCCAGGTCAGCAGAAAATCTACTTGGTACGCCGAGGCGAACGCGACATGAAACGCATCGACGCTCGCTCCTGGAGGAATCCAGCCCTTTCGCAGAAGTTCCGAACCGATGAATTCTACCTCGGGGCTCAACGTGAGGACATGAATCCCTTTCAGGGCCGCGAGCCTCAAACTGCTTTGGCTCAGGTCGCCGCTCCGCGCTTCGTCCAAAACGCTCGCAGACGTCACCAGCTCATATCGGTGCCGATGGATTTCCCACCACGCCTTTGTGAGGGCCTGCTTCTCGGCGAGATCCCCGTCCGGCGAGAGGCGGGCGACCAAGTACGACGGGATCGTGGTTTCGAGGTAGACGCTTGCCACGATTGGTTTCCCCGACGGGGCGGCGAGCCATGGCGTAGAGTGTACTTGCGTACACCCCCTCGTCAAGGCCCCCGGAACGGCCGCAGTTCCTCCCGGTCGAGGCCGTCTGCCCGAGCGTCACGAGCAGGGCGGAGCACTTCTCGGGGTCGAGCCGACCAGGATCTGTGATCTCCACACCGATAGGCCAGCCGTGTCGATACGACACTTTCAGACCTCGCGGATCGGCCGGTCAGCGGCTGCCTTTGGCCGAATGAAGCCTGCCGAACTGAACGAAGCCGCCAGCAGCGCCGCCGTCGCCCGCTGAATCGCCTCGTCAACCGCGGTTGCGTCAGCCGCCTCGGCCACGATCCGCACGATCGGCTCGGTGTTGCTCGACCGCACGAGGAGCCATCCTCCATCCCAGTCGAGCCGCAGCCCGTCGAGACGGCTGGCACAGGCCTGGGGAAACGCCCGTTCGATCCGGTCGAGCGCCGCGTGAAGTGCCGGCCCCCTCGTCTCCGGTGAGAGATCGATCTTCGTTTTCTTCATCACCAACTGCGGCAGCGCCCGGGCCAGGCTCTCGATACTCGTGATCGCCCTGTCATCTCGCCCGTTGACGCCACCACCGGCGGTGCACATCCGTTCGAGCACGAGCGCCATCGCCACGAAGCTGTCGCGGACGAGCACCACCCGCGGATCGATCACGCCGCCGTTCCCCTCACCACCAAGGATGGCGCCGCAGGCAAGCATCGCATCCACCACGTTCGCCTCGCCCACCGCCGAGACATGACATGCCGCGCCGTGCCGCGCGGCGATCACCGCAGCCATGCCACTCGTGGAACAGTTCACCACGATCGGCCCCAAGCCTTTCGCCAGTGAGGCCTTCGCAAGCAGGGCCTCCACCGCGAGCGCGAGCGTCGCCTCCTCGCCGATGTATCGCCCCTCGGCCGTCGCGATCGCCAGCCGGTCGGCATCGGGATCTTGGAAGAAGCCAACATCTGCGTGCTGAAGCACGATCCTGGGCAGCATGTCGGCAAGGTTGTCGGCCGTCGGCTCAGGCATGTGCTCGAAGCAGCCGTCGGGCTCGCCCCCCTCGATCACGACCTCGCAGCCGAGATGCTCGAGCAGCGGCCGGGCCACGCGGCTGCCCGCACCGTGGCCCGAGTCGAGCCAGACCCGTGGCCGGCAGCGGCGGATCGCCTCCACGTCGACCGTCTTCGCGACGAGCGCGATGTGCGTCGGACCGCCGTCGACCTGGCGGACGGTGCCCGCCTGCATGGAGGCCCGTCCGGCCGCGTCTGCCGGGGAGGGCTGCGCCCGAAATCGCTCGAGCACCACGGCCCCGGCTGCTGCCGGGAGCACGCGACCTTCCGCGGAAAAAAGTTTGAGGCCGTTGTAGGGAGCGGGGTTGTGACTGGCGGACATCTGGATGCCGCCGGCGGCCCGCTCCTGTCGCACGACGATCCCCACGGTGGGCGTGGCTGCGATGCCGCAGTCGATCACATCGCGGCCTGATCGCGTGAGGTGTTCCGTGATGGCCGCCGCCAAGAGCGGCCCGGATGTGCGGCCATCGCGGCCGATCACGATCGGCCCGGGGGGCAGCGTCGCGGCGAAGGCGGCGACATACCGCACGGCCACCTCGGGCGTGAGGCTGCCACCCACGATGCCGCGGAGCCCGGAGACACTGACGATCAGGATGTCGCGCGTCGGTTCACTGCTGGATTCGCCCATGAGTCCTGCTGGTCCTGTTTTCGAGGTGTGCTCGCCGCGAGCTGAGAGTATAAAACCGCCGACTGAATTCAGCACGCACGTCGTCGCCTTCTCTTTCACCCAACGCCGGCCGGAGTCGTCTTACCATGTCCACTGCCCCAGACACCTCGCTCGCAGCCCGTCTCGCTGCCATCGATGCCGCCCGCGCAGCGGGCACGATCACCGAACACTCCGCCCAGACGATGCGTGACTGGCTGACACAGCCCCGCTATGCGGAGTTTGCTGGTGAACTGGCGACGCGGATCGACCAGGCCGCCGCGGAGCCGGCCGTCTGGAAGGAACTCGACGACGTCTACTGGACGGTGATCCCCTTCGGCACCGGCGGCCGCCGCGGAAGAATGTATCCGGTCGGCTCCAACGCCATCAACGACCGCACAATCGGTGAGAGCGCGCAGGGCCTCGCCGACTATGTGCGGAGCGTCATGCCCGCCGGCCAGGAGCCCTCCTGCGCGATCGCCTACGACACTCGCCACCGCTCCGAGCACTTTGCAAAACTCTGCGCCGAGGTGCTCCTCGCGGCCGGCTTCCGGATTTTCTTTCTGCGCGGCTTCCGCAGCACGCCGGAACTGTCATACGCCGTTCGCCACACGCAGAGTACCTGCGGCATCATGGTGACGGCCAGCCACAATCCTCCCAGCGACAATGCCGTGAAGGTCTACTGGGCCGGCGGCGTGCAGGTGCTTCCGCCGCACGACAAGGGGATCATCGACCGCGTGATGCGGTGCGACGCCGTGCACCGCGAGAGCTTCGATGCGGGAGTCGCGGCCGGCCGCGTGCAGTTCGTGGAGCAGGAGATCGATCCGGCCTTCGTCGCGGCGGTGCTCAGGCAGTCGATCGCCGGCCCACGGGATGTCTCCATTCTTTACACGCCGCTGCACGGCGTGGGCGCGAGCGCCGTCGTGCCGGTGCTCGACGGCGCCGGCTTCAAGAAACTGCGACTCTACGGCCCGCAGGAGATGCCCGACGGTGATTTCCCGAACGTTCCCGGCCACGTGGCCAACCCAGAGAATCCGGCGGTGCTCCAGGGGGCGATGACCGAGGCGAAGGACCGCAGCGACGACCTTGTGATGGCGAGCGACCCCGACTGCGACCGGCTCGGCGCGGCCGCACCGCTCACCATGGCGTCAGGCTGCGAGTGGCAGACGTTCACGGGCAACCAGATTGCGGCCCTGCTCGTGGACTGGGTGCTCTCCAGCCGCAAGCGGCTTGGCACGCTCTCCGCCACCGACCACGTGATCACCACGCTTGTGACCACCGGCCTCGTGCGCCGCATCGCCGATGCCTACGGGGCGACGACCGTCGACACGCTCCAGGTCGGCTTCAAGTGGATCGGCCAGGCGATCGACCAGAACGGCCCCGAGCATTTTATATTTGGCTGCGAGGAATCGCACGGCTATCTGGCGGGCACGCACGTCCGCGACAAGGATGCGAGTGTGGCAGCGCTGCTGCTGGCCGAGTTAACGGCCACGCTCAAGCCGCAGGGCAAGACGCTGCACGAGCAGCTCGACGCCATCTTCTGCACATACGGCTGCCACCTCGAGCGTCAGGTGGCGATCACGCTCCCCGGCGCGGCAGGCATGGACCGCATGCGGGAGATCATGGCGACCCTGCGTTCAAAGCCGCCAGCGGCGCTCGGCGGCCTGCCGGTGGCCCGAGTCCGCGACTACGGCAGTCTCACCACCTCGACGCCCGGCGCGGTAGCCGTTCCCTTCGCTGGGGCGAAGGGTGACCTCGTGATGTTCGATCTGGCCGACCCCGCGGCGCCAGCAGCCAGCCTGACTGTGGCGGAAGTCGCAGCCGGCCGTTTCCCGGCGCTTGCCAATTGCGTGGCGGCCCGCCCCTCGGGCACGGAGCCGAAGATCAAGTTCTACCTGTTCGCAGCGGCGCCGCCCTGCAGCCGACACCAGCTCGCCGAAACGAAATCCACTCTGACCCAGCGGCTCGACGCATTGGAGCGCGATCTGCGCTCGCTCGCTGGCGTGTGAGCCGTTGCCAGAGCGGGCTTGTATGAACGCTCCCATTATCCCATCGCTTACGCTCCGGGCTTGAATTGGACTCCGCGGAATCCGTGAGGGGCTGCCCATGCCCCGAGACAGCGCTCGATCGGCTAGAATGCCAGTGTGAGCGACCACGAACCATCCGACGCAGACGAATCCACGCCCGCCGACACCGACCAAACGGCGACCACCGGCGATCGGGCCGCAGCCGCTGCCAAGGTGAAAACGTTTCCGCAGACGCCGGGCGTCTACCTGATGAAGGATGCCGCCGGCCGCGTGATCTACGTCGGCAAGGCGAAGAACCTCCGGGCCCGCGCGTCGAGCTACTTCCTCAAGGCTGCCGAGCAGGACCGCCGAACGGCCGACCTCGTGCAGGAGATCCGCGACATCGATTATCTCGAGGCCGATAGCGAGGTCGACGCCCTGCTGCTCGAGAGCCGGCTCGTCAAGGACGTCCAGCCGCGGTTCAACTCCGACCTCAAAGACGACAAGACATTTCCCTATCTGCAGATCACGACCCACGAGGATTACCCGCGGGTCGAGTTCACCCGCACGCCGCGGCAGAAGGGCGTGAAACTCTACGGACCGTTCACGAGCGCGGGCAGTCTCCGCGGCGCGATCGTGGTGCTGCAGCGGATTTTCAAGTTTCGAACCTGCTCGCTCGACATCGACGCCAACGACGACCAGTGGCGGTGGTTCCGCCCCTGTCTGCTCGCTTCCATCGACCAGTGCACGGCGCCCTGCAACCTCCGCATCTCGAAAGAGGAATACCGCCGCGACATCAACCGACTGAAAACATTTCTCGACGGTGGCAAGAAGCGGCTCATCGAGGAGATGCGGCAGGAGATGCTCGCCGCCTCTACGGCGCTCGAATTCGAGAGGGCGGCGAGGCTCCGTGACGAGATCCGACTGCTGGAAACACTCGACCAGCGGGGCGACCTGGAGGAGCACGTGCAGCCAGAGGTGTTTCTCGTCGACCCGAAGAAGGGGCTGGCCGGGCTGGAGAAGGTGCTCGGCCTGCCACGTCCGCCGCGGGTGATCGAGGGTGTCGACATCGCCCACCTAGCGGGCAACGAGACGGTGGCGAGCCTCGTGCAATTCATCGACGGGCTGCCGTTCAAGCCGGGCTATAAGCGGTATCGCATCAAAACCGTGTCTGGCATCGACGACTTCAAGAGCATCCACGAGGTGGTATCGCGGCGGTTCTCTCGGCTCGCCCGCGAGGGTGCGTCGCTGCCCGATATCTTCCTGGTGGACGGTGGCAAGGGGCAGCTCTCGGCGGCGATGGACGCGCTCGAATCGCTCGGCATCGTGGCCCCCTGCGTGATCTCTCTGGCGAAGCGGGAAGAGGAGGTCTTCCTGCCGGGCAGGAGCGAGCCGCTGCGGCTCTCCCGCGATTCCTATTCGCTGCGGCTGCTGGAATACGTCCGCGACGAGGCCCACCGCTTCGCGCAGCACTACCACCACCTGCTCCGCAACAAGCGGTCGTTCGACGAGGATCGCTGAGTCGCTCGCTCGCAAAGCCAGCGTTTCCGGTCCAGAACAGACGGGGGCGTACCTGGCGCATTCCCGGCGCATCCATGGTGCGCGCAAAGACGCGGGGCGGCAGAAGTCGATTTTCGCGGCTGTAGGCCGGTCCTGCCGACTTTCTCCATTTTCTCTTGCTTCGAAGGGACCGTCTCTCCATGATTCCGCCCCGCGTGGGACCTGCCGCGGCTCGTTGGCCAGAGGAGCGGTGTCGTGGTTGGAACTGGAAATCATCCGTTGTGCCGACAGCCTGCCGGCGACCGGGCAGCTGCGTGGCTCCGCATGGCGGTCGTGTGGCTGGCTTGCCTCTGCCCGTGCAGGTTCGCAGTCGCCACGGATTCGTCGCCCGCCCCCAAGCCCATCACGATCATCGAAGCCGGCACCGTGGTGGATGACCCCAGTCGCGACCGCTGGAACCGGATCGTGCTCATCGCCACTACGCGGTTCGCCAGTGGCGACATCGACGATGTCTCCGCA
Source organism: Planctomycetia bacterium (assembly GCA_026401075.1). Classification (GTDB taxonomy): domain Bacteria; phylum Planctomycetota; class Planctomycetia; order Pirellulales; family UBA1268; genus CAMCQY01. The sequence goes on from JAPLNQ010000035.1 coordinate 17,092, forward strand.
TCCATCAAGGAGACCGTCGTTCGATTCACGTTCTCGATCCTCGCCACCGTGCGGCCGGTCAAGACCCCGTCCGACAGCGGGGAAGCCCCTCGGCATGAACTCGTCGAGGTCGGTGTCGGCAACTGCATGGCAGTGAACGAACGACTCACCGTGGTCGCGCCCGATGCCACGATGGAGGGATTGTCGCTCGACTTTCTCGGTAGGCAGGTGTTGAACGCCAAGCAGAAGAGCCTCGGTGGCATCACTTGCGTCGGAACGCACGGCACGGCCGTCGTGTTCGACGTGCCCACCCTGATGCTGCGCATCATCGGGCACCTGCTCGACCTGCGCCTGGCTGGTGTCGACCGACGACGACGGCAGCCTCGAGCCCATCGATGAGCCGCTCCGGATCATCGACGGCGGCACCCGCGAAGAGCGGCCCGTCCACGTGGATGGCGGGCGATTCACCTTCGGGCTTCCCACCAAGCGGGCCTTCGCCGTGGAGGACCTGCCTCCTGGCCGGCGTGTCGACTGGTCCACATCCCTGCGGACCGCCGCCAACGCGCCCACCTACTCAAATGAGGCGATCGAGCGTCTTGTCACCGAACTCGACACGGCCATCGCCAGCCTCCGCACGCTCCGCTCGGCCGAGCGATGACAAGCAAGTCGACCATACCGTGAGGGGCTCTCCATGCCCCGAGAGCCGGCGTTGCTGACCAGCGCAGGCAGGATGCCGGATCGCAGTCAGCATCGAGTGAGCGCAGGCCAGGATGGCCGTAGCGAACGTCCGGCGACGGGGCATGGAGAGCCCCGACGCCTACCGGCTGTGCATATCGCACGACACGCCACCAGCGGCCGGCACGTAGCACATCCGGGCGTAGTCCATCACCATGCGGTGGGCACTGAACCGCCACGCCAGTGAACTGATCGAGTTCATCATCATCCTGATCCACGCCCGCGGCAGGCCATCGCTGTCGCGATCGTAGAAGAGCGGGATCACCTCCTGCTCCAGCACCTTGTAGAGTGCCTCGCCGTCGCGACGATCGGTGATCTCATCATTGGCGTGCGTCTCGCCGCGGCCGATGGCGAAGCCGTTCCGGCCGTCGAAGGCCTCGGCCCACCATCCGTCGAGGATGGAGCAGTTGAGGCCGCCGTTGTAGACCACCTTCTGGCCGCTGGTGCCCGAGGCCTCGAGCGGCCGTCGCGGGTTGTTGAGCCACACATCCACGCCCTGGATCAGGTGGCGGCAGACGTTGATGTCGTAGTCTTCGACGAAGACGACTCGGCCGGCAAACCGGCTGTCGTGCCGCAGGTTGGCGATCTTGCGGATCAACGCCTTGCCGGGTTCGTCGGCGGGATGCGACTTGCCCGCATAGATGATCTGGATCGGCCGGTCGGGGTTGCTGATCAGTCCATGGAGCCGATCGAGATCGGCGAGCACGAGATCGGCCCGCTTGTAGGTGGCAAACCGCCTCGCGAAGCCGATCGTGAGGATGTTCGGGTCGAGCACCGAACGCGCCGTCTCCACCGCCTCGTCGCTTTCGCCGCGCCGCCGGCACTGACGCGCCAGCCGCCGACGCACGAACTGCAGCAGGAGGTTCTTGAGCGCGTAGTGCGTCTCCCACAGCTCGCCCGGATCGCACTCATGGATCTTCTGCCAGACGTCGGGCTCGCCCATGCGGCGAAACCAGTTCGCCGGGAAGATGCGGTCGTAGAGCTGGAGCATCTGCCAGGAGAGCCAGCTCGGCACGTGCACGCCGTTGGTGATGTGGCCGATCGGCACCTCTTCCTCGACCCGCCACGGCCAGAGGCTGGACCACATCTTGCGGCTCACGTGGCCATGCAACGCGCTGACGGCATTCGCCCGCCGCGACATCTTCAGCCCCAGCACCGTCATGCAGAACGGCTCGCCGTGGTTGTTGGGATCGACCCGTCCCATGCCCATCAGCTGGTCGTGGGAAATCCCGAGCGAGTCCCGCATCGGGCCGAGGTATTCCTCGATCAGGCCGCTGTCGAACCGGTCGTGGCCGGCGGGCACGGGCGTGTGCGTCGTGAACACGGTCTGGCGGGCTACCCGGCGGACCGCGTCGTCGAAGGAGTAGCCGTCGCGTTCCATCCGCCCGCGAACCGCCTCCAGCGTGGCGAAGACCGAGTGTCCCTCGTTGAGATGGTAGACGCCGGGCACGATTCCCATCGCCCGGATCGCCCGCACACCGCCGACGCCGAGCACGAGTTCCTGCCGGATCCGCAGCCGCGAGTCGCCGCCGTAGAGACGGCTCGTCAGCTCGCGGTCTTCGGGGTTGTTGACCTCCACGTCGGAGTCGAGCAGGTAGAGATTGATGCGGCCCACCGCCATCTTCCAGACCTTGGCGAAGATCGGGCCCGACCGCGTGTCGATCTGCACGGTGATCGGTTTGCCGTCGGCACCGAGCGCCGGCTCGATCGGCAACGCCTCGGTCCGCGACTGGAGGTATTCCTCGTGCTGGTAGCCATCGATGTCGAGTTGCTGCTTGAAGTAGCCCTGATCGTAGAACAGACCCACCGCGATGAGCGGGATGCCCAGGCCGCTGGCGCTTTTGATGTGGTCGCCGGAGAGCACGCCGAGACCTCCCGAATAGATCGGCACCGATTCATGGATGCCGAACTCGGCGGAGAAATAGACCACAGGCTTCGAGCCGAGCACGCCGGCATGGACGTTGCTCCAGGTCGAATCGCCGGCCATGTATTCCTTGAGCCGGCGATAGGCCTGGTTGATCCGGCTGTAGAGCACGAGTTCTGCGGCGCGGGCCTCCAGCCGCTCGGGCGTGAACTCCGCCAGGAGCGCGATCGGGTTGTGGTCGAGCTGCCGCCACCGGATCGGGTCGAGCTCCCGGAACAGATTGGTCACTTCCGGATGCCAGCTCCACCAGAGGTTGCGGGCCAGCGCCGTGCACTTCTCGTGGAGCTTCTCGGGCGAAAGCTCGTCGAGCCGCGGCGGTGCGTGCAGGCCGAGGCTGGCACTGCCGTTCGCGGGGACGCTGCCTGTGGCTGCACTGATGGCGCGGGATTCTTCGGCCTGGCTCATGGTGGGGCTCCGGACGTGATGTGGAGATGGAGGGGGGAACCTGCCAGAAGGAGCCGCAGTATAGCGAGCGGCGATTTTCATTCGACCCCCGCCCTGCATAATGGCGGCATGTTCACGCCCAGCTGTCGTCACCCCGACCCCGTTGCACTTTCGGCACTCTGCGATGCGTTGGCCGGCCTCGCGCAGGAGACCGCCGAAATCGGTCCCTGGCAGAGCGGGACCTTCGCATCGCTGGCCCGGTCGGGGGCGTTGGCGGGATTCATTCCCGCCGACTGCGGCGGTACGGCCGCCGCGGAGCCCGTGATCCTCGAAATGCTCGCCGCGATTGCGGGCCGCTGCCTGACGACGGCGCTCGCCCTCACCCAGTGGGCCAGCGCCTGCCGGATCATCGCGGGTGGCGAGCCGGCCCTGCAATCGGCCCGGCTGCCCGCCCTGGCCCGTGGCGACACGCCGACCACGGTGGGCATCTCGCAGCTTTCGACCAGCCGCCGCCACCTGGGCACGCCGGCGCTGGTTGCAGCACGCAGAAATGGCACCTGGCGGCTGAATGGCCTCTGCCCCTGGGTAACGGGCGCCGACTCGAGCGACACGATCGTCACCGGTGCCCTCACCGCGTGCCTACCGCCGCGAAGGGCCTCGACATCGCGCCGCCCATGCAGATGCTCGCCCTGTCCGGAAGCCGCACGTCGAGCGTGGTCTTCCGGGATGTCGAGCCAGCCGACGTGATCAGGCCGGCCGAGGCAGGCGTGCGGACGGGCGGCCTGGCGACGACGGCGCTGGCAGTAGGCTCCACGCGGGCGGCCATCGCCATCCTCGACGAAGAGGCCCGCGGGCGGGCGGCGCTCGAGCCGGTGGCCGCCGGTCTGCGGGCCGAGGTGGACGAACTCTGGCGGCAGCTCGACGCGGCCGCGGACGGCGGCATCGAACCGGCCGATCGTGATCGGCTGCGAGCCCACGCCAATAGCCTCGTCGTGCGGGCCGCGCAGGCGGCGCTGACGGCCTCGAAGGGGGCCGGCTTCGTGACGGGCCATCCAGCCGAGCGGCTCGTCCGCGAATCGATGTTTTTTCTGGTCTGGAGCTGCCCGCAGTCGGTCACATCCGCCGTGATGTGCGAACTGGCCGGAATCGGCATCCCTTAAACTTTGTTTTTGGAGTCGTTGATGAAAACCACACGCACTCACATGCTCATCTCGGCCGTGGTCGTTACCGTGCTCATGCACGTCGGGTCGGCATCGGCGCAGCTCTCCCGCTTCGAGGCACTGAGCAGCCTTCCGTTCATGGAGAACCGGCCCACGCCGGAGACCGCGCACACGTTGCGTGACGAACTGCTGTTCCAGCGGGCAACGCAGACCTATCTCTGGGCTCTGCCGCTCGTCAACACGCTCGGCATGAAGGTCGGCTCGGAAAAGGTTTTCGGCGCCGGATACAACGTCCTGCCGGTCTGGAAGAAACGGCTCGACGCCAAGACCCTGGTGACGACCCCCAACTCCGATGTCATCTACGCCATGGGCTATGTCGATCTCGGCAGGGACGGCCCACTGGTGTTCGAGGCTCCGCCCAACCTCCAGGGCATCCTGCTCGATGTCTGGCAGCGGCCGATCCCGGTCGATGGCGGGAGGTTCTTCGGAGACGTCGGCCTGCCTGGGCCCGACGGGGGCAAGGGTGGAAAGTTTCTGCTGCTGCCCCCCGGCTTCACGGGACCGGTGCCGGAGGACTGCTTCGTCTACCGTTCGCCGACCAAAACCGTGTTCGTCTTCCTGCGCTCGTTCTACCAAGACCCGAGGAATCTCGCACCGGCCGTCGCGCTCATCGAGCAGTCGAGGATCTATCCGCTCAACGGCAAGGAAGCCGCCAGGCCGATGCAGTTTCCCGATGCCTCCGGCGTGCCGGTCGACATGCTGCCGATCCGCGACGGCACCGCCTTCGACGAACTGAAGAAACTGGTGGAGAGCGAGGGTACCAGCCTCGCCGACGCCGACGGGCTCGGCATGCTGGCCTCGATCGGTATCGCCAAGGGTCGGCCCTTCGAGCCCGACGGAAAGACGCGAAAGATCCTCGATCACGCCGCGAAGACGGCCTACAAGATGAGCCGCGTCATCGGCTTCGAGGAGGTGGTCGCCGGTCGTTCCCTGCGGATCTATCCCGACCGCCGGTGGATCAACCCCATGGCCGACGCGACCCCGGAGCATCTCGGCGGTCCTTTCGACCTCGGCTGGCGCAGGGTGGCCGGTGGCTATCTCGATCTCGACGCCCGGATCTGGTTTTTCACCAATTACTATTCGGTCAGTCCGGGCATGCTGTCACAGACACCCGGCCGGGGCGCCAAATACATGATCGCCTTCGTCGATGGCAGCGGTGCCAACCTGTCGGGCGGCAGCCGCTACCGCCTCCGTCTGCCGCGCGACATCCCGGCCGCCAACTTCTGGTCAGTCACACTCTACGAGGCCGAAAACGGCTCGGGGCTCGCCAACGGCCAGCCGTTCCCGTCACTCGGCTCGCGCGACATGCCGGTGCAGAATGCCGACGGCAGCACGGACCTTTATTTCGGGCCCACGGCTCCCGTCGGCAAGGAACGCAACTGGCTCGCGACGGTGCCCGGCAAGGGTTACTTTGTCGTGCTGCGGCTCTACGGCCCGACCGCAGCCGCCATCGACAAGAGCTGGAAGCCCGGCGACATCGAGAAGGCGCCGTGACCGTGTCACAACCATTTCCAGACAACTCCGCCAGGAGACGCCCATGTTGACCAGATGCAGAGGAATCGTTTTCACCGCCGCAGTCATCAGCGGCCTGACGTTCCCCGCGGCCCACGGGCAACTCCTCCCCACCACCGGAAGCGTCGCATCGAGGCTCGGCCCACTCGAACTGGAGAACGGCTACCCCACCGATGCCACCGTCGCGAAAGTCTTCGACGACATCGACTTCCAGCGGGCCTGCCAGGCCTACCTGTGGGCCCTGCCGCTGATGGCGATGCAGCAATGGCAGAGCGAGCACCTCACCAAGTTCGGCGCCGGCAAGCTCGACTACGTCGACTACCTCACCTTTCAGGACAAGCTCGGCCTCCTCACGGCCAATGCCACGACGCCCTACATCATGGCGTTTCCCAATCTGAAGGAGACCGGCCCGCTGGTGTTCGAGATGCCCGCCGGCCCCACGGCGGGCGGCTTCACCGATTTCTGGCAGCGGCCCATCACCGATGCCGGCCAGACCGGCCCCGACAAGGGCGCGGGTGGAAAGTATCTGATCCTCGGCCCCGATGACCCGGACATGAAGCCGGAGGGCTACCGAGTCTTCCGTTCGCCCACGGTGAACGTCTGGTCCGCCCACCGTGTGCTCGATCCCGATCCGGCCAAAGCCAAGTCGCTCATCGACGGATTGAAGATCTATCCCTACAGCCAACGCGACAACCCAGCCCCAACCCGTCACGTCTCGCCGGCGGGTCGCCCATGGAGCGGCGAACAACCACGCGGCCTCGCCTACTGGGAGGGCCTCTCGAAGATCATCCAGGAGGAACCGGTCCACGAGCGTGACCGGATGATGATGGGGATGCTCCAGCCGCTGGGCATCGAGAAGGGCAGACCGTTCACCCCGACCGAGCGGCAGAAGCAGATTCTCATCGACGCCGCGCAGACCGGTGAGGTGATGGCCCGCGCGATCGCCTACAAGAAGCGGTTCGAGGGTGCAAAAGTCTGGCCGGCTAGAAACTGGGAGATCTCGCTGTTTCTCAAGGAGACCAATCAGGAAGCCCCTCATCACACGCAGTTGGACGAACGCACGAGCTGGTTCTATGAAGCCGTCGGCGTTTCGGTCGGCATGATGGGCCGCGCCGTCGGCGTCGGGCAGGTCTACCTCGAGGCCGCGAAGGACAACCAGGGCCGCTGGCTCGATGGCGGAAAGACCTATCGCCTCAGGGTGCCGAAGGACGTTCCCGTGGCGCAGTTCTGGTCGGTCACCGTGTACGACAACGAGACCCGCTGCTTCGTGAAGACGGGCGTTCCGCCCGATCGTTCGTCGCGTGACGCCATCGTCGCCAATGCTGATGGATCGGTCGATCTCACGTTCGGCCCCGCGGCCCCCGCCGGTATGCCTGAGAGCAACTGGATCAAGACGCTCCCGGGCCAAGGCTGGTTCAGCTACTTCCGGCTCTACGGCCCGACCCAGCCCTACTTCAACCGCTCGTGGGTGCTGTCTGATATCGAGATGATCGACTAACCGGTGCGCCTGCACTCGCCGCGGCGACCGCGGGAAACGCTTCGAGCTGCCGCATGCTGGTCTTCCCCACGCAGACGTCGAGCATCCTGCCGAA
>JAPLNQ010000125.1 GCA_026401075.1 Planctomycetia bacterium
GCAGGTTCGTGGCGGCGCCGTTGTCGACGGTGCTTGCGGCCACCTCGGCGGCGAACCCGCCGCCCAGACGCTGGCCGGCAAACAGGATCTTCTCGGGTAGCACCCCCTGATAGCCGGCGGCGGCCGCGCTGATGACGAGCGCTCCGCGATCGCCGAGCATCATGTCGGCGACCGCCCGCTGCATGGCTGCACTGCCCAGGAAGGCCCCAGGCTGGGTCGGGATCTCGAACGAACTGATCGTGGGCGCGACGACGATGCTGTTGGTCTGCCCGGCGATCTGGGCGGCGAGTGCCGCGAAGGCCACCGCGTCGCCGATCTCGCCCTGCTGGAGCCAGACGACGCCGTTGGCCAAGACTTGGCCGTCGGCCTGGGTCGGGAAGTACCAATCCGCTGATGTTACGAAGCCCCTGGTGCCAAACGGGACGGCCAGCGTTGAGGTGCCGGTTTTCACACCGGTCACGCCGTTACTGATCGGCGGCTCGACGTACGCAGTTACTCCGTTGACGCCGGTGTTGACCGCGGGCCCCGACTCAAACCCGGTCAGCCCGCCGATGGCGGCCAGTTCCGCATCCAGCCTCCACTCCCCCGCCGACCACATGTTTGCGACCGGGCTGGGGAGCGGGATCGCCGCGGCATTGCCCAGCAGGATCGGCTGATTCGCCGCAGCATAGAAGCCATATTGGGGCGCTTCCGGCGTGGCGCCCACATACAGGTCGTTGATCCAGCCGGCGGTCAGCATGCGGGCGGCCCCTACGGGGCGATCCCCGCCGGTGAGCACCACGCCGCGAAACCGGCCAGGATTCTTCGCCACGAGCGCGTTGGTGGTAGCGCCGTAGGCGTTCCAGAGCTGCGCAGGCGCCGCAACCTGATAGACAGGGACGTCATGTGAATCCAGTTCGGCCAACTGCACCGCGAAACTGCCGCTGCCGTCGAACGCGCCGGGCGAGACGCCGTCCTCCATGATCACGCCAAGGAGGTTGGCAGATGCCGGATTCTGCGCCGCGTAGTCGGCCGCGACTGCCGTCGCGAAGCCACCGCCCGCGGAATGACCGGCGAGTACGAACGTCCCGGTGAGTTCGCCGGCCGCCCCGGCATAGCCGGCAGCCACCGCGCTGCCGACGAGCGCCGATCGATCGCCCACGAACAGCGACGCCACGGCCCGCACGGCCGAGGCGTCGTTGATCGCCCAGTTCATGGCGTTCGGCAGCGACGGCGCCACCACGATGCTGTTGGTCTGCCGAGCGAGATCGGCGGCCAGCGAGGAGAGAGAGCCGCCGGTGACGCCGGGGGCATGCTGCAGCCAGATCACGCCCTGGGCGTCGATCGTGCCGTCGACCTGCGTCGGGAAGTACCAATCGGCAGGTGCTTGCAAGCCGCCGCCAAAGGGAATAGCGAGCGTGGAGCTGCCCACCTGCACGCCGCTGACGCCGTTCGGCGTTCCGGGCAGCCGCGGATCCTCGCCGCCGAGGATGCCCGCAACGGCTGGAACCGACGGTGCGTTGGCCGCGTTCGTCCCCACGGCCGGCGCTGGGGCCATCGCCGGCACGAACTCTTTCGCACCCTGCCCGCGCAGCGACATCGTGAATGCGCCGCCCGCGAACGCCCCCGCGATCCGGCTCACGTTGCCCTGGGCATTCACCCACACGTCCACCGGCACAGGGCTCCCGCCGCGGCCGATGCTCGGGGCTCCCTGCAGGTCGGCCAGCGGGATCATGCCCGCGAACGTCGAGAGCCCCACGACGGCCCGATAATGCCGTCCATACGAGTCACTGCCGACATACTGAACGCTCTGCGCAAACTCGATCCCGGGAAGCGTGTTCAACGGCGTCAGCGACGTGGCGAGGCGATTCTCGCCGAGCAGCATCCGCTGCATCCCCGCCGGGTTCATCGCCCCCGGCGACAACTCCAGGAATCCCACGGAGGCGTCGATGTCGAGCGCGGCGGTGCGAGTGTCGAGCCACCCGGTCGAACGGGCCGACACCACGAAGGCCTCGACCCCGACGTCGAAGGAATAGCTCCGGGCCTGTTGCGCGCGATAGTCGGCCCCCCCCACATCGTTCAGTTCGAGCAATAGCCCCGTGGCGTTCTGGATGAGCAGGTTGCCCGAGAGGGTGCTCGCAAGGTAGTTCGCGACCTGTCCGAGCGCGTTGTCGCCGATCTCGCTCCCTACCACGAACGACCCTGCGAATGGCCCCGTTGCCGCAACACCGAATCCGCCGTTGGAGACGATCGTGTTGCCAGCGCCCGAAGTCCGACCGCCGATCGTGAGGCCCCGCGCATTCTGGAGCGACACGCCATTGCCGACGTTGCCGCTGAAAGAGCTGCCTGAGACGACGCTGCCCCAATAGCCGCCGGGGCCGACCAGCAGCCCCACGCCATTGCCCACGCTCGTCACGCCCTTGATCCGGGAGCCTGTCGATCCGCCGGCGAAGCGGATGCCGGCACCCCCAAATCCGCTGATCGTGCGGGCGGCGGCAAGGGGAGAGAACACGACGTTGTGGACGTTCGCTCCGATCACGAAACCGCTCGCGCCGGCGACGGTGCCCGCTCCGTTCAGTACGAGCCCTCCGCCGACGAACGCGCGGCTGGCGTTTGCCAGCGTGATGCCCTGCAGCGGCAGCGAACTGCCGACGTCACCCGTCATCGTGATCGCCCGTCCGGCGGAAAGCCCCAGCCTGCCGAACCCGTCGATCGTGGACGAGAAGGAGATGTCGCCGCCGGCCCGAAGGGCCACGCCATTCAGGAGCGTCACGCCGCCGCCGAACGACTGAGAGCCCTTCGGAGTGACCACGTTGGACGCCATCAGAATCCCACGAGCCACGCCCTCGCCCTTCGTCGCAAGGCTTACGGCGCCCGCCCCCTTCGCCACGATCTGACCGGCGATGGTGACGCTGTCGTCCGCCCCCGCGCCGGTGTCGATGAAGAAGCCCTGCGCGGCCGCCCCTCGGCCGATGGCGGCGAGGTTCACACCGCCGGTACCGATCCTGACTGAATCCGTGTTCGCTCCTCCCACGATCGAGAGGCCTGCGAACCTCGCGATCTTTTTGAGGTCCACCGTGATCGTGTCGGCCGCGGCATCGATGGAGATGCCGTTGACCGGAGCGGCCATGGCAAGCGAGCCCGCCGTCGCAGCGGTGATCGTCAGCCTGGCTGCTGGTGCGTCGTACGTGGTGGCGAGGTTCGTGATCGCCGCGCCTCTCGGGTCCAGCGTGAGCATGACCCGATTGCCCACCAAGCCGACGAGGATGTCGTCGGCCGCAAGCATGGCCCGCGGCTCGAGGCCCTCGATGCCCGGTTGGCGGCCACGCCTCCGGCGTCCGTCCGTAATCCGCCTACGACGGCCGAACAGGATGGATCGCAGGAGTGGTGGCATTGGATCCTCGTTGCAAAAAGGCCATCAAGGCAGCCAGGCCCCGCTGTCGAGGGCAGGTGTAGGCGAGAGAATCACCAGTTTAGCTCGCGGATTGTGACGCCGCCAGAAATGAGCGCGATGGCGCATCCGTTGGTCCTGGGTTCGAGTCCCAGCAGCCTCACTTGAAACAAGGCATTTCTCGTTGCCCTGCGATGTGGACAAAGTGCCAAGCCCACGCCAAGCCCACGGAACCTCATGATTGAGGGACGGGACCAAAGGGCACCGGGGCGGGATCGGGAACGGACTGGACAGGTGCAAGATCCCATCCGGATGGTATTCGAGCCGACCTGATCCGTCACAGCGGTCAAGCAAAACGCGAGACTTTGGCGATCTATCAGCATGTCGCCTTGGACGGTGAATTAGAGGCCAAATACCAGCAAGTGATGAAGGAGGCTGGGCTGTGACCCTCAAAGAAGCCACAGACCTCGCCCAAAAGCAAGCCGATGAGTTCGGTGTCGTAATGATCATCGTGAGAGATGATCTATCTGAGGATCCTCTGTGCAAGGACTGATTCGACGGTGGGCCCGATATGCCTCCCCCGGCCGTAGGTAGACAACACGATCGAGAATAGCGGCGTGCTAGACATCGAAGTTAAATGGAATGCGGGGATCTTTCTCGGGAAGCCTCATTTTATCGGGATCCGCCGGACACCATGGCCTTGTGGGCATGTTGATGAAGGTCGCGGTTTCCGAGCCAATGTTTTGGACGCCATGCACCACCAGAGGAGGAATTTCCAGCAATACGGGTTGGTCGATTCCCACGTGGAGAACTTGTAGCAATCCGAAGGTGGAACTATCCGGGCGCAGATCATAGAGGACAACCCGGAAATGCCCGTTGGTATAAGCGAGCCGATCATTCTGCCAACGATGGTAAACCCAGGCGCGGCGCGAATCGGGTATCGCGGTCACCTGATAAATGTGCACAATGGCATCGGTCGCTCTGGAGTGGTTGTCGCGCACGGTGAATAACTCGCTGAGCGCCAAATCGGTAAGGCTGACTTCAGGAGCGGAAACCTTAAAGGTGTTAGTGATCTGTATCATGGGGTAATTTTTAAATGCATTGAGGTGAACTCCGGCTTTCGTCCAGAGCGGGCCTCGGTAGTGCAATATAACTTTCTGTAGATCCCTGGTATGTGCCTTCCCTCGGCTCGCAAACTCGCCTCGGTCAGGCACATACCAGCGACGATTTGAAAAGACGGGTCATCGAGGCTTTCTTGGAAGTGTTTTAAATAACCCAAGGAACTAACAATGATACATCAGGAAGATTCTGCCGCGTTGAACGATTTGACTGCCCTGATTATCGAGTCATCGAGTACGGGCCCGACATCATGGCCACAGCATTCTCCACGCCCATGTATCAAGCAATGCGGATCCAACGGAGGCATGTCCTTCAAGCCGAGTCTCATCAGGGAACCACGGGTCGTCAACGCTACGCCAACGGATTGAAGCCGAAGACCCTTCAAACCCGAGTCGGTGAGATGTCATTGCCCACGTCGACGAAGGCATGGTGGAAGCCGGAGGTTCAAGTCCTCTCTCGGGCATTTCTTTGGCCGTTTTTTCTCGCGGCCTTAGCGGATGTCGCTTCCGGCGAAGCGACGCCCCCGTTGCTCCCGTTTCCGGCTTCGGTAGGATTGTCTCCGAGGCTGTAGCTCAGTCGGTAGAGCATCGACGTCGATGCCATCCATCGCGCTTTTGATCGCCATGGTCGTCCGGCGACGGTGCTCTGGCTCGGGGAAGGCTCTGTCTCCGAGGACAAAGCCGTTTTCAATTTCGCGAGCCGTCTCTGGGTCGGTCGTGAAAGGCTCCTTCGATTCCCCCAGCGGCACATAGGTCGCCAGACAGACGTTGCTCGGCCCGATCAGACTCTTGGGAATGTCGGCATACCCAAACTGTCTGCAGAGTCCCCGCTCCGCGCGCAGCACCTTTTCGAGCAATGCCTTCGGCGCCGTCGCAGCGTTTTGGATCTCGCGGGCGATCTCGACGGTCGTCACGCCCGCCTGCTCGAGCACCTCGGGCACGACCGTCTCGCCGGCGCGTTCGAGGATACGGCAGAGATCGGCCGCAAGGTTCTCCTGTCGCCCCACCTCCTGGCACTGCATCAGGAACGGCCGAAACGCCTCCGTCGCCGGCCCGCTCGGAAACGCCTCGACGGCCTTGGTGAGGAATTCAGCGAAGCTGTCACTCTGCGTCTTGCTCGAATTGTCGCTCGCGCTCCAGCCAAGCTACAGCTCGTAGCACCAAAACGACTTCAGCCAGGCTAGCGGATGCCGCACGAAGCAAAAGAACAGCTTTTTTTGCTCCTCTTCGCTCAGCGGAATATTCGACGGCCAGTCGTGAAAGGCCCCGACGTCGTACGTGGGGATTCCCATTTCGCGGATCGTCTTCCGTACGTAGTGGCCCGCGGTGCGGCCGACATGGAAGAAGATCGAATGGGGAAGAACCAGTGCCACGACAGAATGACTCGAAAGGGGGGGCAAAGGGAGCAGGGAAACTTTATGGAATGCTACCTTCGTTTTCGAGCGCCTGCGATGAGCGCGGCTACAGGGCCGCGAAGCAACCGTGCCACCGTTGGCATCGACACAATCGGTATCACTCCGGCAACGAGGCCATGCGGTGGTGTGCCCGTACTTTTTTGACCGGCATGAAGGGGAGGTATTCTAGATGTCTCTGATCCGTTTGCCTGATTTGTCGCAGGGATAGTCGCCATGCCTGAAGTGTCATCATCCGTCGAAATCGTGGGAGCGAGTGCCCTGATCGGAAAGCGGTCCGCCGTAGACCGCGACTCACGTTGGAAGATCGCGCCAATCGCCGGCGTCGCGATGCGGCCCATGCGGCCAGTGCCCCACGAGGACGGCACGCTCGTCGAGGCGGCCAAGGCGGCCTGGCCCGAGTTCGATCAGCCGATCGTTCAGGTCCGCTGCCCGGCCGCGTCCGGCCCTGGGGGCTCCACCAGCGTTCGACAGACCGCCTGTTCGTCGTTAGCGGTCTGGTGTCGATCGTCGTCTTCGACGGCCGTACCGCCTCTCCCACGTTCGGAGCCATCAACGAGTTCAAGGTGAGCGATCGGAATCCGACGCTGCTTGTCATTCCGCCGGATCTCTATCACGGGTGGAAGAACATCGGCACCAGCGAAGCATTCGTGATCAACATGCCAACGGTGCAGTACGACTACGAAAACCCCGACGCCCTCGATCTGCCATACGATGCTCCCGCGGCGGCGGAGATCGTGCCATACCGGTGGTAGGAGGCTGCCAGCGGGTGGCCGGTCTCAGGAGCCGGCACGGCCTGCTTCGGCGCGGCCTGCTCCGGCGCGAACTTCCACGAAACTGATGGCCGCGCCCAGCCAGCGGCGATCGACGCCAAGGCCATGATCAAATGGCCTCGACACACCGGGCACTGTGATGATCGCCACGACGGGCCGCGATGGATCCGGCTGGTCTGAGGGCTCAAGCAGGCCGCGGAGTGTGAGGAACGGTCCTTCGACGGATCGCGTGAGCGGCACATCGCGGTCGCCCACGGAAACCGTGATCGATGCCCAGGCTTCCGGCACAAGCGTGCCCGTGCCACCAATGACCAGTTCCGCGGCACAATCGAGAAGGATGGGAAGATCGATTCCCGAGCGGCAGGATGAGCCGCTCCAGGCGAATGGCCCGGCAGGAGACTGCTCGCGGGCGTGCCATTCAAAGGGCAGTGAGGAAAACGGTGCCGGCAGGAGACTGCTCGCGGGCGTGCCATTCAAAGGGCAGTGAGGAAAACGGTGGCATGACACGGAAGGATGATTGTAGGGAACTCAGGCGAACGTCTGGTGCCGTCGACCGCAGTCCGCGCGTCACGAGATAGCCGAGCGCTCGCTCGCCCGCCGCGCCGGAAAAGGTTTCGGGGAGGATTTCGGTTGGGAAAAACAGCCCATCGGCGGCTGCCTGGACGACGTCCCAGAGTTCAGCAGCCATGAACCGCTCACGGGTCGCTGAATCACCTGTCAGTGCCGCCAGAGCGGCCGCCTGCGGCGCCACGTCGCAGGTGCGGTAGCTGTCGCGCCGCCAGGCCGAGGGCCACTTGAGCACGGTCAACCGATTCGTGGGCGTGATATCACCGACGGTGCGAGCCAGTCTATGGACAAACTCGACATCGACCGGCTCGATAAGCGTCTGGTGGTCTTGCCAGAGGCTCGTCTGTGTGATGACGTCGCGGCGATGGAGAAGGCCTGACGGCGCGATCATCTGCGTCGGTCCAAAGCGGCCGCCGACGAACACGCCCGATACCGCCCGCACCCTGGAGTTGGGCGGCCCGTGAAGCACGACCCCCGCGGCAATCGCAGCCGGCCGATGCGAGGCGATGAGGGCCGCGGCAGTCTGGAGATGATCCGGATGCCACAGGTCGTCGTGACCAAGATAGGCAACATACTCGCCGCGGGCTGCGGTTAGGCCATGGTTGTTGGGCGCCCATTGCGAGCCGGTGTTGGCCGGCAGATTGAACCAGCGGACCCGCGTGTCGCCGCATCCACGAACGACCGCTTCGCTGTCATCGGTGCAGCCGTCGCCAACCACGAGCACCTCGAAGTCGGCATGCGACTGTGCCAGCACCGACCGCAGCGACAGTGCTAGCGCTGCGGGCCAGTGGTAGGTGGGGATGATGACGGAGAAGAGCGGCGGTATGGCGATGGGTCACCGTCCTGGCTGCGGTGTGGTATCGTGGGGATCGACTCGTCGGCCGAGGGCGCTGTCGAACTGCCGCTGCACCTGCTGGAGGGAAAGGAGGCGTCGAATGCCTTCCTGCCCCACGGCGGAACGGTTCAGGGCTTGGGAATAGTCTGTCACGACGTCGATGATGCGATTGGTCGCCATCGCGAGGTCGGGCTCGATCCAGCCGGTCCACTCGGGGTAGGGGCCGGATCGCGGCCCGGCCACAGCGGCGGGGCCAGAGACGAGGAAGCCGCCTGCGTCATCGACGAAGTCGAGGATGCCGCCCTGCCGGGTGGCGATCACGGGGATGGCCCGAGACAGGGCCTCGGCCACGGGCAGTCCAAAGTCCTCTGACCGATGGAGGCTCAGCAAGCAGTCGCACTGCTGCCAGAGGGCATCCATGCCGGCCTCGTCGAGTGTCTCGGCGATGATCTCGATCGGGGCATCCCCGGCCGCTGCCCGCAGCGTGTCGAGCACGGCCGCTGGTGTGTTGGCATGGCACTTGATCCGGAGACGGGCGGAACTGCCGGGGGGCAACCGACGGCAGGCGTCCCGAAAGGCGACGATGGCACCATGCGGATTCTTGCGGTCGACGTCCGACATGTGGTCGAACATGCAGAGAAAGTCGAAGTGTCTATCGGATCGCTCGCGACGCCGGGCCGGCTTCTCCGGCAGGCAAATCGGCACGACGTGCACCGGCCTGTTCGTGGCTCGTTGGATCGCCCTCGCTGCGAACTGCGAGGGTGTGCAGATGATGTCGTAGAGCGAGAGGATGTCGGCCCAGAGGGGCGGCAACGTATCGGTTTCCCAGATGGCGAGGGCCATGTTCACGCGGGCCGTCGTCAGAAACCCCGTGCCGCACCGTCGCACTGCAGCCAGAAACACATCTGGGTTGTAGGCATGGATCGCGACGTCGGTCTGGTAGGCACCGGCCGGGCGGGGCGTCAGCCCGTCGAGGGTGGCGTCGGGCATCCGGGGAGTGCGTGACAGGTCCGAGATCGACACCAGCTGCGGGGAGCGGTCGGCGAGCACGCGGCGCATGCCCCGTGCGGCGACACCTAGACCGCTGGCGGTTTCGAAGAGGCCGACGATCGAGAGCGTGGGGTCGGCAGGAATTGGCGACGGCCTGCCCCGCAGCCGTCGAGCCAGCCGCGTTGCCGCGACCGTGCCGCGGACCAGCATGGGCCGGAGCAGCGACTTCGCCCTGTTGAACGCAGAGTTAGGCTGTGACGGCGGCATGGGCTTCCTGGGCCGGCATGTCTTCGGCTGCCCAGCGGGACACGCGGTCGCCGTCGGCCCGCAGCCACGCACCGACCTTTGCTCGCTTCCTCGGTCGAAATCCCATCCGCTTGAGAACCATGCTGACCTGGGGAGATGACACATCGATTCCCTGCTTCTTCAACAGCTCGATAATCTTGATGGGGCGAGGCTTTTCATTCTTCGCCTTCATGTTGGCGGCGATCTTGCGAATCTCTGGTTGTGTAACGTCTCTTCTGTAAATCACCGGCATGGGCCTGACCGAAGCGAGCGTAGCGAGCTGAGGGCAGGCCCATACCGGCTGCCAGGTTGAAAAGGC
>JAPLNQ010000123.1 GCA_026401075.1 Planctomycetia bacterium
GGACGTCAAGAAAAAAGGCGAAACGAGCAGTTCGGGGAATTTCGGTTGCGGGCCGGCGCTGGGCCTGGAATGCGCCGTAGACTGGACTTTGGACTGGAGCGGACCGGATGATCGCCGGCCGGCGGATGCTGCGGCGTCATAAGACGCCGCGATGACGCTGGCGGGAGGAAAGTCCGGGCTCCGTAGGGTGCGATGGTGGGTAACGCCCACCGGCCGCGAGGCCAGGGAAAGTGCCACAGAAAATAGACCGCCTGCGGGGTTCGCCCCGCAGGTAAGGGTGAAACGGTGAGGTAAGAGCTCACCAGCAGGCCGGGTGACCGGTCTGGCTCGGTAAACCCCATCGGGAGCAAGGCCAAGCAGGAAGAAGTTCGATCCAGCCGTCGCCTCGGCACGGCTTGTTTCGGCACGAAACGGCCCGTTTCGTTACCCCCTTCCGGGTCGGCTGCTGGAGGCGCCGGGCAACCGGCGTCCTAGAGAAATGGTCGTCACCCACGGGCCTTTGCCGGCCCGTGGGAACAAAACCCGGCTTACAGGTCCGCTCCAGTCCTTCTTTTAAGCTTGACGCCCTCTACGCTTTAAGCCGCGGGCTCCTCTTGGAGGGCCTGGGAGGCTCGGGGGGGCGGTGCCGTCAGTTCCCGCCGGCCTTCGCCGTCGATCAGTTTCATGAGCTTTGAAATGCAGAGGGTGTTGATGCTGACCCGCATCTGATCCGCTTCCGCCTTGAGGGTTTCGTGGAGGGAACTGGGCATCCGGACCGTGACCACCCGCTGGGTCTCGCGATCGGCAGGGCGTTCCCGTTCGCGTTCGCGGAGTTCGTCGAGCATCTCCCGAATCCTGGCGTATTGCGGGGTGCACTCGAACCAGATCAGTGCCTCGGGGGTGTTGAAGGTCCGCCTTACGATTCCGTCCACTCCCAGCACCTCGCGGAAGAAGACCACCCATTCCGGCTTCACGGAGTGGAGCCGCTCCGCCACCTCCAGCACTGCGGCAGCGGCATGGTCGGTTCCAGAGTCGAGTGTGGTCGGCGGCATGGCGTCGTTTTCCTTATTGAGTTCCGGGGGTTTCCGGACGGAGGGGTGTTTGGGCTTAGGTTCAGACCGATCGGGACCCCCGCCAAAATTCATGGGCGGGGCGATTGGACGGCGGGTCCGTTTCAAACCCGCATGACACTCTTCCTGAGCGGTCAAGTGCTAGCATGAAGTGCATGCACAGCAACGACTTACGACCATTGCCGCAGGGGCGACTTGTTTCTGTGCAGTCGTGCCTTGTTTGGTGGCACGAGGGCGACTGCGCAATAAGTGGGCAGACCCCGGGTTTCGCATTTGCCAAGTGTCCGGGTTGTGAGGCCCCCGAAAAAAAGTCTCAGCCGCTCCCAGAAAGACCGGTTCGGCTGCTTAACGAGCCGCTTTTTCAGCGGCGTTCCAGTTATTCAGCGGCATTCCAGGTGCCGGACGATAGCGTCGGCGACTGGGATCCCGGTGGCCGCCTCCAGGCCCTGCCACCCGGGTACGGCGTTGACCTCGAGGACCACGACCCGACCATCCCGAGCCGGGAGCAGGTCGACTCCGGCGATCTCCGTTTCGACCGCCCGGGCGGCGGCTCGGGCCAACTCCACCCAGTCTGCCGGAGGGCTGAATGCTTCGGGGCGGCCCCCTAGCGAGACATTGGTCCGCCATTCGCCATCGACCGCGAACCGCCGCATCGCGAAGGCATCCTTTCCCACCAGCAGAATGCGGACATCCCAGCCGTCGTGAGGCAGGAATTCCTGCAGGTAGGCGACGCTGCCAGCGGGGGGAGCGGCGGTCACCGCGTCGATCAGCGTCTCGAGCGACGCCTCGTCGGTGATTCTGGCGATGCCACGGCCTCGCGAGCCGAAGATCGGCTTCGCCACACAGTCGCGGCCCAGCGAGTGCCACGCCGCCCGGATCGCGTCTGGGCTCTGGGCAACCATCGTGCGGGGAACGGACAGGCCTGCCGCCGCCATGCGTGCCAGCGACAGGTATTTGTCGATGGCGATTTCGAGGCTGCGGGGACTGTTGACCACCGGCGTGCCGCGGGCCGCCAGCCGTCCGAGCAGGTCCATGCGAAAGACAACCTCCTCCAGGCCGCCGCCGGGCATGCCGCGGACGACCACGAGATCGGCGGCGTCGATGGCCGGCGGTAGAAACCGCTCCACGGATGTGGTGCCGTTGCCGGCACCACGAGGCGATTGCCTCGACCGAACTTCAGAGCGAACTTCAGAGCGAACTTCAGCGACCAGATCAGTCCAACGGACCACCGTGCCCTGATGGCCACGGGCTGTGAGGGCGGCGAGCAGGCGACCCACATGCCAGCCGGTCGGTTCTCCGACCAAGGCTACCCGCAGCACGGCGCCGGCATGCCGGTCCAGGGGCATCATGTCCCGGAGCCGCTGACGGCGGTCTGCGGTGTCGTGAACGATCGCTTGACGATCTCCGGGGCGATCCCACCGAAGCGGTGCCGACGGCCGGTGTCAACGTTGATGAGTTCGACAAGTGCCGGCGCGAACAGGGCGGGATCGAGCGCGTACTGGCGGCGTCGCCGGTCACCTCGAGCACGACATGCCCACCGTAGAGGATGGCGTCGTTGGTGCGGCCGATGGCGACGAGGTCGTCTTTCCGGGGCACGGGGGCCAGCGGCGCGCGGCCGGATCCTCTGCGGATCCGGCGCAGGTCGAAGTGCAGGTCGTGAAGCTTATGGAGCGCGGTCTCCAGCGACCGCGCGATCACCTGCAGCGTGCCTGCGGTGCTCGCCGTGCGGGCCACGAGCAGCACGAGCTTGTCGGGGGCCACACCCGCATCGGCCGCCAGCGACAGGCAGACATCGTCGGGCGGAAGCTTCGCTGCCTCGAGCAAGCCGACGGCAGCATCCGGTCGCTCCCGCATGCCGATATGGTCGAAGAGATCCTCGCGGCCGATCGCCGCGCGGATCGGACCGCTGGCCATCGCGAAGTAGCTTGGCGTGCTCACCTTCCAGCCTGCATACTGCGAGGCGAGGCATGCCGCCAGCGGCTCTTCGCTTTCCACCGCCACGATCGGCCAGGGGCAGCCGGGCCAGGCGAGGGCAGACGCCTCGGGCAAACTTCCCTGCTCTTCGACCCGCACGGCACCGAGTCCGGCCAGCGCCGCCCGTGCGAGGAGCACTCCTGCTTCCATGCTTCCGGCAGCCTTCACGCCGCAGTCCACGACGCGGCCGCCGCCGGCGACCGTGTGGCAGGCGACGCCGAGCGCGTCTGATCGTGCGAGAAGTTCCGCCACGATCTCCAGGGCTCCTGCGTTGAGCTGCATGCCAATGCCTTCAGAAAAAGGTGCCAGCCACCAAATATGGGGAGTGTGGGTAAGCGGCCCCAGTGTATCTTTCCCAAATTTGGTGGCTGGCACCTTTTTCTTTTTTTTGGGCGTGCGACACTGCCGGGGCCAGAAGGAGGGTACCGTGCCAAGCCTGACCGTCGAGAACTACGTCAAGACGATCTATCAGATCATGGCCGCCCAGGCGGGGCAGCCGGCCAGCACCGGGCAGATCGCCGCAGCGCTCGACGTCTCCCCCGGCACGGTCACGAGCATGCTCAAGACGCTCGACGCTGCGCGGCTGGCGACGCACAAGCCCTACGAGGGCGTGGCCCTGTCGCGGGCCGGCCGCGTGCTGGCCCTGCGGATGATCAGGCGGCATCGGCTCATCGAGCTCTTTCTGCTCCGCACGCTCGACATGAGCTGGGACGAGGTGCACGACGAGGCCGAGCACATGGAGCACGCCGTCAGCGATCTCCTGGTTGATCGGATCGACGCCTTCCTCGGCCATCCCGATGTCGATCCGCATGGCGATCCGATTCCGCGTGGTGACGGCCCCGTGCTCGAGCCCCCGGTGGAGACGCCGGCCCGGGCGTTGGCCGAATGTGCGGCAGGCACGCGATTCCGTCTGGCCCGCGTGCTCGACCAGTCGTCAGAGTTTCTCCGCTATCTCACCGACTCCGGGCTCGCGCTCGGCGCGACGGGCCGGGTCGAACGCAATCCTGACGGCGCCGGTCTGATGCGGGTTCGCCTGGGGGACCATCTGTTGTCGTTGGCACTCGAGGCGGCGACCAAGCTGCTCGTCACCGAGGGCTGACTTCCCACACGGCCGACTGGCCGAGGCACTCGTCGACCTCGACCTTCAGGCAGCCGCGGATCGGGCTGCCCGCGGATTCCATCGCAGCGAGGAGCTCGTGGCCGATCCAACGGGCCAGCCATTCCGCGGTCGCGTTGACCACCGGCAGGAGCACGCACTCGTCGGCCGGAAACACCCAGCGGCGGTTTTGAAACCGCACGGTCACCTCGGTCACCCCCGCCACGCCGCTCACAACCGGGCCCGGAGCGGTCGACACGTCGAGCAGCCGATTCTGCGTGGGCAGGAGCATGTGGTGGTCGAGCCGCGACACGATGCCTGAGAGCAGATCACGCAGCTTGATGAAGTCCACCACCATGCCATGGGCATCGGGCTGTCCCTCGACATCGACGCCCACGAGCCAGTTGTGGCCATGCACCGCCTCGCAGAGGTCGTCGGTGAGCGTGATGAAGTGGCCGGCACAGAAGACATGCACCGCCTTAGCGCGGCGGACGCCCGCCGCGACACCTCGACCGCCACGGGCAGGCCGTGCTTGCGGGCGATGAGCGAATCAGGCTCCCGCGCGAGTTGGGCAAGAAAGGCATGGACGATCGCATCATCCAGAGCGAGCCCGCGGCCGAGCGCCGCCTCGAGATCGGCCACGAGACCGGTGACGAGCGAGTCGTAGCCGTCGGCCCAGAGCCGCGCGATCGCGTCACGTGGTGCCGCGAGCCGCATCGCCGCCAGCAGGTCGTCTGGAGGTGGTCCGGCGAGGTCGTGTTGATTGCTCTGCCCCATGCCGCCTGGCTGGACGAGCCTGATCGCCTGCCAGACATTGGCGGCGTCGTCTGGGGTGAGCCCCGCGAGCACCTCCGCGACAGCAGCGGGGCCTGCGGGGCGATCATCCGGCACGGCCGCCAGCGGCGCGATCGCCAGCACGATACCGAGATTGGCGTTGGATCGTGTGACTGCCCGCGCTGCTGTCACGGCCACGAGGATCGTGCGGCCCAGTGGCACCTCCGCCGCCTGTTCCATCGCCGGCGCGATCGCCAGGCCGGCGGCCACCAGCTCTGCGTGGGTCAGGTCAGGGAACTCGGCGGTCGGATGCACATTGCCCGGCTTGGCCGCGGAGGCTTCGAGGATGCTGGCCGCGGCCGCTGACCAGCCCCGCCCGTGCGGCGGGCACGAGTCGGGGAGGCGCGACAAGGCCGCGGTGAGCTGCCATGACGCGGCACCGGTATCGGGACCGGCATCGGAGCGGAGCGGACCGGCGGAGTGAATGTGTGAATCCTGTTCAGTTGGGGGGTGAGGCTATAGAGGGCGACGGCTCAAGAGTACACTCTGCGGCGGCGCCAGCGGAGACCGGCGGAGACCGGCGGAGAACAGCATTCATGCGGGAGTCGACAGCGATGCGCGAACATTCAGCGGACGGGAAAGCGGACGGGAAAATCGGTCCGGAGTCTTTTCTCAACCGCGAGCTGAGCTGGTTGGAGTTCAATCGCCGCGTGCTAGAGGAGGCGGAGAGCGCGGAGAACCCGCTGATGGAGCGGCTCAAATTTCTGGCGATCTTCAGTTCCAACCTCGACGAATTTTTCATGGTCCGGCTGGCGGGCGTCCGCGAGCAGGCCTTCGGCGAGAGTGCCCCGCAGGATTATGCGCCCGATGGTCTCAGCGCGATCGAGCAGCTCAAGGCGGTGGCCAAGCGCACGCAGGATCTCGTCGCCAGGCAGTATCGCTGCCTCAAGGACAGCATCGGGCCGGCGATGGCGGCCGAAGGTTTTCAGCTCCTGCGATACGACTCGCTCGAAGGACAGCAGCGCGAGCACGTCGACCGGTTCTTTCAGGACCGCATCCTGCCGATCCTCACGCCGATGGCGGTCGATCCGGCCCACCCGTCGCCCCGTTATCACAATCGTGGTCTCTATCTGGGCGTGATGCTCGAACACGTGGAGGGGTTGGGCCCAAATCGTTTGTTTGCCGTGGTGCAGGTGCCGCAGGTCTTGCCGCGGATCGTCGTGGTGCCCTCGACCTCCCCTGGCCGCACGAGCTTTGTGCTGCTCGAAGATGTGGTGGCCGCACGTCTGCCGGAGCTGTTCGGCGGATTTCAGGTCCGCTCCTGGACGTCGTTCCGCATCACGCGGGACAGCGACCTGGAACTGCTGGAGCAGGAGTCGGACGACATGCTGCGACTGATCGAGGACCGCCTCAAGGCCCGCCAACGGGGCCAGGCGGTGCGGATCGAGATCGCCTCGAAGGCCGACGAAGCGCTGGCCCACATGATCATCGACGCTGAGGACCTGCACGATGGTACCAGCGACGGCTACAGCGAGGTCTACCGGATCGACGGCCCGCTCGACCTGACGGCCCTCTGGGATCTCTACAAGTTGCCCGGCTTCGAGAAGCTTCACGACAAGCCCTTCATCCCGCGGTTGCCCCGTGGTCTCGAGCGACGGCGTGGCGACATCTTCTCCGCCATCGCGGCCGGCGACATCCTGTTGCATCATCCCTACGAATCGTTCGACCCGGTCGTGGAATTCGTGACGAGTGCCGCCAACGATCCCCGCGTGCTGGCCATCAAGCAGACGCTCTACCGCACAAGCGGTGATTCTCCCATTTCGCGGGCGCTGATCACGGCAGCGGAGTCGGGCAAGCAGGTGACGGCGCTGGTGGAACTCAAGGCCCG
>JAPLNQ010000280.1 GCA_026401075.1 Planctomycetia bacterium
CGGGTCAGCACCAGCGGGCGGAGGCCCGCCAAGCGAAAACGACACGATGTCGTGTTTCGCGTGAAGCAACGTCCCCGGACTTCCGTCCGGGGCTTTTTGAAATCACCAGCACGTGTGAGCCGGATGCGGATCACAACACTTCCGCCCAGAGCGCATCCGAGACGAGCAGGCCTTCTCGCGTGAGCCGCACGTGCTCGCCGTCGTCGGTGGCGAGGCCGTGGTCGATCCACAGGCGAATGGGCCCGCCGGCAACGAGGTCGAGGTCGAAGCCGCTGGCTGCCAGAAAGTCTGCGCGGCGAAGGCCGTCGCGACGGCGGAGGCCGAGCACGACCCGCTCCTGCGCGGCCTCCAGTGGCGTCATGGCGTCGCGATCGCCTGCGAAGTCTTCGCCGGCGAGCACGCGCCGCATCCACGTCGTCGTGCTGCGGTGATTGGTGGTCCGCACCCGGCCGTCGAATCGGGCGGCGCCCGGCCCAAACGCCTCCCATGGCCGGCAATCCCAGTAGGTTTCGTTGTGGCGGCAGCGGCCGCCCGGCCGGGCGAAGTTGGAGACTTCATAGTGCTCGAAGCCCGCCGCCTCGAGCCGGTCGATCGAGAGTTCGAGCATGGCCCGCTCGAGCGATTCATCGGCGGGCTTGAGCGTGCCTCGGCTCCTCAGCGACGCGAACTGCGTGCCTTTCTCCCACGTCAGACAATAGACCGACAGATGCTGCGAGCTGAGTGCGAGAATCGCATCGAGATCCCGTTCCACGTCGGCGAGCGTCTGGCCCGGCGCCGCCGTCATCAGGTCGACACTCACCGTGAATCCGCGGTTGAGCAGGATGTCGACCGCCCGCCGCACGTCGTCGGGCGCGTGGTCGCGGTCGAGCGACTTGAGCGTCGTCGCATCGAGCGACTGCGCACCGAGGCTCACGCGAGTCGTGCCGCAGGCCGCGGCGGCTGCGGCCAGCGGTTCCGTCACATCTTGCGGATTGGCCTCGATCGTGATCTCGGCCTCCGGCAGGGGCACCAGTCGCGTGTGGAGGATGTCGAAGAGCCGCTTGAGTCCGTCCGGCCCAAGGTGCGATGGCGTGCCGCCGCCGAGGTAGAGCGAGGCCAACTCCAGGCACGCATTGCCCCGACCTCGATCTGGCACTGCGTCCAGCCGCGTCAGCTCCCGCTCGATGGCCGCGAGGTAGTCCGCGACGAGGTCGTCACGGCCCGCGACGAGCGAGAAGTCGCAGTAGCCACAGCGGTGGCGGCAGAACGGCACGTGCACGTAGGCCGCACGTGGCAGGGGGGGAGTTCCCGCGGCGTTCAGGGTGTCGGTCGTCTCGGTCTTCACAGCCAGATCTGCAGCCGGCCGTCGAGCATATCGGGGAGCTTCTTGCCGAGAATCCGGCGGATGCGGTCGTCGGTGTAGCGGGTGGAGAAGTGGGTGGCGATGACCACTTCATTGTGGAAGCGGTCTCTCCGGGCGAGGAGATCGTCGAGGTGCATGTGTCCGAACTTGTGGATCTTTTCCTTGCGGTGGCTGTGGGCGACGAAGGTCAGCTCCGTGATCAGGATCATCGCCTCATACATGGCCGGACAGCGGTCGAGCCCCTCGGGCGAACTGTCGCCGAGGTAGGCCACCAGCGGCGTCCGCACCTCGTGGGTCACGTCGACGCCGGAGAGCCGCAGGTCGCGGATCTTCTCGCCGGGGAGTCCGTGGTATTCGTGCTTGAGCTTCCGGCGGCGCTCCCAGACGACGTAGCCCACGCTCGGCAGGGTGTGGGTGGTGCCCGAGACGGTGACGACATGCTCACGCGAGAGTTCGATCTCGTCACCGGGCCGTGCGGGAATGAGCGTGCAGGGCAGCCGGCCGCGGTCGAGGCGGGAGACTGCCTTGAGCAGCTTCTCGATCGGCTCGATCGCCGACTCGGGCAGGTAGATGGTGGGGGGCTCCATCTTCATCATCCGTCGCCGGGCGACATAGACAGGCAACGCCGCGATGTGGTCGAGGTGGGTATGGGTGATGAACCACGTGCTCGTGGCCATGAAGCTCCACGGTTGCCCACCCAGATCGAAGCCCAGCTTCAGTTCAGGAATCCGCCAGTAGCTCTGAACAGCCGCGCGGGAATAGCCCTCCACGGTGAGCCCCTTGTGGACGAAGCTGCGAACCGGTGCGTTTTCGATCATGCGGTCTCTCTGGGCAGGTCGGACAGGGCGGGCCCGGCCGCCGCCGTGGTGGTGGGTGAAACAACCGAGGGAGGGGCCGGTTCGAGCCAGATCTCGTCGAAGATCCGATCCTGCCGCGTGCGGAGTCTGCCGCGGCGCACCAGTTCCAGCACCGCCAGAAAGATACCCATGATTCGCGTCCGCGGCATGTCGGCGTCGAAGAGTTCCGAGAAAGAGACCCTCCCTTTCTCTGCCACCAGCGTTTCAACACGGTCGATGTGCACCTCGATCGGGGTGTCGTCCTGGACGATCTGCCGGGGACGGCGCTTCTCCCGCTTCCGCATCACCCTCGCCAACGCTCCGACGAGGTCCCAGACATGCACGTCGCCGATCGTGACTTCGGCCGCCGGACCGCCACGCGGACCGGTCTCATCGGTGGCGACGCGGGGAAACCGGAGTTCCCACTCCCGGGCGCGGTCTTCGAGCAGCACGGCCGCGTCGCGGTATTGCTTGTATTCGAGCAGCCGGCTGACGAGCTCCTCGCGGATCGGCTCGACCGGATCCTGCGTTTCTTCGGGCCGCGGCACCAGTTCTCGGGCCTTGATCTCCAGGAGCAGGCTCGCGAGGTCGACGAACTCGCCCACCTGGTCGATGGCAATGTCCTCGAGCACGTCGAGGTAGGCGACGAACTCCTCGGCGATCTTCGCGAGCGGCACCTGCGTGATGTCGACCTCGTGACGTTTCACGAGGTAGAGCAGCAGGTCCATCGGCCCGGCGAATACATCGACGTCGATCTTGAATTCCACGCGGTGGCCTCACGCCGGGTAGGGGGTGGCCAGATCCTCTTTTTCGGCCGAACCGCTGCAGTGTGGAGGGAAATCCGGAGTCTGACAACACGATTCAGCCCCCCCTTGCTGGCCCATTCCCCGGCTGATAGCATTCGGGGCTCTGAAACACGGCACTTTTCGCCGTTCCAACACATACGAAAAAGCCCGGCGCCCCGACAGGATTCGTCCCTGGGCAGCGGATACAGACGGAATCATCAGATGAAGACGTTCATGGCCAAGGTGGGTGAGGTAGAGCAGCGGTGGTGGTTGGTCGATGCCAACGACAAGGTGGTGGGCCGCCTGGCCAGCGATATCGCCACAGTGCTAATGGGCAAGCACCGTCCCACCTATACGCCTCACGTTGATACCGGCGACTTCGTCGTGATCATCAACGCCGAAAAGGTGCGTTTCACTGGGAAGAAGTGGCAGCAGAAGCTCTACCGCTGGTACACCGGCTATCAGGGGCTGAAGTCCGAAACCGCTGAGCACCGTCGCGATCGGCGGCCGGAGCTGATCATTGAAGAGGCTGTCCGCCGCATGCTGCCAAAAAGCCGCCTGGGCCGGGTCATGCTCGACAAACTGAAGGTGTATGCCGGTTCCGAGCATCCCCATCAGGCCCAAAACCCACAGGTGATGAAGCTTGGCAGCCGGGAAATCGGGGTCGCCTGATCTCGAGGCCTTCGGCAACCACATCCAAAACAGACACGTCCAACCAAACGAGTGCAGGCACTGAACCGAGGAACATGATGGCCGTCGAAACGAGCAAGAAGAGCGGATCTGACAACCAAGTGATTGCCACCGGCCGGCGAAAAACAGCCGTGGCACGCGTGCGGCTGCGTGCCGGATCGGGTGCCATCACGGTGAATGGTCGGGCCATCGAAGCCTATTTCCCGGCGATCAAAGACCGCGTGCTCGTGTCCGGTGCCCTCGAGCAGATGGGCAAAGCGTCTACCGTGAACGTCGTTATCAAGGTTGATGGCGGTGGCCTGACTGGTCAGGCAGGCGCGTGCCGGCTCGGGATTGCCCGGGCTCTCAAGGTGTTTGATGCCGAACTGGATGAACAGCTGCGGCACAGCGGGATGCTCACCCGCGACGGGCGTATGAAGGAGCGGAAGAAGTACGGCCTCCGTGGTGCACGTCGCGGCACGCAGTTCTCGAAGCGCTGATTTTTCCGTACAATCGGCACGACCGTCCCGCCCTGTCCGCAGCGGCAGCGGCAGTCCTTGCCCGCCGATTTCTCCCGCCCGAAACCGGAGGGCATACTGGAACAGTGGATCGCCTGTCGGCTTTGCCCGGTGGAGCCGGCATGCCCGACCGCTGAGTCCCTCGCCCCTCCTCCCTTCGGTGCAATGAGGCAGTCATGTCGCGCGTCGCCAGCATCCTGTTCGGCGGGTTCTTTGTCGGTGCCCTGATTGTGTCGGCGAGCAGCCAGGCTGCCGTCGCGGCCGAGTCGGCCAGTGCCACGTCGGCGTCGGCTTCGGGCCTGCCCGATCTTTTTGAGGCGGAGGCACAGCAACTCGTCAGCCTCAGGTACATCCCCAACAACGCGAAATCGGCGCAGATCATCGTGACCAATCGCACGCGGCAACCGCTGACGCTCCGGCTGCCGGACGCCTTCGCCGGCATTCCCGTCTTGGCCCAGATGGGCGGCATGGGTGGAATGGGCGGCGGCGGTAACCAAGGCGGCTTTGCCGCTGGTGGTATCGGCGGCGGCCCCCAGACGACCGCCGGTGGTGCGGGCGGATTGGGTGGTCAGGGCATGAACGGCATGGGCGGCGGCGGCATGGGCATGGGCGGTGGCGGTGGCGGTGGCGCCTTTTCCATTCCGCCCGAACGGTCTCGCACGTTCCGGGTGCCGACGGTCTGCGTCGAATATGGGAAACACGAGCCGTCGAGTCGCATGCCCTACAAGCTCACCAAAGCCGAGACATTTTCCAGCGACCCGAAGCTCGCCTTCGTTCTCGAGAGTCTGGGCCGCGGCGAGCTCTCCCAGAAAGTTGCCCAAGCAGCGGCCTGGCACATCGCCAACGGACTGACGTGGGAAAAACTGGCGGCGGAGAAGATCGACCACGCCGGCGGCATCCCCGACGAGCAATATTTTTCTCAGGCCGAACTCGTCATGGCCCATCGCCTCGTCGCCGTGGCGACGGAGGAGGCCCGGCGTCGGCAGCCCTCCGGCCAGAGTGAAGCATCCGCGAAGAACTCGCTGGCTCAGTAGTCGCCCGTCACGGTTTCGCCGCCGGCCCGGGTTGAGAGTGCCTTCCACAGACTACCGTCGATGCTGTTGGCGATGGTCCGAACACTGCCATCCATCAAGGCCGAGGACACGACGCCGGCGTGATAGCTGCGGGAGGTGACGGCGGCATACGTAGCCGTCGATGTGCTCAGCCCCTCGCGACTACCGCAAATATCGACGTCATACGAGACACCGTCGGAATGGGCATAGAAGACGGCCGAGTTTGGCGGGAACGTGGTCGTGAAGCCAGTCTGCAACGTGCGGCCGCAGACCCATTCGGTATGGCCACCGTTGGCCGAAAAACTTCCGGAAGTCACGAGAGCGGCTGCCGCCGCGGTCGAAGCTGGCAGCGAGTCGTTCAGGCCCGCGATTTCCTGGGATCGAGGGTTGAACGCCTTGATCTCCGAAAGCGCCAGCGTCTTGCTCAGGCCGTCCGTAAAGGCTCGGGCACAGAGTTTTGAGAAAGGTGCGAAGGCGGCGCCACCGTCTGTTTTGGTCGCGGGGTCGTACACTTTATAGATGCCGGTGCACAGGCCGTAGGATGTGGGAAAGTGCGACGGAACGCCCAGTGAATCGAGTCGCGCGCGGCTGTTCACCTCGCTCGCACAGAGGAGCACGTCGACCTTTAATGCCGCCACGCCGTTCGGCGGGAAGAGGTTCTTGTTTATTGGATCCGAGTAGGGCTTGTTGAAATCGATCCGTTTGAACAGCGAGTCGCCTTCGATATAAGGAAGTATCCGTGCCTGGCCAGACCAAGGGTCTGAGGACGTCGAGACGGCCCAGGACGATGGCGGAAAGTACGAGTTGGCATTCTCGAAGGCATGGATCGCGAGGCCGAGTTGCCGGAGATTGTTCTGGCACGACGACCTTCGGGCGGCCTCGCGGGCGGCCTGGACGGCGGGCAGGAGGAGACCGACGAGCGTGCCGATGATGGCAATCACCACCAGAAGCTCGACGAGAGTAAATCCGCTCCGAATCGCCGCTCCTTGGAGGGGTTTGGCGAAGCGGTGTGTGCTGATGGAGTGCGATTTCATGGGAGAAAAAGCTCACAAGGGGGAATCGATCGATCAAGGCGACACTGAGACTCAGTCTCAAAAGCATTCTTGCGTGATTGTATGCAGGGCTCGCGGGGTGTCAACCGGGGGGCGTGCCGAGCACGCTCCGGCCCGTCTGTCGATGAACCGATCGGCGTGCGGAACGTACGCAGACAGCGGTGTTTGCGTCGCCCCCTACACTGTTTTTCGAGAGTCTGTAAAACGGTAGGCCGGTACGAATGGGTTGGTGCGGGGTCTGGCAAACATGCCACCACCGTGTCGGATCAAGGAGCACGTTCAAGTCATGCATGCAGTCACAGCACCTGGTGCCACGCCGGCACATCGCGGCGAGAGCGACGTCATCGTCGAGGCGAGGAATCTCTCCAAGACCTATCGCGACTTCTGGGGCCGCAGCAAAAAGGTGGCCCTCAAGCCGCTCGATCTCGAGATTCGGCGGGGCGAGATCTTCGGTCTGTTGGGTCCCAACGGCTCGGGCAAAACAACGACCATCAAACTGTTGCTCGGCCTCGTCTTCCCGAGTTCGGGCGAGGCGCTCGTCTTCGGTCGCGACGCCACCGACGTGTCGAAGAATGAACGCATCGGCTATCTTCCCGAGGAGTCGTACCTCTACAAGTTTCTCGATGCTGAGGAGACGCTCGACTTCTACGGACGGCTCTTCGACATGCCACCGGAGGAACGGAAGCAGCGCGCCGACAAACTCATCAAGATGGTGGGGCTTGAACGCGACAAGAAGCGACAGTTGCGTGAGTATTCCAAGGGCATGACCCGGCGCATCGGCGTGGCACAGGCGCTCATCAACGATCCCGAACTGGTCGTGCTCGACGAGCCCACCAGCGGCCTCGATCCAATCGGCACCCGCGAGATGAAGGACCTCATCATCGACCTCAAGCAGCGGGGCAAGACGGTGATCCTCTGCTCCCATCTGCTGGCCGACGTGGAGGACGTCTGCGATCGGATCGCAGTGCTGCACCAGGGCGAACTGAAGGAACTTGGCCGCGTCGAAGACCTGCTGCGGGTGACCGACGTCACGCAGATCCGTGCCCAGGGCCTGTCTGCCGAGGCCCGGGAGGAAATCCGTGCGGTGCTTGCGAAGCACGGCCGTTCGGACGTCGAAATTGGCAATCCGCGGACAACGCTGGAGGACCTGTTCCTCGATGTGGTTCGCGACACGCAGGCCCGTCCGGGCCGCCGCGCCAGGCAGGCCTCTGCCGACGGCGCCCAGCAACAGAAGGGTTGAGCCACAGCCATGGTTTTGGAAGAGGAAATCCCGAAGTTCGCCACGTGGATCGGCCCGGCACTGTTGTGGTACGTGTTCGCCGGCAGTCTGGTGGCCGTCTTCGCGGCCGCGCTGGCATGGCTGACGCAATCTGTGCTGTACGGTCCGCTGGCGGCCGGTGACCGCGTCTACCGGGGCGTGCTGACGGGCCTTGCCGACCTGGCGGGCATGTCGCCCCGGCGGATCTGGGCGCTGGCGCGGCTTGCGATCCAGGAGTCGCTGCGTCGCAACGTGCTCGTCGCCCTTGCCCTGTTTCTGCTCATCGTGTTGTTCGCGGGATGGTTTCTCGATCCCAAGAGTGTCAATCCGGGCAAGCTCTATCTCGGCTTCATCCTCGGGGCCACCAATCTGCTGGTCTGCATGGTGACGCTCGTGCTTTCCGTCTTCAGCCTGCCGGCCGACATCAAGGCCAAGGCCATCCAGACGGTCACCACCAAGCCCGTCCGCACCGGTGAGATCGTGCTCGGCCGCATTCTCGGCTTCTCGATCGTTGGAACGGTATTGCTGGCGATCATGGGGCTGATCGGCTGGGGGTTTGTCGTGCGGAGCGTGAGCCATGGCCACACGGTCGCCGTCGAGGACACGATCGAACTCAAAGACGTGGCTGGAACCGTCACCGGCTTCGAAGGTCGGTCGAGCCTTGACCGCGGCCATCGCCACCGCATCGAACTTGACGCTGCAGGCAATGGCTGGACCGACAACGTGCAGGGGCATCGGCATGCCGTGCGGCGGTCCGGAGGCGGCTACACCATCGGGGCCGCCGAGGGACTCCTCGAGGCCCGTCGCCCGCTCCGCGGCTCGCTGCGGTTTCTCGATCGAGAAGGCCGGCCCAGCACGAAGGGCATCAGCGTCGGCTCTGAGTGGACCTACCGGCAGTACATCGAGGGCGGCAGCCTTGCCGCCGCGATCTGGAAGTTCGAGGGGATCTCGGAGCGGGAGTATTCCAATGGTCTGCCGCTCGAGATGATCGTGCGGGTGTTCCGCACCTACAAGGGCTCGATCGAGAAGGGGATCAAGGGAAGCGTCCGGGTTCGCAATCCAGCCAGCGGCCTGCAGAGCGATCCGTTCTACTTTACCGCTCGGGAATTCACGATCGACTCGCTGCTCATTCCGCGGAAGCTGGCCTCCACGTCGACCGACGGCGGCACCCGCCAGGTCGATCTGTTCCAGGACATCGTGGCCGATGGCCGGGTCGAGGTGCTTCTGCAGTGCCTTGAGCCGGCTCAGTATTACGGCGTTGCGCAGGCCGACTTCTACCTGCGGGCAGGCGACGGGTCGTTTGCCCTCAACTATGCCAAGAGTTGCCTGGGAATCCTGTTCTCGATGCTGCTGGTCACGGCGATGGGGGTGATGTTCAGCACGTTCTTGGGAGGCCCGCTGGCCCTGTTCGCCACGCTGGCCGTGGTGATGGTCGGCCAGTTCCGGGAGTTCATCCAGCGGCTCTTCGAGAGCCAGGTGACAGGCGACTCTTCGATCGTTCCCGGCGGTGGGCCGATCGAATCCCTCTACCGGATCGTGACGCAAGAAAGCATCACGGTCGAACTCGCTCCGTCGTCGGCCGTACAGATCATGAAGACGTTTGACACGTTCCTCCTGGCACCCATGCGGCTGCTGGCGGGAATCTTCCCGTCGCTCGGTTCGCTCGGCACGAGTGACTTCGTGGCGGGAGGCTTCGATATTCCCTTCGATCTGGTGGCCGAACACGGCATGGAAACACTCGGTTATCTGCTGGCATTCTTCATCGCCGGCGCCTTCTGTCTCAGGGCTCGCGAGGTGGCATCATGACCCCGACTCCGTCTGCGCACGAATCCTCCCGCGGTCCGGCCGGCCATTCCAGCGCGGGTGGCCGGCGCAAGCCGGCGGCCTCATGGCTTGGCCTGCGGCCGGGCACGCTCCTGGCACTCGTGGGAATCGCCGTGCTTCTGGTGCCGCTCTCCGCCCTGAGCCAGCCGGCCGACTCGGCGAGCAAGGGGGGGAAGCTCGCCAAACTCCGTGAGCAGTTCGGACTGTCGCAGGCCAATCTCGGCGAGGTGGATCCAACCAGCGAGGCGATGCGACTGGCAACGCTGGGTCTCAAGAATGTCGCTGTGACACTCCTCTGGGATCGGGCCAACCACTACAAAAAAGTCGAGGACTGGACGAATCTCTCGGCCGTGCTCGAGCAGATGACCAAACTGCAGCCCAACTTCTATTCGGTCTGGGACTTCCAGGCGCACAACCTCTCCTACAATATTTCGGTTGAATTCGACGACTACCACGACCGCTATGCCTGGGTGATGAAGGGCATCGAGTTTCTCCGGCAGGGCATTTCGTACAACCTGCGGGAGCCCCGCCTGTTTGGCCGCATGGGCTGGTTCATCGGCCAGAAGATCGGCAAGGCCGACGAGAAGAAGCAGTATCGTCGGCTGTTCAAGGCGGACGACGACTTCCACGAGCGTGACCGGCCGGGCCGCACCCTGCCCGAACGCGACAACTGGCTGGTCGCCCGCGAGAAGTATCTTGCCGGTCAGCAGCTTGCAGACTCGGGATCGCCCCTCAAGACCACCGCCCTCATCTATCACAGCGAGCCGATGATGACGGCGATTAACTATGCCAAGTCATTGGAGGAAGATGGAACGTTCGGCGTTTCCGCCCGTGATGGCTGGAAGTTGGCGGGTGACGAGATGCGACGGTTCTCGGTCCGGGAAATCCCCACCACCTGGGAGGTGCCGGTCCGGCTGGGTATGCGCGAGGCTGAACTCGCCCGGGCTGACCGCGTGGCGGGCGAACTCGAGCAATTGCTGCCCGGCCGCTTCACGGCGATGGAGGATTCGAAGCGGGCCTCGCTGACGGCCGACCAGAAGGCGGCGTTTGACGTGCCGCCGCTGGAGCGGACCGACGCGCAGCACGCCGACGCCCAGGCGGCGACCCAGATCATGCGGATGGATTGGCCGCAGGTAGTCGCCGAGGCGCCAGCCGATGTTCGCCCGCGGGCGAAGGAACTCCTCCGGCAGTATACGGAGGCGAAGGAAACGGCCGACATCATCGACCGCTATCGGGAAATCGTAAACTTCGACGTCTGGCGTGCAACCTGCGAGGCAGAGGTGACGGAGCCAGCGATCAAGGCCCGCGAAGCCACCTGGCGGGCCGAGAAGGATTTTGAAAACGCGAAGCTGCAACCCGCGAAGCAGGCCTATGAGGAGGCCTTTGCGGCCTGGCGGGAGGTGCTTGACGCATCGCCTGTGCTCCGCGCCGACCAGATCGCCTTGGACGACATCAACGACGTGGTGGATCGGTATCGGAAGCTGCTTGAACAACTCGACGAACCGTTTCCTAAGTCATTCCCGCTGCAGGACATCCTGAACCCCAAGCCGGCGCAGTAGGCGGTCCGCCACCATCGGCGGTCTAGGCACTGCGAATCAGCAGCTTGTCGATGCGGCGACCGTCCATGTCGACCACTTCGATCGCGAGCCCGTGCCAGCGCAGTGTGTCGCCTGTCGCGGGAATCCGCTCGAGTTCGGCGAGCACGATACCCGAGACAGTCGAATAGTCCCGGGGAACAGCATCGAGCTTGATGCCAAGCCTGTCCGCAAGATCCTCGACGCTCGCCCCGCCGTCGACGAGCCATGAGCCATCCTCCCGCTGCACGAACTCGGCGGTCTCGCGGCGATGCTCGTCGTGGATCTCGCCCACCAACTCCTCCAACACGTCCTCGAGCGTCACAAGCCCCTCGGTGCCGCCGTATTCGTCGAGCACGATGGCGAGCTGGTTTTTTTCCTTCTGGAAGAGTTCGAGCAATCGGTCGAGCGGCATCGTCTCCGGCACGAACAGGGCGCGGTGCATGATCCTGCGGAGCTCGATCGGCCACCCCATCCAGTTGTGCCGGAGCACGTCCTTGAGTGACACGTAGCCGAGGATGTGGTCGAGCGACCCCTCGTAGACGGGCAGCCGCGAATAGCCGGCCATGGCGATCGCCCCGAGCACCTCGCCGGGAGGCGTTTCGATGTCGAGCGCGTCGAGGTCGATCCGCGGCCGCATGATGTCGCGGACCGCCCGTTCGCCGAGGCGGAGCGCCTCGGTCGCCACCGCCTGCTCCACGGCCTCGAGAACGCCCTCCGCGCGGCCCGCCTCGAGAAGGTGTTCGATGTCATCCACCGACACGGTTGGCCCATCCTGCTTGTGGGCGCCCAGCATGACCAGCACCGCCGACGTGGAGGCGCCCATCAGCCACACGAGTGGCCGAGTGACCTGCGAGAAGATCTTCATGGCCGGGGCGACCAGACGGGCGAAGTCCTCGGCGCGGCGCAGCGCCAGTCGCTTGGGCACCAGTTCGCCGAACAGGAGCGTGACGAACGACAGCAGCACCACGAATACCGTCAGGGCGATCGGTCTGGCCATGGCACCCACCGCCGGCGGGGCGTTGACCGTGATCCATTCGGCGAGGTCGCTCACCAGACTGTCACCGCCGTAGGCTGCTGCCAGCGTGCCCACGAGCGTGATCCCGATCTGAACGGTGGGAAGAAACTGGTCAGGGCTCGAAGCCAGCTGGAGCGCCGTCTGTGCTGCCTGGTCGCCCGCGTCGGCCAGTTGGCGGAGGCGTCCGCGGCGGCTGGCGACGATCGCCATCTCTGCCCCCGAGAAGAAGCCGTTGGCGAGGATCAGGGCGAGGACAAGGAGGATTTCCGGCAGCATGCGTGGATCCGATCGGGGCGGCGTATCA
The DNA here is from genome assembly GCA_026401075.1 of Planctomycetia bacterium. Classification (GTDB taxonomy): domain Bacteria; phylum Planctomycetota; class Planctomycetia; order Pirellulales; family UBA1268; genus CAMCQY01. The sequence continues at coordinate 12,233 of JAPLNQ010000280.1, forward strand.
CTTTGGGATGGCAGCGGCGTTGTCAGGGGCCGTCTCGTCGCGGCTGATCCGGCTCTCCGTGTTTATCGGGCCATCCCGGCTGATCACGGCAAGATTGTCACGGTGCACCACTTCCTCATACGGGCAATATCCCAGCACGGTGGCGATCTGTTCGGTCTTGATGCCAGCAATCTGTCGTAGTTCTTCGAGGGAATAGTGCACGAGCCCGCGGGCGAACACTCCGCCGTCCGCTGTGGCCAGCGAGCCGACGTCGCCCGTCGTGAACGAGCCCTCGATCGTAGGGACGCCGGCTGCGAGCAGGCTGCGTCCCCGGGCAACGACGGCCTCCCGGGCCCCCGTATCGACGAACACCTTGCCGCGGGCATCAGCCGACCAGCCCAGCCACCGCTTCCAGGCAGGCATCGTCGTTTCACGGCCCACGAAGAGCGTGCCCGCCGTCTCACCGCGGCAGATGCGTTCGAGCACGTGGTCGTCTCTACCGGAGGCGATGATGCAATGGCCCCCGGCCTCGGTGACGATCCCCGCCGCCGCGATCTTGCTGGCCATGCCCCCCTTGGACAGCCCGCCCAACCGGTCGCTGGCCAAAGCGGCCACGGCCGCGTCGATCCGCGGTACGGTGAGCAGCCTCGTCGCGGCGGGGTCGGACGGATGACGGTCGAACAGCCCCTCGACGTCGGAGAGGAGCACGAGCAGGGGCGCGCCCAGCAGCGTGGCCACGAGCGCTGCCAGGCGGTCGTTGTCGCCGAAGGATGTCCGCAGTTCCTCCACGCTGACCGTGTCGTTCTCGTTGATGATCGGGATCGCTCCGTAGTCGAGCAGCGCGCGGAGCGTGTTGCGGATGTTGAGGTAGCGGGCCCGATCCTTGAGGTCATCGGCCACCAGCAGCACCTGCGCGGCGTGCCGGCCCTGGGCGCGGAGCACCCGCTCGTAGGCCTCGATCAGACAGCTCTGGCCGATCGCCGCCACGGCCTGCAGGTGGGCCAGTTCCTGGGGCCGCTTGGTCAGGCCCATCCGCCCCATGCCGGCCCCAACGGCGCCGGAACTGACGAGCACGACCCGCCGCCCTTGGGTCAGGATGGAGTCGAACTGGCGGCCGAGCGCCTCGATCCGCGCATCATCCAACAGTCCATCGGGGCCGGTGAGCACGCGGGTGCCGACCTTGACGACGATCAGGGAGGCGGAGGCGGCGAGGTCCGTACGGAGCTGGTCAGTCATGGGCCGATGGTGAGGGGAGCAAATCGGATGTTTCCCTGGGCACGCATCGTACCGTTGGCGGGGGAGGGGAGGCCACAGAGGCGGCCCGCCACGGCCGTGACGCCTGTGAAAACTGCTGCATGCCGCAAATCGCCGCACGTGCGAGCCGCTGGTTGAGGCGTGCGGCCCCGAGGGCGGATAGTGCAGGCACGCCGGGCCAGGACAGGGACTAGGACTACGGCCAGCCCACCGCCGGGCACCTTTGAAACACCTTCCGGGGCGTGCGATTGAGCGAACTGCATCACGAGTGCGGGTTGGTAGCCATCTACCACCTGCCATGCCGCGATGGCGCCGATCCCAGCCACCTCTGCCCGGCCCAAGGGCCGGAGGAGGTGTCGCGTCTCGTGCCGCGGATGCTCCTCGACATCCAAAACCGCGGCCAGCTCTCTGCCGGCATGACCGTCTGGAATCCTGACCGCAGCCAGCTGCTCGCCACGATCAAGGATGTGGGCAGCGTCAGCGAGGTGTTTCGCCTCAGCCACCGCGGCAAGTACGAGGCTCTGATGGCGCAGCACACCGGTCGGGCCGCCATCGGCCACGTCCGTTATGCCACCTGCGGCGCCGAGGACCGCGGCTATGCCCAGCCGCTCGAGCGGCCGCATATCCAGAAGCGGAAATGGTTTTCCTTCGGGTTCAACGGGCAACTGGCGAATTACATGGAGCTGCGGGCTGAGATCCTCGCCAACGATGAAAATCATCTGGCCCGCGACAACGACACCGAAGTGATCATGCACGCCATCGGCAACGAGCTGTCGGGCGCCGCCGATCCGGACCCCATCGAACTGCTCGCGACGATCTCGAAGCGATTCGACGGCGCCTGGAACATCGCCATGCTCGACGCCTGCGGCCGGATGATCGTGGCCCGCGATCCGCTTGGCATCCGGCCGATGGAATATGCCCAGCTCGGCCCCCTCGTTGCCGCCGCCAGCGAGAGCGTCGCCCTGCTCAACATCGGCTTTCCGACCGAGTCGATCCGGTCGCTCGAGCCGGGCATGGCGCTCATCGTCGATGGCGAGAGCGTGCGTGTTGAACGGTTCGCCGAGAGCCCGAAGCAGGCCCACTGCTTCTTCGAATGGGTCTACTTCGCCAACGTCGCGAGCACGATGGACGATCGCAGCGTGTATCTGTCGCGGAAGCAGCTCGGCGAAGAGCTCGCCCGTCTGGAGACGATCTCCATCGACGCCGACACCGTCGTCGTGCCCGTTCCCGACACGAGCAAGGCGGCCGCCGACGCCATGGCCTACCGGCTCTCGATCCCGTCGGTGGAAGGGCTGATCCGCAACCGTTACACGGGCCGCACGTTCATCGACGGCGCCTCGAGCCGTCGGCAGAAAGCCGAATCGAAATACACGCCGCTCCGCGAGGTGCTTGAGGGCAAGCGGGTGATCCTCGTCGAGGATTCGATCGTGCGGAGCACGACGATGAAGGTGCTGCTGGGCCGGATGCGGTCGCTGGGACTCGCTCGGGAGATCCATGTGCGGATCGCCTGTCCGCCGATCGTCGCACCCTGCTTCTACGGCATCGACATGTCGACGATCGACGAACTCTTCGCTCCGCAGTTTCTCCGCGGGGGCGTGCTCACCGAAGAGGCTCAGGCGGAGATGGCCGCACGGCTCGGGGCCGACTCGCTGCGGTATCTGCCGTTGGAGTCGGTGGCGCGATCGATCGGATTTGAGCCGTCGCAACTCTGCCAGGCCTGCCTGACGGGCAACTATCCCACACCCGCCGGAGAGCGGCTCTACAAGATCGCCCTGACGCATACGGGCCGGGATGACTCGGACCGCGGTGGTGGCTCAGGCCGCACCTACGAGTCTGCCTCAGCCAAGTAGTGGAACGGCTCAGCCAGGGAGTGGAACGGCCGTGCGGCTGCACGTGGCCGGCGCGGTGGACCGCTCCAGCAGGGCCCGCCAGACCGGGGCGCCGGCCAGCCGCGTGCGGCGTTCGAAGTGCGTGCGGTAGTCGAGGTCGTGTTCGGCAGGGCGGGCCTCCACGTCGCGGGCCGCGGCGAAGAGTCCCGTGCCCTGGGCTGCCGCCATGGCCTCGTGGAAATACTCCTCCACGTCGGTCCAGATATGCAGTTGGGCACCGGGCATGAGCACGCGGCCGGCATGGATGAGAAAGGCGTCGGAGAGCACTCGCCGCTTGCGATGGCGGGCTTTCCACCATGGGTCGGGGAAATAGACGTGGATGGCAGCCAGGCAGGCGTCGGGCAGCAGACTGCTGGCAAGGTAGGTGGCATCACCGTGGATGATCCGGGCATTGGCGGCCCGCTGGGCGGCGAGTTTGCCGCCGCAGAGCCGCGCATAGCCGCCGCTGATTTCCGCGCCCAGGAAATTCAGGTCTGGCCGTGCGGCCGCGGCCGTGGAGAGAAACAGCCCCTTGCCGCTGCCCACCTCCATCTCGATGGGCGCTTGCCTCGGAAACAGGCTCTGGGGATCGAGCGGCGCGGGCAGTGCCGCCAGTTCGAGCAGGTGACCGGATAGGTCGAGCGACGGATCAGGCTTGCGGGGTGGGCGGCGGGGCATGGGAGCGTGCGATGGCCGGGGGACCAAGAGTCATGGAAGGAGTCATGGCCAGTGTCATTCGGCCGGGGTGCCCGCAATGCTGGCGAGTGCATCGACCGGCAGGGGCACGCCCTTGATCATGCCATCCACGACGATTCGATCACGGACAAGTCCTTGGAAGCGGCAGACGATCATCGCCCGAGGCCGGACCCGAACCCGCTCCACCGCGATCACCAGCCGGTCGCCGGGCACCACCGGTTCGCGGAATCGCACCTCCTCCAGACCGCCGAAGCCGATCACTTTGGCATCGAGCAGGTTGTAGCGATGGGTGTAGTAGCTGGAGAGTTGAGCGGCAGCCTCGCACATCATGACGCCCGGCATCAGCGGCATCACGGGGAAATGGCCACGCACCCAGAACTCGTCGCGGGTGATGTCCTTGTAGCCCACGCACAGACCACGGGACTGATCCTCGTGCACGATCGCCGTCAACTGCTCCATCTCGAACCGCTGCATATTCCAGCGACGGATCTCATGGATGTCGGCGATGACGTGATCGAGGTCGTATTCGCTGGGATGGATGATGTAGTCGCGCGGGGCCACTGCGTTCGCCCTCCGATCCGGCTCAGGTACGAATGTGCTTCCGCTTGGCCTTACGGGCCTTGCTATTGGCGGGCCGTGAGCCATGGTTGGCTTTTTTGAGGGTGCGATGCGGCTTGGTCATCAGAAAACTCCGGAGTCGGGGTGATCGGGAATACGTCGCGCGTGCGGCGGCTCGCCGAGTTGTACCACGCCGCGGGACGCGGTTCCATCCTGATGCGCAGCCGCAGGAATGGGCTTACGTTCGCCGGTGCGAGGGGGCCGCCATGCCGTCTGCTGGCGGGGCCGACGAACGTTCCGCGGCGAGCGACTCCCTGAGGCTCGTCCTCACGATTTCCACGAAGCTCGCTCCCAGGAATCCCAGCAGGCCACCCACCACGGCCGACGAGCCACCGCCCAGCAGGGCTCCTGCCGGCGAACTGGCGGTGAGCCACATCAGCGCGAGCGTGCCGGCCGTGCCGCCGCAGACCGCGCCGATCCCGGCTGAGATCGGTACCAGGCGGCCCAGACTGGAACGACGCTGGAGGGAAGAGGGGGATGGCGAGGGCAGGTGCGGCAGCGCTGCGTGGGCGTCGGGCGACAGTCCGCGGGGCCTGGCCAGATCGCGGTCGGTCGCCTCGCTGAGCCGTGTGCCGATGGCGTTGCCGGCCACGTGCATGGCCACGCTGGCCAGCAGCACCGCCGCGGCCATCCAGCCGGCGAGCCCGAGCCAGCCGATCGCCGCGCAGGCGATGGCCAGGACGACCGCCAACCAGGAATAAGTGACCAGACGCATGCGACACACTCCGGCCGGTAGTGTAGACCCGGTCAGCTGGGAAGCGTAGCGGTACGGTCAACGGTGCTGCACCGCCGGGACGGCAGAAGTCTCGTCGCAGTGGCTTTTTCTCCTTACACGACCTACGGCAGCGCATTCCCCAGAAGGTCGAAAAATCCAAAAGCTCCTCGAGCTTCCGCCGATCCCGGCTTCCCTTTCACGATTGCGCGGCAGGATGCCACGCTCGCGCCAGCGGGCGGAGGCCCGCCAAGAAAAAATCGCACGATGCGATGTTTTTCGTGAACACAGCCTCAAAACTCCGACTCGACCGCCTCTTGTTGATAGATCGGCAGCAGGCGGTAGTAGACCTCGAGCGTGAGGATCGCCAGGCAAGTGTGGGCGAGCCGACCGCCCGGGGCCGTGTCGCGGTCGTCGAAGGACCAGCTGCCGGCCTCGTGGGCGACGCGTGCCTGCTGGGCCACGAGCTGGTCGCGGTTCTTCATGTTCCAGCGCGGCCAGACAGGATGGTTGAACTGCAGGAGCGCCTGGGAGAGATAAAAGTTCTGGTAGATGGCTTCGGGTGCTGGGCCGGGTTTTGCGAGCGTCGTGAGGCCGCGGCTGAGCGGCTCCTGCTCCGCTCCCCAGCCGGTATACATCCGGCAGAGCAGGCCGATCGCCGATGTGCAGGGCTTGGCGGACGGGCTGCGGTAGCCATAGGCCGCGCCATTCAGAGTCTGCACGCGGTCGAGAAACCGTCGCACGCCGTCGATCGTCGGCGAGGGAGCCTCGAGGCCGGCGAGCTGCGCACTTTTGAGCGCCGACAGCTGCCAAGCGGTGACGGTGATGTCGCCGGCCTGGCCCGGCAGGTAGCGCCAGCCGCCGCTGTGCATGTCTTGGGCAGTCTCGATGAACCGGATCGCATCCCGCACAGGCGGCACGAGCATGTCGTCTTTCGTCATGCCGAGCGCCTCGGCCAGGGCCAGCGTCGTCACGCCGTGGCCATACATGTTGCCCTCGCAGAAATCGCCGCCGCGCGGCGTCCGCTGCATCCGACTGATCAGGTAGTAGATGCCGCGAGACACCGTCTCCTGATGTCGGCCATCGACATGGGTGTGTCCGGCGCCGAGAAAGGGCAAGAGCGCGATCGCAGTGCTGGCCGTGGAACTCGTGAGCGAGCCCGGATCGCGACAGGCGCCGTTGCAACGACAGCCGCTCAAGTCGAACTGCCAGGAGCCGTCGACGGCCTGATGCAGCGCCAGCCAATCCAGCCCCCGTTCGACGGCCGCCTCGCTGGCCGCACTGCCGCCACGACCGCGGACCGATGCGGAGCGGCCGGCGCCGGTGCGCGATGCGAAGGGCTTGCCATCAGGCGGGCCCCCGCCGATGGCGGCGCGGGCGGTGGCACGTTCCGATGCCGCCGGGCGGGCCGGGCCGCTGCGGGCAGAGACCGGCTGTGCAATCGGACCTGCTCCCTGTGGCAGGGCGAACACCTGATCGGACGGTTCAGCCTCCGGGATCGCTTCTGCGCCAACGGTATCGCTGGTCGGCAGGGAATCGATCGCAGCCATGGCCACGAGGGGCGGCTCGTCCACCAGCAATGGGTCGACGGCAGCCACTGCCCGGGCCGCGGCGATCGCCTCGCTGCCGGCCGCCTCGTCAGCCGCACCGATATCCACGGCAACCGCCTGATCGCCGGCCGCATTGTCCTGCGGCTGCTCTCGCATGGACAACACCAGCGGGCGGAGCCGAGGGGACGGCTTCTTCTCAAAGGCGAAAACCGCCAGGAGGATGCAGAGGAGCAGGTGCCCCGCCAGACTCAGGTAGCCTGACCGCACGACCGGGCTCCGCACCACCCGGTCGACCCATGGCGCGGCGTCCGGTTCACTGGCCGCAAGCGGCGAGAATTCAATCGAGTCGGGTTCCATCGAGACAACCTCGCGGCAGACTTTTCCGATTGGGGAAAGCGTGCCGTCGCGGCAGGGCCCGTCGGCCGCGCAGACGGCGATCCCCATCAGACCCACGAATGGGGTATCGGCCAAATCCAGCACGCGGCTGAACACGAACGGCAGGGATCGGCAGCGCAGGGCAAGCAAGCCGTGGCCTACTCTTTGAAATCCTCGTCGACGCTCCCCTTGCCGTAGATCGGCAGGTGGCGGTAGTAGACCTCGAGGATCATCGTGGCCAGCGACGTGCAGTAGAGCCGGCCGGCAGCATGCGCTCCGTGGCCGCCATCGACACCGTCGTACCAACTGCCCGCTTCGTGCCCCTTCTTCGCCTGCTCTTTCACGAGCATGTCACGCATGCGGGTGTTCCAGCTCACCCATCGATCGCCTTCCACGTGGTGCAGGATCTGCGTGGCGTAGTAGTCGAAGTAGAGGTCCTTGCTCGGTCCCATCTTGGCGAGACGGTCGACACCGCGCTGGAGAGCCGGGTGATCCTTCTTCCAACCCAGGTACATCCTGCAGAGCAGGCCGACTGCGGAGGTGCCGGCACCGTTTCCGGGGACGTCGTAGCCGTAGGTGGCGCCGTCGTCCTGCTGCACGGTGTTGAGAAACTCCACCGCCTTCTTGATCGTGAGTGGCGAGACCTGCAGGAATGCCATGTGGCCACTCTTGAGCGCCATCAACTGCCAGCCCACGGCCGAGGAAGGGGAGGAGGGCCATCGATGTGGCACCACAGCGATCCGCTCCAACGCCCTTGTCCACGCCATGTGTGCATTGGCCATTGCAACTGGGACAGGCGCTGAGATTGAATGACCAGCCCCCGTCGGGCATCTGATGTTGGATGATCCATTTGAGGCCCGACTCCACGGCGGCTTCGCTCTGGCTGCTGCCGCCGCCGGTCTGGATGAGCTGCTGCCGCATCTTCGTGTCGGTACGGCCACCGAGCCCGCCTGCTGTCTTGCCGCCCACGGCGCCGACGCTCGAGAGCAGATCGCTTGCGGCGACCGATTCGGAACCGAAGTCGGTCAGTTCGACGGAAATCGGCGCGGCGTCGAGATCATCGGCTGTTGAGACGACCTGCACGGTGTCGACGTTGGCCGATTCAGGCAACGCGACCATGTCGGTGACTTCCTGCTGCGGCCCCGGATCCTCCTGAGGCATCTCCTCCTCGAACTCCTCGAAGTTTTCCTCGACCTCCGGCGCACTGGCCGTGATCATCCGTGGGGCTTCCAGCTTGGGCACCTCGTTGACGACCAGCGCCATCGAGAGCAGCACGATCACGTGCACGAGCATGCTGACCGCCCAGGCGGGCGTCTGCTTGAGCAATCCGCCGGCGAGCGAACGCCGTGGGGCAGTGGTCTCGGCCACCGCGGCTGGCTGTGCAGAAGTTTGTTGCGCAGAGGCTTGCGCTGCCGGTGCTGCCGGCTTGGGAATTACCGGGCCTGCCTTCGCACCGGTCGCCGCTGCGGGCTTGGCTGGCGCAGCGGTAGCCGGCCCGCCCTGGGCTGGAGTGCCCTGGGCTGGAGTGCCCTGGGCTGGAGTGCCCTGGGCTGGAGTGCCCTGGGCAGGGGGGGCTTGCCATGGCTATGACTCACTTCAGATCGCTGAGCGTTTGCAACTGCTTGGGGCCGCTGCTTGGGCCGATCCAAATCTTGCTACCAAATTTATAGTATCGTGCCGACCGATGGGACCGCAAACGCAGGCCGGAATCCGGTGGTTTCTCCAGTACCCCTCCGACGCTTCCCCGGTGGGAAAATGCCCGGTTCCGCCCTGCTCACCGCCTCTGGCTGGCGGCGCGGCTGGTCGAGGAGTACGATCCGCAGTCCCACGTCACAGGAATTTCCGAAGGATTAGGTCATGGCCAAGGGCAAAAAAAGACTCGAAGTGATCCATCTCGTCTGCGCGGAGACGGGCGACCAGAACTACACCCTGCGTCGCAAGTCGGGCGGGGAGAAGCTGAAGCTGAAGAAGTATTCACCGCGGCTGCGGAAGCACACGCTCCATAACGAAAAGAAGAAGTAGAGCGGGCGGGCGTCACCCGCAAGTTCAGCCGCAAGTTCAGCCGCCAGTTCAGCCGCCAGGTTCACCCGCAAGAGGCGAGGATCCGGGCCAACTGGGCCAACGGATCAGCTGTGCCCGCCTCCAGTTCGTGGATCTGATCGGCCCGGCGGCGGAGTGAGGGCTTGGCGTTGCCTTCGATCTTGTTGTCGCCTTCGATTAGGAGCAGGCGGCATTCCGCCTTTCGCTCGAACCGATCACGGCCTGGTTGCAGCACGATCTCCACCTCGCAGGGTTCACCCGCCGCCGCCTGCGGCGCGTCTGCGAGCAGGGTGAGCACATCCCGGCCCAGCGGTGTCTCGGTTGCATCGGCCGGCAGCCCCCAGGTCAGATCGTGTGCCGAGCGGTCAAGCAGTCCGTGACGGCAGCGTTTGAGACGCCCGCGGCGGAGAAAGTAGGGCACGTTCACGCCATCCCGCCAGCGGGGCGTGGCCGACGTGTCGACCGGGTGCCAGACGTGCAGTGACCAGGTGCGGTCGAGGATCGACTCCAGTCGCACGCCCGCAGCGCGGAGCCGCAGGCCGAGATCGTCGTCCTCCTGGCCCCAGCCTACGAACCGCTCGTCGCATCCGTTCACCGCCTCGAAGTCGCGCCGCCACATCCCACAGTTGCCGCCCGCAAGCCGCGGCTTCGATGGGTGGCGGAGCGCCGCATGCCACCATGCCTTGCGGAAGCGCTTCGCGAGCAACTGCCGTTCGGAGGCGGGGGCGAGCGCGGCCAGATCGGTGCTGGCGATGGTCGTCGTGTTGAGTCGTGCGCTCGTGTCTTCCGGGAGCCGGGCGCAATAGCCCAGCAGAGCCCGGCCGGGGCGGCGACGTTCGAGGTAGGCGGCCACATGATCGCGGGGCAGGATGCAGTCGCCATCGAGAAAGAGCAGGTAGTCGCTCTCGGTGAGACGGGCGCCGGCGTTGCGTGTGCGGGCCAGGCGGAAGCCATCGTGGGGCTGCGACGTGAACCGCACAGGAAAGCTGGCCTGAGCGGCGAAATCATGGACGAGCGCGGCCGTGCCGTCGGTCGAACCATCGTCACTGATGATCACCTCGAATCGACCGTCAACACCGGTCTGGGCCGCGATCGACGCGAGCACGAGCGCGAGGTGGCGGGGCTTCTGAAACGTGTTGACGATCAACGCGACGTCGCGGGCCGAGTGGGTGGGCTCCGTGTTCATGGATGAACCATCCTTCCCGCCGCCCGGGGCACCACCGACTCCAGCAGCGCTTCGAGGCGGTCAGAGGAGTCGCCACCCGGGAGGATTTCGAGCGCGATCTCCAACGCGAACAGCGGAATATCTCCCAGCCGGTCGACGCGGAGCTTGACGAGACCGGCTGCCCAGCCGTGGAGCGCATGCCGATCGGCGGCCGTGTAGGCGTGGTGATCAGGAAACGGGCGAAAGCCGGCCAGATCGGCACCGATTTTTTCCAGTGATGTGCGGAATGCAGACGGGTTGCCAATCCCTGCGAAGGCGGCGATCCGGGCGGCGCTCAGTCGCTCGAGTGGCTGCGTGTCTGACGTCGCCGACCGCAGCTGCACCGGTCGATGCGCGGCCTCCATCCAGACAGGCGGCAGTGCGCCCCGGCAGGCCTTGGTGAGAACGCGGCGAATCTCGCTGCGACGTCGGGCATCGACCGATGCCGCCCGTGTCAGGACCACGGCCTGAGCGCGGGCGAGCCCGGAGAGCGGCTCCCGCAGCAGGCCGCGGGGGAAGAGATGGCCACCACCATAGGGGTCGGTGGCATCCACGGCCACGATGTCGAGGTCGCGGGCGAGACGCCGGTGCTGGAAGCCGTCGTCGAGCAGCGCTACTTCCGCCCCCGCGGCTGCGGCGGTGCGGACTCCGGCGATCCGGTCGCGGTCGGCCACGTGCGGCACGGTCGGCAGCAGGATGGCCAACTCGGCCGCCTCGTCGCTGCGTTCACCGCGGGCGGCCCCGTAGCCGCGGCTCACGATGGCAGGCCGCAGGCCGCGGGCCGCCACTGCCCGTGCCAGCCATGCCACCAGGGGTGTCTTACCGGTGCCGCCGAGCGTGAGGTTGCCTACCGAAATCACTGGAATCGGCCCCTGGGTGACTGGCAGCAGGCCATGATCGTACGCCGCATTGCGGCAGCCGATCACCAGACCGTACGGGGCCGCGAGCCCGGCCAGGGCGAGGCGAGCCAGCGTCGGCCCCACGCCGCGTGCCGTGCCGTCCACCAGACGCTTGAAAGCCTCGGCGTCGGGGAGCAGGGTCATGTGGGGTTCCTTTTCCGGCGGTTGCCGTCGTTGGACGCCGCGGCGAGGCCTAACTTAGGCGGCTTTTCCGACGCCCGTCAACGCGGAGCGGGCGGATCGGCAAAGCTGCCGATATAATCGATGTCATGGCCACGGCTTCACACCCAACCTCTGAGCCGCTTGCCGTCGGCGCGTGGGGCGACGACGGCGAGGCCGACTCCAAGTCGGAACGCTACCTCGCCGGCCGGCTCGCCGCAGCCAGCGCCGACTACAAGGGGGTCGCGCTCACCACGTTTCTGCTGGGGGCCGGGGTGGCGACGCTGCTCTGGATCGCCAGTGGGATTCTGCTGGAGCACTGGATCGTCGTAGGTGGCCTGCCCCGCTGGGCGCGGTGGACATGGCTCCTGATGGGGCTTTCGGCGATCGTTGCGGCGGGCGTCCGATGGATCCTGCCGCTGCTGCGGTATCGCGTCAATCTCGTCTACGCGGCGAGGGTGATCGAGAAGGAACATCCCGAACTCCACAACGATCTCGTCAATACCGTGCTGGTCAAGGCGCATCCAGAGGGCAATGCCGCCACGGTCGTGAAGTCGCTCGAACGGCGGGCGGCCAAACGGCTCTCTGCCGTGCCGGCCGAGTCTGTCATCGATCGTTCTCAGGCGGTGCGGCTGGCCTATGCGTTGGCGGTGCTCGTGGGCCTGGGGTGTGTCTACTCGCTGGCGGCCCCGAAGAGCATGCTCACCACCACGGCGCGGCTGCTCGCGCCATGGGCCCGCGTGGCGGCGCCGACGAGGGTGCGATTCGAACCACCCCGATTGCAGTGGCGGATGCCGGGAGAAGCGGCGGCTGTCGTCGGGCCCGTCGCTGACAGTGACGCGGCAGCCGGCGGCGCTGATGACAGCGACCCGCACGATCCCAGAAGCATCAAGGTCGATGCCGGCGGGGCCACGCTCGTCCGTGGCCGGCAGCTGCGCGTAAGCAGTGCGATCCGCGGCCTGCGACGCGACGAGCGGCCGGTGATCGTCGTCACGCCCTTGCTCGACAGCGGCGCCGTCGATGGGGCGGCGGTACCGTGGCGAGTGGAGATGACACGGGTTGGCGGTGAAACGGCTGCCGGGCAGTGGTATGCAGCCGTGCTGCCCGATGCGACCCGCGGGCTCGATCAATCGGTCGTGTTCACGATGCAAGCCGGCGACGGGAGGAGTGAGCCGATTCGCGTGGCGTTGGTCGATTCGCCAACCCTTCTGGTCCGGGAGGTGCGGTATGAGTTTCCTGCATACATGCAGCGAGAGCGGGAGACGGTGGCGTGGCAGGGCGACCTGCGGGCCGTCGAGGGCACGCGTGTCGTGATCATCGCCGAGAGCAACCAGCCGCTGGAGTCGGCGTGGATCGACTTCGGGTGTGATGGCAGCCGCGACCTGAAACTCAAGGTGGGGGCGAGCGATCTGGCACGGGCAAGCGGCTCGTTCGTGCTGCAGATGAATCCCGAACGCACGGCAGCCGAGCATGCGTCGTACAGGCTGGTGTTTCAGCCGCGTGGCACGGCGCTGGCCGGCAGGGAGCAGATGGAGACGGAAAAACTCGAACACAGGATCGAGGTGCTGGCCGATCTGGCCCCTGAGATCTCCATCGAGGAGCCACAGGAATCGCCGGCCCGCGTGCCGCCCGGGGCGCCCGTGACGCTGCGGGTGCGGGCGCTCGATCCCGATTTTGGTCTGGCTCGTGTCGGCATCGAGACCCGGGTGCAGGGCGGTGCGGCGCAGCCCGAGATCGTGCTGCCGGGGAGCGAGCGGCGGACAGCGTTCAATGGCGTGCTCCAAGTCGTACCGGAGCGGCTCGGTGCGGGGGCTGGCACCGCGCTTGAATACCGGGGGGTGGCGGTGGACACGCGGCCCAACCAGCCGAATGTGACCCGTACGCCATGGAAGCTGCTGCAAATCGATGCCTCCGCGGCGCCGCGGCAGCCGGAAAAGGCGCCGCCGCGGGCAGGGGAACGGGATCCCGATCGTCGCCAAGGTGATCCAAAAGAAGACGGTGGGAGCAACGCGGGCGAGTCGGGCGACGACGGCGAGCCGAGTCGCGGCGACGGACAGGGCGACGACGGCGGCGACGGCTCACCTCCAGACAAAGCAGACGGTCAAGGCATGGCGAAGGGTGCCGATGGGGAGGGACAGCAGGACAGACAGGGGAAAAATCCGGCGGGTGAAAAGCCGGCGGGCGGTAAGCCCGAGGCAGCCGGCGAACAGAGCCCCAGCGACGGGAGCGGTCAGAAGCCGGAACAGTCTGGCCAAGGACAGCAGAACAAGCCGCAGCAGAAAACGCCTCAGCAGAACGCCCCGCAGCAGAACGCCCCGCAGCAGAACGCCCCGCAGCAGAACGCCCCGCAGCAGAACGCCCCGCAGCAGAACAGTGGCGAGCAGGGGGAGCCCCAGCCCGGGCAGCAGGGCGGTGCCGCCAGCGGCAGTCAGCAGGGTGGCAAGCAGCCGCAGCCCGGCGACAACAAGCAGCAAGGATCGTCTCAGGGGCAGGGAAGCGAAGCCGGTGGCGCGAGCGGAACTGGACAGGGCCGTGGCGGGCAGGGGAAGAGCGGCAGCGGGAAGCAGCCCGACGGCGAACAGGCCGATGGGGCGCAGGGAACGGGCGGCCAGGGAAAAGGTGGGCAGGAAACGGGTGGCCAGCAAGCCGGCAAGACGGGCTCGGCACAACAAGCGGGTGGCGATCAGCCGGGGAAAAGCACCGCAGGGAAACGTGGTGCGGGAGAAAAGTCGCAGGGCGGGCAGGCCGACGGTCAGCGTGGTGGCGGAAAGCAGGGAGGTGGTCAGCAGCAACCTCGACCTGCGGTGGCTTCCGACGGCACCAATGACGGCGAGGCGATGGAGAGAATTCTCGATCATCGTCGGCAGGCCGGGGGCAACCCATCTGACGGAGTGAAGTCGGGGAAGACAAAGCCAGACGGCGATGGTGCGAATGAGAAAGGCAGCGGCAGCAAGGCTGGTGAGAACGCGTCGAACGAGGGGCAGCCCGCCGGTCAAAACCCAACAGGGAACCCGGGCGAGCGCAACCCTGGTGAGGGCACGTCTGCGGATGGTGAGCCGCAGGCAGGAACTGACGGCGAGAAGAACGGAGAACGGAATCCAGGTGAACGCCAGGGAGACAAGGGTCAACCGGGACAAGGTCAGCAGGGACAAGGTCAGCAGGGACAAGGTCAGCAGGGACAAGGTCAGCACAAGGTCAGCAGGGACAAGGTCAGCAGGGACAAGGTCAGCAGGGACAAGGTCAGCAGGGACAGGGCGACGCAGCTGGCCCGAGTGCCGAGGAAGGTGGTTCGGAAAAAGGCGGGAAGCCGGCAGCTGGTCCAGCTGGTCCAGCTGGTCCAGCTGGTCCAGCTGGCAAGGGTGGCATGCAGCCACAGGGTGACCCCAAGCAAGAGGGTGAGGCCGGCGGCAAGCCGAGCGGCCAGCAGGCTGCGGGGCCGCCGCCTGAAGGAGCGAGCCAGTCGAGTCCCGTGGGCGGTGGCGGACGGTCTGAAGGAGCAGCTCCACCGACGGGTGGAGCGGCTGCAGAGGGGCCGCCGCCTTCCAAAGAGACGGAATGGGGGGCACAGGAGTTGGAAAACGCCCGCAACGCGGCCGACCTCGCCATCGAACACCTCCGCAAAACCGTGGAGTCGGGGCGGACCGATGTCCTCGATGAACTCGGATGGAGTCGCGATCAGGCCCGTGCGTTTCTCGAGCGTTGGGAGGCGATGCGGCGGCAGTCCGAAAGCCCTGACGTGCAAAAGCGGGGAGAGTTCGAGCGGTTGCTCCGCAGCCTGGGCCTGCGACCGGCGGGTGTGCAGAACTCCCGCGACGTTCCCGCCGATGCCAAGGGCGGCCAAGCCGAGGGTCGCCGCAGCAGGCCACCAAGCGACTATCGCGAACGGTTCAAGGCATTCATGCAGGGAACGAGCGGCGAACAGGACGGCGGTTCCAAACAGGATGCCAGTTCCAAGCCGGGCAATGGTGGCCAATAATGCAGTCGAGTCAGCATGGACAGCTCTTTGAAGGCCCACGCTATCTCGCGGCATTCGGTCCGAAGCGGGTGCCGCATTGTTTCACCGACGTGCTCATTCTCGGCGGTGGTCTGGCTGGGCTGCGAGCGGCGCTGGCCGTTGATCCGCGGCTGTCGGTGACGGTGGTCACGAAGGACGACCTGCAGAGTTCGTCGAGCCAGTGGGCGCAGGGGGGCATTGCCAGCGTCGTCGATCCCGAGGACCGCTTCGATAATCATGTCGCCGACACGCTCACCGCCGGCGGTGGGCTCTGTCACGTAGACGTGGTCGACTCCGTCGTCCGCGAGGCTCCGGCCCGGATCGCCGAACTGATCGCCTGGGGCACGCGGTTCGATTCACACAATGGCAGCCTGGAGTTGGGCCGCGAGGGAGGCCATAGCCATCATCGCATCGTGCACGCCCTGGGCGCCTCCACGGGCCGCGAGGTGATGCGGGCGGTGATCGAGCGGGCGAGGGAACTGGAGAATCTCGAGGTCTGGCCCGAGACCTTCACGGTCGATCTGGTCACCCACGAAGGGGCGTGTCGCGGGGCGCTCGTCTGGAATCCCGCGCATGGCAAGACGCTCGTCTGGGCCCGGCGCACGATCCTCGCCACGGGGGGCGCCGGGCAGCTCTATCGCGAATCGACCAATCCGCCCGGCGCCAGTGGCGATGGGCTCGCGCTGGCCTGGCGGGCCGGTGCGGAGCTGCGCGACATGGAGTTCATGCAGTTTCATCCGACGGTGCTCTACATCGCCGGCGGTGCCCGCAGCCTGATCACCGAGGCCGTTCGCGGTGCGGGCGCGTGGCTGGTCGATCGCGACGGCCGGCGGTTCATGCCCGACTTCGACCCGCGGGCGGAGCTTGCCCCGCGCGACGTCGTCGCCCGCGCGATCACAGTCGTCATGCACCGCACGCATCAGGCCAACGTCTTCCTCGACCTCTCCCACCTCGATCCGGCGATGGTGCGGCGGCGGTTTCCCGGGATGGCCGAGATCTGCGGAAAGTTTGGGCTCGATCTGACGCGGGATCGGATCCCGGTGCGGCCCGGTGCCCATTACATGATCGGCGGCGTGACCGTCGACGCCCACGGTCGCACGACCATCCCCGGCTTGTTCGCGGCTGGCGAAGTGACCTCCAGCGGACTGCACGGAGCCAACCGGCTGGCGAGCAACAGCCTGCTCGAAGGCCTCGTCTACGGCGCCCGGGCGGGGGAGACGGCCAGCGTCGAGATTCTCGGCGAGGACGGAGACGGATACGAGTTCCGGGTGCCGGCGATTGGGAATCCGCGGGCTGTCGATTGCAATGGCACTGGGACGGTGACGGAGAACAACGGCGTCCTCGACCTCGCCGACATCCGCAATTCGCTGCGGGCGCTGATGTGGCGGCACGTCGGCGTGGAGCGCGATGGCGAGTCGCTGGCCGAGGCGCTCGAGACGGTCGAGGGCTGGTGCCGCTACGTGTTGCCGCGTCAGTTTGCCGAGCCGCAGGGCTGGCAGTTACAGAACATGCTCGAGGTGGCGCGGCTGATGATCCGAGGGGCGATCGAGCGGCGAGAGACCCGCGGCGTGCACTTCCGCAACGATTTCCCAGACACGATCGCCGACTGGCGGGCGCACATCGGCTGGCAGCGGGGCCAGCCGCAGCCGCTGGTCTCGCCCCTGCCGGCAACGTCCGCCGACCGCTCATTCAGACAACACGAGTACCCCGCATGAAGATCACGAAGCTCACGACGTATATCGTTCCGCCCCGCTGGTGCTTCCTGAAGATCGAGACCGACGAAGGCATCGCCGGCTGGGGTGAACCTGTGCTCGAAGGCCGCGCCCAGACCGTGGCGGCGGCGGTCGATGAACTCGCCGACTATCTCGTCG
The DNA here is from genome assembly GCA_026401075.1 of Planctomycetia bacterium. GTDB lineage: Bacteria > Planctomycetota > Planctomycetia > Pirellulales > UBA1268 > CAMCQY01. Next base: position 29,452 of record JAPLNQ010000280.1, read on the forward strand.
GCAAGGACCCGCGAAACATCGAAGACCACTGGACGGTGCTCTACCGCGGCGGGTTCTACCGCGGCGGCGGGATCCACATGAGCGCCCTGGCCGGCATCGACCAGGCCCTCTGGGACATCAAGGGCAAGGCGCTCGGCGTGCCGGTGCACGCGTTGCTCGGGGGCCATGTTCGAGACCGGATCCGCGTCTATTCCTGGATCGGCGGCGACCGGCCTTCCGAGACCGCCGCCCAGGCGAAGGAGCGGGCCCGGCTCGGCTTCACCGCCATCAAGATGAACGCCTGCGAGGAGATGCAGTTCATCGATACCTACGACAAGGTCGACCGGGCGATCGCCAACGTGGCCGCCATCCGCGAGGCCGTCGGTCCGCACTTCGGCATCGGCGTCGACTTCCACGGCCGCGTGCACAAGCCGATGGCCAAGGTGCTCGTGAAGGAACTGGAGCCGTATCGGCTGATGTTCATCGAGGAGCCCGTACTCAGCGAACACTCGGAGGCGCTCAAGGAGATCGCGATGATGGCGAACACGCCGATCGCACTCGGCGAGCGGCTCTACTCGCGGTGGGATTTCAAGAAGATCCTGCAGGAGGGCTACGTCGACATTCTCCAGCCCGACCCCTCCCATGCCGGCGGCATCACCGAGACGAGAAAGATCGCGAACATGGCGGAGGCCTACGACGTGGCGATCGCGCTGCACTGCCCACTCGGGCCGATCGCGCTGGCGGTCAACCTGCAGCTCGATGCCAACTGCTACAACGCCTTCATCCAGGAGCAGAGCCTGGGGATCCACTACAACCAGGGCAACGACCTGCTCGACTACATCAAGAACCCCGAGGTCTTCGACTACGCCGACGGCCACGTGAAGATCCCGCAGGGACCGGGGCTGGGGATCGAGGTCAACGAAGACTTCGTCAAGGAGCGGGCCGCCATCGGCCACCGCTGGCGAAATCCCGTCTGGCGGCACTCCGACGGCAGTTTTGCCGAGTGGTAGGGGGGGCTGCGGAGGGGCGTGCGGCAGGCTCAAGCCTTGCTATGTCGTCTGTCGACAAATAGAATAGGTCGGGCATTTCGAGCGGCCGGAAAAGGCGTTCGATCGACGGAGGTTCGCCATGAACCGCGAGACTCAAGCATCGTTGCGCACGTTCCGCCTCGGGCTGGTGCGGACAGCGTGCGGACTTGCCGTCGGTGTCATGACGTGCAGCCATCTTCAGGCTGCCGAGGCCACGTCGGCTGGCAATGACAAACTCTTCGAGGGGCAGATCCGGCCGCTCTTGCTCGAGAAGTGTGTGAAGTGCCACGGCGACGACAAGTCGGAGTCGGGGCTGCGGCTCGATTCACGGGCGGCGCTCATGCAGGGGGGCGACAGCGGTCCGGCGATCGTGCCGGGCGATCCCGCCAAGAGCCTGCTCGTCAGCGCGCTCAAGCATGACGGCGGGATCGAGATGCCGCCTGGCACGCTCCTGCCTGGCGACCAGATCGCGGTCGTGGAGAAATGGATCGAGGCAGGGGCGCCCTGGCCCGAAGACGGAAGCCCGGGCACGCCCAAGAAGACCCGCTCGGGTGAGCCGACCGACGAGGAACGGAGGCATTGGTCGTTCCAACCGATCGCCGATCCGCCGGTGCCGCAGGTTGCAACGGCCGGAGATGCTACGCACCCGATCGACGCCTTCCTTGATGCGAAGCTTGTCGAGAAGAGACTGCAGCCGGTCGGTCCTGCCGATCGACGCACGCTGGTGCGACGGGCGACATTCGATCTGACGGGTCTGCCGCCGGCGCCGGCCGACGTCGACTCGTTCGAGGCGGACCAATCACCCGCCGCCTTTGCCCAGCTCGTCGAGCGGCTGCTCGCCTCATCCGCCTACGGCGAGCGTTGGGGCCGGCACTGGCTCGACGTGGTCCGCTACGCCGACACCGCCGGCGAGACCGCCGACTATCCGGCACCGCTCGCCTGGAAGTATCGCAACTACGTGATCAAGGCGTTCAACGACGACAAGCCGTATGACGATTTTCTTCGTGAGCAGGTGGCCGGCGATCTGCTCGCCGATCCGGCGCAGCCCGACCGCTTTGCGGAGAGCGTGACCGGCACGGGCTACCTCGCCATTTCCAGGCGGTTCGGCTTCGACTCGGTCAACTACATGCACCTCACCTACCAGGACACGATCGACACGCTCGGCCAGTCGGTCCTGGGGCTCACGCTCGGCTGCGCCCGCTGCCACGACCATAAATACGATCCCATCACCGCAGCCGACTACTACGCCCTCTACGGCATCTTCAAGAGCACCAACTACGCCTTCCCGGGCGACGAGCAGACGAAGCGGCCGGGCGACATGACGCCGTTGGTAGCCGTCGACCAGTTGGTAACGCTCCGCAAGCCCTACGACGAGCAGCTCGCGGCCTTCGACGCCGAGACCAAGCAGGCGGAGGAGGCGAAGAAGCCGCTCGTCGAGCAACAGAAAGCCGAGCAACAGAAAGCGGAGCCCGAGAGCGAGGAGCTCAAGCAGAAGCTCAAGGATGCGGATGCCGCCATCGCCGGCCTCAAGACCAAGAAGGAACAGCTGCGGTTCAACCCGCCCTTCCCGTCGACCTATGGTGTGACCGACGGCAAGGCAGAAAACGTCACGATCCAGAAGCGCGGCGAGCCCACGCGGCCTGGCGACGAGGTCGCGCGACGGTTCCTCACCGTGCTTGGCGGTGACCCCGTGCCGGCCGACGAGCCGGGCAGCGGCCGCAGGCAGCTGGCCGACTGGCTGACGCGGTCGGGTAATCCGCTCACGGCCCGCGTGATCGTCAACCGCCGAAAACGACTTCGGTATCCGCGGATCCGCTCCCACGCATCCGGAACTGCTCGACTGGCTTGCCAGCCGGTTCATCGAAGGCGGGTGGTCGATCAAGTCGCTGCACCGAGTGATGATGTCGTCGCAGGCCTACCAGCGGTCAAGCGGCCAGAGCGAGACCTGCGTCGCCGTCGATCCGGGCAACACGCTGCTCTGGCGGTTCAGTCGCCGACGACTCGATGCGGAGGAAATCCGCGACAGCCTGCTGGTGGTCTCGGGCCGGCTCGACTCGAGCCCCGGTGAAGGCCATCCGTTCCCGGCGGTGAACACCTGGGGCTACAGCCAGCACAATCCGTTCATGGCGATCTACGAGAGCACCAAGCGGAGCGTCTACCTGATGACGCCCCGCCTCGGCCGCCATCCGTTCCTCGCGCTCTTCGATGGCGCGGATGCGAACGCGTCGACGCCGGACCGCGCCGTGACGACCGTGCCGACGCAGGCCCTCTTTTGGATGAATGCCCCGCTCCTGCATGAGGAGTCGCAGGCTTTCGCCGGGCTGCTGCTAGGTGAATCGGACACGAAAGCCCGCACCGAGCTTGCCTACCGCACGGCCCTGGCCCGCAGGCCCGACGATGCCGAGATCGCGGCCTGCCGCAGTTTCGTCGACCGCTACCGCACCGGCCTCAAGGCCACCGACACCCCAGCCGAACAGCACGAACTGCTCGCCTGGGCCGCCTTTGCCCGCACGCTCTTCGCTTCCAACGAATTCCTCTATATCGACTGAAGCCTGATCGACAGAAACGCGCCGACCACGGTCGCACGCCCAACTGTACGCCACGAGAGGACATCACCATGTCGCCGTTCTTTCCATCCCGTCGCCAGATGCTCCGTCAGTCGGCCGGTGGGCTCGGCAGCCTCGCGCTCGCCGGCATGCTCGGCAGGCAGTCGCATGCGGCGGCAGAGAATCCGCTTGCCCCACATGCCACCCATCTGCCGGCGAAGGCGAAGTCGGTGATCTTTCTTTACATGACCGGGGGCGTATCGCACATCGAGTCGTTCGACCACAAGCCGAAGCTGATCGCCGACCATGGCAAAGAGGTGACGATCGACAACTGGCAGGGGAAGACGGGCGCGTTCAAGCGGAGCCTGATCGGGCCGCACTGGGGCTTCGCGCCCGGTGGCAAGAGCGGCATCCAGGTGAGCGATCTCTTTCCGCACACGCGGAGCATTGTTGACGACCTCTGCGTGATTCGTTCGATGGAGTCGGACCACACCAACCACTACGAGGCGACGCTCGAGATCCACACCGGCTCGTTCACGTTTGCCCGGCCGAGCATCGGGTCGTGGGTGAGCTACGGCCTGGGCACCGAGAACCAAAACCTGCCGTCGTTCGTGGCGATCGCGCCGAAGTCGCCCTATGCCGGCACGCAGACCTGGGGCTCCGACTTCCTGCCCGGCTGCCATCAGGGCACGCACATCGTGCCCGGCCCGATTCCAATCGCCAACATGAATCGGCGGGCTGCGGCCGTCGACCTGCAGTCGCTGGAACTGGAGCAGATTGCCCAGGTCAACCGGCGGCACGCCGAGGCCCGCGACCTTGATGCCGCGCTCGAGGCGCGGATCCGGTCGTTCGAGACCGCCTTCGGCATGCAGTCGGAGGCGCCCGAGGTTTTCGATTTGTCGCAGGAAACGGCCGGCACGCTCGCGCTCTACGGGCTCAAGCCCGGCCAGACCACCGGCTTTGGCTGGCAGTGCCTCGTGGCCCGGCGGATGGCCGAGCGGGGCGTGCGGTTCATCGAATTGATCGACGTCGGCTCGTCGAGCAACTGGGATGCGCACGGCGACATGAAGACACACGAGCCGCTGGCGAAGAACGTCGACCAGGCGATGGCGGCGCTCGTCACCGATCTCAAGCAACGGGGCATGCTCGACGAAACACTCGTCGTCTGGACGACGGAGTTTGGCCGCACGCCCTATCACACGGAGGCGGGCCACAAGGGCCGCGAGCACCACCACCAGGCGTTCTCGAGCTGGATGGCCGGCGGCGGCGTGAAGGCCGGCGTGTCGTATGGCAGCACCGACGACTATGGGATCGCGGTCGCGGAAAACCGGATGCACGTGCACGACTTCCATGCCACGATCCTGCACCTGCTCGGCCTTGACCACGAGAAGCTCACCTACCGGCTTCTGGCCTGACACACCCCCGAATTAGTTTTCCGCAAGGAGCAAGCCAGACCATGGCCACCGTCGCCGCACACGCACGACCCGCCCCGTGATGCCTTCGACCATGGTCCGTGGTCGCGGATGGATGCCCGCGAACGCGGCCTCGACCCGTATCTGGAAACGAAGATGGTGACGGTGAGCCTCGATCCACCGGCTGCCCCGCGTTGACCGCGGCTCGGCCGCCGTGTAGTGTGTCGACAGCCTTGTCTTTGGGCTCTGCATCCCTCAGCAGCGGCGTCCACTGACTCTCACGGGTCGTTGCCGCGTCACCCTCCAACCTCATATCCCGAGGAGTTGAACCGATGGGACCTTCGTTCGATCCATTCGGAGGCGATGCGTCGGCTGCCTGTGCCCGACGTGCTGCCCGCTCCGGCTGCGCGGGATTTCACGCCGCGGCATCGCGACGCACGGTCCTCCAAGCCGGGGTGCTCGGCGGGATCGGCCTCTCGCTTGGCGACTTTCTCCGGCTCGAGGCCCGGGCGAAGGAGGCCGACACGGCGGCCTTCTCGGCGGTCGGTGCCAAGTCGATCCAGGCCAAGGCGCAGAGCGTGATCCAGATCAACCTACCCGGTGGGTTTCCCCACCACGAGTCGTTCGATCCCAAGCCCGAGGCGCCGGTCGAATACCGCGGCTCGTTCGGCGTGATCAAGACCAAGCACGGCGACATTCTGAGTGAGAACCTGCCGAAGACGGCTGAGATCTGCGACCGCGTGTCGATCATTCGAAGTGTCGTCGGCAAGATTCCCGACCACGGTCTGGCCACCTACCACCTCTTCAAAGGCTACACGCCCACCGCCGTGATCGATTACCCGCCGATGGGGTCGATCGTGTCGCACGAACTCGGCGGTCGCGGTGTCATTCCACCCTATATCGCCATCCCCAACACGGAGACCTTCGTGGGGGGCACGGGGTTTCTCAGCAGCGCCTACGGTCCGTTTGAGCTCAACGCCGATCCGGGCAAGAAGCCGTTCCAGGTTCGCGACCTCTCGCTTCCCTCCGGCCTCGCACTCGATCGCTTCGATCGGCGACAGAAGGCCCGCGACGTGATCCAGCGGAAGATCCGCCGACTCGAGGCCGATCCATCGACGCTCGACACGATGGATGGCTTCTATCAAAACGCCTACGGCCTGCTCACCTCCGAGCAGGCGCAGAAGGCCTTCGGCTTCGAGGGTGAGCCGGAGGAGTCGTTCAAACTCTACGGCAGCGAGGTGACCGGCAAGGTGAAGGGGCCCGACGGCAAATATCACCCCAAGGGCCTCGCCGAGAGGCTGATCCTCGCCC
>JAPLNQ010000212.1 GCA_026401075.1 Planctomycetia bacterium
GGGTTGCTCGTGTTGGTGCAGCTCGTGATGGCGGCGATCACCACCGCGCCATGGTGAATCGTGGAGTCATGGCCGTTCTCCTTCACCGTGCCGGTCCGCGTGAGGGCCGGGCCTTCGAGCGCAAAACCCCGCTTCGCCGTCGGCGCGGTGAGCGATTCGGCGAAGGTCTTCTTGACATCCTGGAGGGCGACACGGTCCTGCGGCCGCTTCGGCCCGGCGAGGCTCGGCACGACGCTGCCCAAGTCGAGGCTGAGCCGTTTTGTGAACTCCGGCACGGCCGCGGCCGGCGTGCGGAAGAGCCCCTGCTCCTTCATATATCGCTCCACGAGCGTCACCTGCTCCGCAGGCCGACCGGTGAGCCGCAGGTAGGCAAGCGTCTCGTCATCAACCGGGAAGAAGCCCATCGTGGCGCCATATTCCGGGGCCATGTTGGCGATCGTGGCCCGGTCGGCCAACGACATGCCATTGAGGCCGCTCCCGAAAAACTCGACGAACTTCCCGACCACACCCTCCCTCCGCAGGATTTCGGTGACTGTCAGAACGAGGTCGGTCGCGGTGGCGCCAGCAGGCAGCCGGCCGGTGAATTCGAAGCCCACCACCTCCGGCAGCAGGAGCGACAACGCCTGACCGAGCATGACGGCCTCGGCCTCGATGCCACCCACGCCCCAGCCGACCACGCCCAGGCCATTGATCATCGTCGTGTGGCTGTCGGTGCCGACGAGCGTGTCGGGCACGGCCACCTTCAGGCCCGCCTTCCCGGCGGCAGGATCGTCGCGGAGAAACACGCAGCCGGCGAGATATTCGAGGTTCACCTGATGCACGATGCCGATCGCCGGGGGCACGACACGGAAATTCTGGAACGCCTGCTGGCCCCACCGCAGGAAGGCGTAGCGTTCGGCGTTGCGCTCAAACTCGATGTCGACGTTCTTCGCGAGCGAATCGGCCGCACCGAAAAAGTCGACCTGCACGGAATGGTCGATGACGAGGTCAACCGGCACGAGCGGGTTGATCTTCCGGGGATCGCCGCCGAGCCGCTTCATCGCCGCCCGCATGGCCGCCAGATCCACCACGCACGGCACCCCGGTAAAATCCTGCAGCACCACTCGGGCCGGCTTGAACGGAATCTCCGTTTCGGCCGGTTTGGCGGCGTTCCAGGTGGCGAGGCTGCGGACGTCGGCCTCGGTCACCTCGTAGTTGTCACAGGTCCGCAGCAGGGCCTCGAGCACCATGCGGATCGAATAGGGCAGCCGGGCTGTGTTGGTGATGCCAGCGTCGTCGAGCGCCCGCAGCCGGTAGAGCGTGGCCAGGCCGGAGCCCGTTTCGAAGGTGGCGCGGGCGGAAAACGGGTCGACGAACGTGGCTGCCATGGAGGGAAACCTTGGGTTGAGAAGCGGGTGGTACGTGCGAATCCTGGCCGCCGGAATGGCGGCTAGCCTAACGAACTGGTCTCCCGGCAGAGAAGTGTCCGCTGCCGCGGCCCCGAAAAACAGCCTCAAATCCGGCACAGCCCCGCAAAACCTCGCGAATCCGTTGGCTGCGGCAAAGGAAATCAGAAAAATTTCCCAACGGAGTCGACACGCCAGCGATTATGGGGTATCCTTTGGCCAGGCGAGGATGACCTCCCCACCATACACTCACCGATCTCTTCAGCGGCTGTTCCCCCCCCCCAAAGACCCACACTTCTAGAGCCGCTTCCGGACCCGTGGTTCCCCAACCGCGGGTCCTTTTCTTTTGCCGGCACCTTCTTCTGCCGGCACTTCTTTCGCCGGTTCTTGGTTGGTGACCTCACTTGGGTCCCGCCGATGCGTTGACGGTGCTTTTCGCCGCGGCAGCACGATCCCCTTGCGAGGGATCAGACCACTCTTATAACGCGATGATGGCTTAGTCATTCAACATCTCGCAAGGCGATCAGAGTTCGCAGGACGTGGTCAGAAAAAGGACGGATCGACTCACGGAGAGGTCGATCGACAGCGGCCAAGGATGGATCGATGTGGTGAGGGTGCGCCAGATGGCGAGGCAGCGACAGGGCTTCAGCCTCGTCGAACTGCTCGTGTTGATCGCCGTAATCGCGATCCTGGCCGGGCTGCTGCTGCCAGCGATCCAGGCCGGTCGGGTGTCGGCCCGGCGGGTGACGTGCCAGCACAACCTGCGGCAGTTGGCCGTGGCGGTGCTCAACTACGAGTCGGGGAACCGA
>JAPLNQ010000164.1 GCA_026401075.1 Planctomycetia bacterium
ACGATCCGTCGAAGAGCCTCCTCTGGCGATGGACGATCCGCGACGACGAGCAGACGCCGCACCAGCACCGCTGGAAGCTGATCGTGCCGACGTCTGTCACGACCGAGGCCACGACCGGGGGTGGGGCAGGGGCAGGGGGTGGGGCAGGGGACGAGCTCTTCGATCGGGCCGCCGACCCCCACGAAGCGCAGAACGTCGCCGCCAGCGAGCCAGAGATCGTGCGGCAACTCACGCAGAGCCTCGTCGCGAACTGGTCGCCGCAGGGGCCGCGTGCTGCCGCCGCGACACCGCCCGCTGCTGCGGGAGCGAAGCGGCCACCGAACCTGCTCGTGTTTCTATCCGACGATCTCGGTGCCCACGATCTGGGCCGCTCCGGCAGCACGTTCTACCGCACGCCGGCGATCGACCGGCTGGCCGCCTCCGGGATGCTCTTCACGCGGGGCTACGCGGCCGCTCCGGTCTGCTCGCCCACCCGCGCGGCGCTCATGACAGGCCGGCATCCGGCCCGCGTGAAGATCACGAACTTTATCGGCGGCAACCGGCGGGGCAGCCTCTTGTCTGCGGACTATCTTCACGCCCTGCCCGCAAGCGAGGTGACCGTGCCGAAGCTCCTGCACGACGCCGGCTATTGCGCAGGCATCTTTGGCAAGTGGCATCTGGGGCCACCCAAAGACATCCCGTTGCACGGCTTCGATGCGAATGGCTCGACGAACGTCGGCCCCGGCCGCGGTCCGCCGGACGACACACATCATGCGCGGGCGATCGCGGCCGAGGCGTCGGCATTCATCGCGACCAACCGCGACCAATCCTTCTTCTGCTACGTGCCGATGCACTCGGTGCACGTGCCGCTGAAGACCCGGCCGGAACTCTTGGGCGAGGAACAGACGCGTGCGGCCGCGCTGCCGCCGCCTGCCGGACCCCGCGAGATCGCCGAGGGGGATCGCACGGCGCGGGCGGTGCAGGATCATCCCGTCTATGCCGCCATGATTCGCGAGATGGACGAGACGGTGGCCACCGTGCTCGCCGCCGTCGAAGCAGCCGGGCAGACCGACAACACGCTCGTCGTGTTCACCAGCGACAACGGTGGCCTCTCCACCGCCGAAGGCTCGCCCACCTCGAACCTGCCGCTCCGCGCCGGCACGGGCTATCTCTACGAGGGGGGCATCCGTGTGCCGCTGGTCGTGCGGTGGCCGGGGATCGTGAAGCCGGGCACAACGACCGACGTGCCGGTCACCACGCTCGACATCGCCGCCACGCTGCTCGATGTTGGTGGCGCGACGCAGCCGGCGGAGACGGTGCTCGATGGCACGAGCCTGCGGCCTGTGCTCGCGGGCGGTGTGCTGCCGGCCCGCGACCTGTGTTGGCACTATCCCCACTACGCGAATCAGGGTGGCCGGCCCGCCGCCGCGATCATCGCTGGCGATGGACCGAGCCCGGGCAAGGAAAACCAGGGCAAGGAAAAACTGGTCGAGCACTTCGAGGACGGCCGCGTCGAACTCTTCGATCTGGCGACTGATCCCGGCGAGCGGCGTGATCTCGCCGCCGAGCGGCCTGAGCGGGCCGCCGCCCTCAAGAAGCGACTGGCGGCATGGCGGATTGGCGTCGGGGCGGCGATGCCATCCCCGAATCCACAGCCGGTCGATCCCTTCGGGCCGGATGGCGAGCCGAGGAAGCGGTGAGGGGTTACACTGCGGTGGTCTAGGCCCGGTGTGATCTGGGTTGGGTGTCTGCCAGATGAGGAGCAGAGGCGTAATGGTGTACGGTCGATCAGTGATGTGGGTCGTACTGGTGTGGGCGGCCTTCGCCTCGCTCGACCCGCAGCCTGCCCGGGCTGACAACTGGCCCAACTGGCGCGGGCCGGCACTCGATGGCGTCGCCGCAGGCCAAGGTTATGTCTCCACCTGGAGCCCGACTGACCACGTGCTCTGGCGGGTGAAACTGCCGGGGCTGGGCGCCAGCACGCCGGCAGTGTGGGGCGACCGTGTTGTCGTCACCTGCGCGATCGATGGCAAAGACGCCGCCATCTGCTTCGATCGCAATGGCAAGGAGGTCTGGCGGCGTGAACTCGGCGAGGTCACGCCGGGCAAGCATAAGAAAGCTACCGGCTGCAATTCGTCGCCAGTCACCGACGGTCAGCATGTCTGGGTCTATTATAAGAGCGGCGAACTGGCAGCCCTGAACCTTGCCGACGGCGCGGTCGTCTGGAAAACGAACCTGCAAAAGCAGTTCGGCGAAGACACGCTCTGGTGGGATCTCGGCACCTCGCCCGTGCTCACGTCCAAGGCCGTGGTCGTCGCGGTGATGCAGACCGGACCGAGCTACCTGGCCGCGTTCGATCGCACGACAGGCAGCCTGCTCTGGAAGCAGGACCGGATGCTCGACGCCCCCGAGGAGGCCGCGCAGAGCTATTCCACGCCTGCCGTCGTCGCGGGCGATGCAGCCAAGGGCGAACCGGCCGAGATGCTCGTCGTGCTGGGCGCTGACCATGTCACGGCCCACGACGCCGCCAATGGCAAGGAGATCTGGCGGGTGGGCGGACTCAACCCGACAGGCCACAAGTATTTCCGGTCGATCGCCTCACCGGTGGTAGCTGGCGACTTCGTCATCGCGCCGTATGCGCGGGGCGAGACGATCACTGCGATCCGCCGCGGCGGCACGGGCGACGTAACCGCCTCGCACGTGGCCTGGGTCCGCACCGACCTGGGTGCCGACGTGCCGACGCCGGCCGTATGTGACGGCCGCATCCTCGTCTGCACCGACAAGGGGAAGCTTGAGTGCGTGGATGCCGCCACGGGCAAGACACTCGTGAAGACCGAACTGCCGAAGAATCGCAGCGCCTACAGCGCGTCGCCTGTGATCGTCGATGGCCGGGTCATCGTGACGCGTGAGGACGGCGAGTCGAGCGTGCTCGCGTTGCCCTCCCAATTGAACCCGCGGGCCGCCTCCGGTGCGGACGACTTCAAACTGCTCGGTCAGGGTGTCGTCGACGAGATGACTGTGGCCACGCCCGTCTGTGTCGATGGGCGGATCTTCCTGCGGACACATGATTCCCTCTGGTGCCTTGGAGAAAAAGAATGATGGCTGCCCTCACTCGCTCGATTCAGATTCGCTCGATCCGGCCGATGTGGCTCGTGATCGTGACCCTTTTGCTTGCGGTGACGACCAGCCATGCCGGGGCAAGGGCTGCCGAGACCGGAAAACCGGCGAGGCTTCTGGCCGTGACGGTGACCAACGGCTTCCGGCACAGCTCGATCAATACAGCCGAACCGATGCTCGAGGAACTCGGTCGCACAAGCGGCCTGTTTCACCTCGACTTCCTCCGGATGCCGCCGGGCAGGCCGCCCCAGCCCAAGGCCATCAAGCGTGCCGAGGGCACCAGTGACGCCGACTGGAAGCAGCAGGAGGATGCGTTCAAGGCGGAGCAGGAGACATTTCGCGCCGCCGACGCGGTCTGGCAGCAGGGGGTGAAGGAGCAGTTCGCCAAGGCCTTTGCGCCGGAGGCGCTCGCCCAGTTTGACGGCGTGATCTTCGCCAGCACGACAGGCGAGCTGCCGATTCCGGATCTGAACGGCTTCCTCGAATGGATCAAGTCCGGCAAGGCGTTCATCGGCTTCCATGCCGCCAGCGACACGCTCAAGAGCTCCGACGCCTACTGCGAGATGATCGGCGGCCACTTCGCCGGCCACCCGTGGAACGCCGGCGGCGAGCACGGCTTCGTGGTGCACGAGCCGGGTCACCGGCTCACGGCGATGTATCCGGAGCGGTTTCGGCTCAAGGACGAGATGTATCAGTACGACCCGCGATACAAGCCCGATAACCTCCGTGTGCTCGTCAGCCTCGACATGGCGGCGAGCACGCCCAAGGAGCCCTGGCACGTGCCTGTGTCGTGGGTCCGCGACTATGGCCGCGGCCGCGTCTTCTACACGAACTTCGGCCACAACGACGCCACCTGGCAGGATCCCGCGTTCGCGAAGCATGCGGCCGAGGGCATCGCCTGGGCGCTCAAGCGGTTCGACGCCGAAGCGGCGCCGAATCCCGACGTGCAGGCGGCTGAGTATCTGCGCAGCGTGGTCGCTGCGGCCGCCGCGGCCACAGGAAAGAATGCCGACGACCTGCGGGCACGGGCCGACGCGAAGATCGCCAAGAGCGCCGCGTGGGCCACGGGGCTGCGGCCGATGCTGCTCGAACTGCGGGGCATGCAGCCACCGGCCCGGGCTGAGGCCTACGCCAAGGTGATCGCCGAGATCGAGAAAGAGTGAGCGAGGATGGCCATGCGAGGGCGAGCGTTCAGGCTGGTGGCGGTATGTTGCGCGGTCGTTCTGGCACCCTTCCTGGGAAGGCAGGCTGAGTCCGCAGACGCGCCGACGTCGGCTCGCCCGAATGTGCTGTTCGTCATCTGCGATGACCTCTGCTGTGCACTCTCGTGCTACGGTGATGCGACGGCCCAGTCGCCCAACATCGATCGGCTCGCGGCGCGGGGCGTGCGGTTCGAGCGGGCCTACTGCCAGTATCCGCTCTGTAATCCCAGCCGCGCGAGCCTGCTCACCGGCCGGCGGCCCGCCCACACGACTGTCCGCGACAACGAGAAATACTTTCGCAACATCGATTCCACCGTCGTCACGCTGCCGCAGGCCTTCAAGCAGGCGGGCTGGCGGAGCGAGCGGATCGGCAAGCTCTACCACTACGGGGTGCCGGGCCAGATCGGCACCTCCGGCCTCGACGATCCGCCCAGCTGGGATGCCGTCTTCAATCCCAAGGGTCGCGACGTTGCCGATGAGTCGCAGATTGTTTCGCTCGAGCCCGGCAAGTTTGGCGGCACTGTAAGTTGGCTGGCAGCCGATGGCACCGATGCGGAACAGACCGACGGCCTCGCCGCGGCCCGGGCGGTGGAACTGCTCGAGGGGTTTGCCAAAGCGCAGACGCCGTTCTTCCTGGCCGTCGGTTTCTATCGGCCGCACACGCCCTACGTGGCGCCGAAGCCCTGGTTCGCGAAGCACCCGCTGACCGGCGTGCAGCTGCCGGAGGTGCCGGCTGATCATGATGCGCTCGTGCCGCGGCCGGTGCTTGCCAGCCGCAAGCCGGAAGAGCGGCGGCTTGTCGGCGACCTGGGTCGCGAGGCGGTGCAGGCCTACCGGGCAAGCGTCTCGTTCGTCGATGCGCAGGCGGGCATCGTGCTCGACGCGCTCGACCGCCTCGGGCTCCGTGACAACACGATCGTGGTCTTCACAAGCGATCATGGCTACCACCTCGGCGAGCACGGCCTCTGGCAGAAGCGGAGCCTCTTCGAGGAGAGTGCCCGCGTGCCGCTGGTGATCGCCGCGCCGGGTGGCCGGAGTGGCGCCGTGGCAACACACACCGTTGAGCTGGTCGATGTCTGCCCGACCCTCTGCGATCTGGCGGGCGTGCCGCTGCCGGCGGGCGTCGACGGCCGTAGCCTCGCGCCGCTGGTCCGGGCGGATGTGGCGGCTAGGGAGCAGTTCGCGGACAGGCCGGCATGCACCGAGGTGCAGCTCGGGAAATTCAACGGCGTGAGCCTGAGGAGCGGCCGGTGGCGGTACACGTCGTGGGACGGCCCCCAGGGCGACGCCGGCCGGCAGCTCTACGACCACGACACCGATCCGCGCGAACTGGTGAACCTGGCTGACCATCCGGCGCACGCCGCCACGCTCCAGTCGCTCGATGTCGAGCTGCGGCGGCGCACCCTTCCATGAGAGCTGCTCCATGAGCGTGTCGATCCCGACGAGTCGCCTTGCCTTATGGTGCATGATGGCGGCGTTCCTTTCGGTGGTCGTCGCGTTGCCCGTCGCGACGGCCGCGCCGCCAAACGTGGTCGTGATCCTCGCCGATGATCTCGGCTTCTCCGACCTGGGCTCGTATGGCGGGGAGATCGACACGCCCCATCTTGATCGCTTGGCCGCCGGCGGCCTGCGGTTCACCCAGGGCTATAACACCGCCCGCTGCTGGCCGACCCGGGCGGCCCTGCTCACCGGCTACTATCCTCAGGCGATCCGCCGCGATGCCCTGCCGGAAGGCAGAGATGGGAAGGGAACGCGGCCCGCCTGGGCGCGGCTCCTGCCGGAACTGCTCGCACCGGCCGGCTATCGGTCGTATCACTCCGGCAAGTGGCATGTCGACGGCGACCCGCGGTCGCAGGGGTTCGCGCGGTCGCTCGACGTGACCAAGGGTGACAGCAATTTTTTTGCAGCCGCCGGCGTCGTCGAGGACGGCCGGCAGGTGCCGGTCACCGATGATTTCTATGCCACTACGGCGATCGGCGACCATGCCGTGAAGTGCCTCGCCGACCACGCGAGGGAGCACGCGGGAAAACCGTTCTTCCACTATGTGCCGTTCACGGCACCTCATTTCCCGCTCCACGCACCGCCGGAACTCGTCGCGAAATACCGCGACCGCTACCGGGCCGGTTGGAACGCTGTGCAAGAGGCCAGAGCCGCTCGGCTCAAGAAACTTGGCATCGTGACGACCGCACCGGCGGCGATGGAGCGTGACCAGGGGCCGCCATACCATAACCCCGACGCGCTTACGATCCTTGGTGAGGGTGAGGTGAACCGACCGCTTCCGTGGGAGGAACTCTCGTCCAAACAGCGGGAGTTTCAGATCGACAAGATGGCGATCCATGCGGCGATGATCGACAGCATGGACCAGCAGGTCGGCCGGATTCTCGCGCAGCTCGAGGCCATGGGGGCGTTCGACGACACGCTCGTACTCTTCGCCAGCGACAACGGCGCCTCGGCCGAGATCATGGTCCGCGGCGAGGGGCACGATCCTCAAGTCTCGCCCGGCTCACGGAAGTCGTTTTTGTGTCTCGGCCCGGGCTGGTCGAGCTGCGCCAACACGCCGTTTCGCCGCCACAAAACCTGGGTGCACGAGGGGGGCATCGCGACGCCCTGGATCGTGCATTGGCCGCGGGGCGTTTCCACCAAGGGTCAGCTTCGCACGCAGCCGGTGCACGTGATCGACCTCGTGCCGACGGTCTTGCAACTGGCGGGCGTCGAGCCGCCCGCCGAGCACGCCGGAAAGCCGGTGCCGCCGCTGCACGGCCGGAGCTTTGCCACAGCCTTGAGGGATCCCGCAGCCCCGCCCGCGCACGGCACGCTCTGGTGGTGTCACGAAGGGCATCGCGCCGTGCGAACAGGCGATTGGAAGCTCGTCGCCGCGAAGGGCACGCCGTGGGAACTCTATGACCTCGCCGCCGACCGCTGCGAGACGCAAAACCTCGCCGCCGCGGAGCCGGCGCGTGTGGCCAAACTGGATGCGGCCTGGAACCGGATCGCCGAGGAGTGCCGGACGCTGGCCGCAGTGGATGGTCCGGCGGTTCAAGCGAGGCCGGCAGCGGCTGTCGCGCCGCGCAAGCAGCCGAACATCATCTACGTGATGACCGATGACCAGGGCTACGGCGACATCGCGGCCCATGGCAATGCCATCATCAGCACGCCGCACCTCGACCGACTGCATGCGCAGAGCGTTCGGCTCACCGAGTTTCACGCGAGCCCCACCTGCTCGCCCACGAGGGCGGCGCTCATGACCGGCCGTCATGAATTCCGCTCTGGCGTCACCCACACGCTCAACGAACGCGAACGGCTGGCCCTCTCGGCCACGACGCTGCCGCAGCTACTGAAGACGGCTGGCTACACAAGCGGCATCTTCGGCAAGTGGCACCTGGGCGACGAAGACGCCTACCAGCCGGGCAAGCGGGGCTTCGACCGCGTCTTCATCCACGGCGGCGGCGGTATCGGACAAGCGTTTCCCGGCAGCTGCGGCGACGCGACTGGTAACTCATACTCTAGTCCGACGATCCGCAGCGACGGTACGTTCGTGAAGACCAAGGGCTACTGCACCGACGTCTTCTTTGATGCCGCGATCGACTGGATCGACCGCTGCCGGAAGGAGGGTAAGCCATTCTTCTGCTACGTCACGCCCAACGCCCCGCACGGGCCGCTCGACTGTCCGGCCGGCTCAGACACGCCGTACCTAGCGAAGCTCAAGGCCGCGGGCGTGAAGGACCCGCAGTCGCGGGCCGAGATCGCGAAGTTCTACGGCATGATCGAGAACATCGATACGAACATCGGCCGCCTCATGCGGAAGCTCGACGAGTGGGGGCTGGCCGACGACACGCTCGTCGTGTTCACGACCGACAACGGCACCGCCACGGGTGCCCCGGTCTTCAATGCCGGGATGCGCGGGATGAAGGGCACGGCCTATCGCGGCGGCACGCGGGTGCCCAGCTTCTGGCGGTGGCCGGGCACGCTGCCCGCGGGCGTCGATGTGCCGGCCGTGACGGCGCACATCGACGTGTTGCCGACGCTCTGTGAGTTTGCCAACGTGGCGATACCTCCTGAGGTGGCGGCCAAGGTGGAAGGCAGAAGCCTCGTGCCGCTCTTGCGAGACAGAAAAACCGCGTGGCCCGACCGGCCGCTGTTCACGCACCTGGGCCGCTGGGATCGCGGCAAGATGGCGGAGACCGAGTATCGCCAGTGCCGCGTTCGCGAGGGGAAGTGGAGCCTTGTGAATGTGAAAAACAGTCCCACGGCATGGGAGCTCTACGACGTTGCCGCCGATCCTGAAGAGCGGCAGAACCTCGCGCAGCAGCAGCCGGAGATCGTGGCCCGTCTCGCGAGCGAATACGACGGCTGGTGGCAGAGCGTGCAACCCGATCTCATTAATGAGAATGTCCCCGTCCCCGCCGTGAATCCGTTCAAGGCCGCCTACGAGCGGCAGTTCGGCCCGCCGCCGACTGTGCCTGATGCCTCCTACGGTTCCCATCCGAAGCAGGTGATGCACTTCTGGAAGACGCCACAGGCCACGGCCGAAACGCCCGCGCCGCTGCTGTTCTTCATCCATGGCGGCGGCTGGCAGGGCGGCGACCGGATGAGCGGCCTGACGGACATGATGCCAAAGATGCTTGCGGCTGGAGTCTCCGTGGTATCGATCGAATACCGGTTTATCAAGGAGGCGATGGATGCGGGCATCGAGCCGCCGGTACAAGCGCCGCTCTCCGATGCCGCCCGAGCCCTACAGACCGTCCGCAGCCGAGCGGCCGAGTGGCAGATCGACAAGACGCGGATCGCCGCCAGCGGCGGCTCGGCTGGCGCCTGCTCGAGTCTGTGGCTGGCGTTTCACGACGACATGGCCGATCCAAAGAGTGCCGATCCGGTGGCGCGGGAGTCGACCCGGGTCCTTACGGCCGCCGTGACGGGCGCGCAGACCACGCTCGATCCGCTGCAGATGAAGGAGTGGACGCCCAACAGCCGCTATGGCGGCCATGCGTTCGGCTTCATGAGGAGTGCCGACAAGCGGGACAGCCAGTTCGCCGAGTTTCTCGCGGCCCGCGACCGGCTCCTGCCGGTGATCAACCAATATTCACCCTATGCACTGGTGTCGGCGGACGATCCGCCGATCTACCTGCAATACGGTGCTCAGCCAGCCCTTGGGCAGGAGCAGAAAGACCCGACGCACTCGGCGAACTTCGGCGTGAAGCTGAAAGAGCGGCTTGACCAGGAGAGCGTGCCCTGCGAACTGGTCTATCCGGGCGCGGCCGGCGTGCGGCATGCGTCGGTGACGGATTATCTCCTCGCCACGCTCCGCGGTGGGGAATGAGCTGGCGTATCGATTCAGATCAGCAGGAGATGCCTGGCATGGCAAGACAAGTGTGGCATCGACTCCTCTTCGTCGGCATCGCGCTGGCGTCGCTGCTGCTGGCCGGTTCGGCCCAGGCCGGGACCCCTCGTCCGCCCAACATCGTCTTTTTTCTCTGCGACGATCTGGGGTCGGGTGATGTGGCGGCTCTCGGCTCCCGCGACATCCACACGCCGGAGATCGACCGCTTGTTTGCCCGAGGCACTCGGCTCGCGCGGCACTGGGCGGGAAGCGCGGTCTGTGCGCCCAGTCGCTGCGTGCTGATGACCGGCATGCATCCCGGCCACGCGGTAGTGCGGAGCAACAGGGAGGTCAAGCCGGAGGGACAGGCGCCGATGCCGGCGGGCACCGTGACGCTCGCGCACTTGCTCCACGATGCTGGTTACGCGACCGGCGGCTTCGGCAAATGGGGGCTGGGGGCACCGGGCAGCGTGTCGGACCCGCTGGCTTCGGGCTTCGACCGATTCTACGGCTACAACTGCCAGCGGCAGGCGCACTCCTATTACCCCGATCATCTCTTTGATGACCGCCAGCGGGTGGCACTCGATGGAAAGACCTACTCCGCCGACCTGATCGCCTCGAAGCAGCTCGAGTTTCTCCGCACGAACGTGGACAGGCCCTTTTTTCTGTACGTGCCGACGACCGTGCCGCATCTGGCACTCGAGGTGCCGGCTGACGAGCCTTCCCTCACGGACTACGCGAAGCACTTTGATAACGAGGAGCCCTACCGCGGCGGCAAAGGCTACGTGCCCTGCGAGCGGCCGCTGGCGACTTTTGCCGTGATGGTGACGCGGATGGACAGGGAGGTCGGTCGCATCGTGCGGCTGCTCGACGAACTGAAACTCACCGACGACACGATCTTCGTGTTCACCAGCGACAACGGAGCCACGGCGCCGGGAACCGGCGGCATCGACACCGCAAGGCTCGGGAGCAACGGTGCCCTCCGTGATTGGAAGGGGTCGCCTTACGAGGGCGGCCTGCGGGTACCCACGGCGATCGTCTGGCCAGGCAGGATACAGGCCGGCCGTTCGATCGACGTCCCCACGGGCTGTGAGGACTGGCTGCCGACGCTGCTCGACCTGGCGGGCCTCCGCGACCGCATTCCGGCCGGCCTCGACGGCGTGAGCCTCACGTCGATGCTGTGCGGCACGGCAGACCCACCGGTGCGGACGCTCTATCGCGAGTTGACCGAGCGGCAGTGGCAGACGGCGATCGGCGGGCGGTGGAAGGCCGTCCGCCGCGGCAAGGGCAATCCGAGAAACAAGACTGCCGAGGCCCATCCAACGGAAGTCTACGATCTCCAAACCGACCCTTCCGAAGCGCAGGATGTCGCGGCAGCGCATCCCGACGTGGTCGAGCGGATGGAGGCGATCCTCGACCGTGAGCATGTGCCGCATCCCGACTGGCCCCTGCCGTTCGCCGACACGGCATCACGACAGTCGGCTCGCGGCGCCGAAGTCCGGAAGCGGCCGCCGAGTGTGCTCGTGCTTCTCTCCGACGACCAGCGGGCTGACACGATCCAGGCCCTTGGCAATCCGCACCTGCGGACGCCGTCGGTCGATGCACTCGTCGCGCGGGGAACGGTGTGCGACCGTGCCTACTGCATGGGCAGCATGCAGGGGGCCGTCTGCGTGCCCAGCCGCGCGATGATGCTCTCCGGCCGTTCGCTCTTCCGCATCGACGAACAGCTCCGCGGCTGCGACACCTGGCCCGAGGCCTTTGGGCGGGCCGGCTACCGGACCTTTCTCACCGGCAAGTGGCACAACGGCGCCGCATCGGCGACGCGATGTTTTGCCGAGGGGAGCAGCGTGTTTCTGGGGGGCATGCACGACCAATTCAGCGTGCCCGTCGTGTCGTTCGCCGGTCACGGCCAGCCCGTGAAGAAGGAACCATCTCGAACGCACTCGTCTGAACTCTTTGGGAATGCCGCCGAGTCATTCGTGCAGAGCCTCGGCGACGAGCCGTTCTTCGCGTGGGTGGCGTTCACCGCGCCGCACGATCCAAGGCAGCCGCCTGATGGGTTTCGGGAGCGGTTTGTCGGCTGCGAGCCGCCGCCGCCGGAAAACTTCCTGCCTGAGCATCCCTTCGACAATGGCGAACTCAAAATCCGCGACGAAAAACTGCTCGGCTGGCCGCGATCGCGGGAGCAGATCTCAGCCGCTCTGGCCGACTACTATGCCTGCATCGAGGGCATGGACGCGCAGATCGGCCGTGTGATCGCAGCGCTTGATGCGAAGGGCCGGCTCGACGACACGATCATTCTCTTCACGAGCGATCACGGTCTGGCCCTCGGCAGCCATGGGTTGCTCGGCAAGCAGAACCTCTACGAGCACTCGATGCGGCCGCCTGCGGTGATCGCTGGGCCGGGC
>JAPLNQ010000180.1 GCA_026401075.1 Planctomycetia bacterium
TAAGCGTTCCCGGGCTATGCAACCCGGGCCAGAAACCCCCGCCCACCTATGGTATCAATCGCTGGCGAATGGTACCTGTTTGCCAACCGCAGCCCTGGGCTGGATTTTTCTCCAGTGGGTCACACACCACGGGAAATCATGCCTTTTCTGGTCGACATGGCACATGCGTGCCTAACCGGGGTGGGATTGGCACTGGCCACCGGGATGGGCTTCGCGCCGCTACTGCGGGAATGGGTTAAGGACTTGCCCAGCGCGCCGGCGTTGTGAGCCGTCTCCGCCCGGGAAACCGGGCAGATCACTCTCTTGGAACCACTTTTGCAACCGCTGGGTCACGCCTGCTGGCCCCGGAGAGCGGGCCGGTCACCGTGTGGATGAACCGGGCGCTCTGGGGCCCCTGGGAGCATTGGTGACACGCAACGCGCTGGCGGGAGCCCCGTCACCCGAAGCACGGGAAGAACGATCAGGCCCGGGCAAAATTGCTGGCCGCCGCCGCACCGTTGAGGCTATCGCTGATGAAGAGGGAATCCAGCAAGGCAAGGCTGCCGTAGTCGTAGGAGGAGAGCGTGGCCTGTATGCCAGGGCTCGAGGCGGCAAGGATATCCAGTATACCGTCGCCGTTGACATCATTGACGGCGACCCGCACCCCGCCCGGAAAATTCACATTGAAATCCTTTTTCAGCCGCCCATCCAGCGACAGGACCGCTGTATGCGCCGTTCTCGGTAGTAGCGAGACCGGCTGGCCCGGAGGGCTGGCCATTGGATACCCAGTTCGCGAAACGGGCGGCATCGGACCAGCTCATATAGGTGATCGGCCGGTCAGGACCGGTGGCATGGATGCTTTGCACCAAACCCTGCGGGTCCATCACGGAGTAGGAATAGTTGCCAGGGTCCCCTGGCGAAGGATGCCGGCGATGTTCAAGTCGGTGACCATGTCGACCTGAACCGAAACGGCTGGCCTGGAAGGGTCGGCAATCGGGAAACCGCCGTTGGAGCTGAGGGTGTCGTTGGTGAACCCCAGGCTGTAGTTGGATTGCAGGTAGGAGGCAAGCGATGTCCAGGCGCCTCGGCGCAGCACGCGCACCATCATCCCCGACGCAATCGCCGAGCCGCCGAGCGAGCGGAGCGTGTTCGGGGAGCCCGCCCGGCGGCACACCAAAGACGGACAAGTTAAAAACTTGCCGCCACGGGGACACGGACAAGTTAAAAACTTGCCGCCACGGGGAGCATGAACAAGTTAAAAAATTGGCCCCACGGGTGAGCCGTCAGTGGGCGTGCCCCGTAGGCCGATACCAGTCGCCTCGCAGCCAGTCGGCGATCATCTCGATCTGCCGACGAGTGAGGATCGGCGCGGCGGCCTCTTCGGCCTTGCCGAAGCTCGGCATGCGGTCGTTTGAGTCGCCATAGAACCGCTCGTGCGTCGGATCGACGATGAGGCCGACCAGCCATTCGCGGGATCCCCAGCCGGTCAGGTCGGGAGCACTGCCATGGGCCGTCTCGTTGGGAGTGAAGCGGTGGCACGAGCCGCAGCGTTCACCGTCGGCGACAAGCCCCCTGCCCTTCTCGATCACTGCTGGCGGCGTGCCGGCCGCTGCCAGACCGGCCTCCGCCGCCATCGCGACGATCACCGCCTCGATGTCGTCGGGCTTCCAGGTGGCGGCGTCGGTGAGGTCGTTCTGCACGAAGTTCACCATATCGTCTTCCTTGTGCGCCGTGTTGCCGAAGTAGGCCGGGCCGGCGACCTGCTTCGGGTCGAGCAGGCCACGCATCCAGGCGGCGGTGCCGAAGCCGTGAAGGTTGGCGGCCGAGGCCTTCGCCAGCACCGCCTGCGCCTCCGGAGCTCCCGGATCGACATGGGCATGACAGCTCGCACAGTGCTGCGCGAAGAGCTTCGGTCCCTGACTGAGAGCGTCGTTGCGGACCAGTTCCATCATGCCGGCGGGCGGAATCCGCTCCGGTCGGCCGGCCAGTTCGATCGACCGCGCGGCGTCGGCCTTGGCCAGCGCAACCGCGTCGAGGAACGACTGCGAGTGGCGGATTCTGTCGAGCTTCTTCACGCGGGCCTCGAAGGCGGCGATCTTCGCGGCGTCGTTGCCGAAATGCGCCGCGATCTTTGCCTTGTCGTTCTCGGTCTCCTCCAGCAGTTTCTCGACGTCTGCAAAGGCGCCGCGGTCGGCCCAGAGGGCCGCGTAGTCTTCATTCGTGGCCATGGCGGTGAGCAGGCCGATGCCCGCCAGCAGCGCGAAGGTGAAAGCCACGTTGAACCGGTGGCCGAGCTGCCAGCGGCCGAGGATCGGCATCAGGAACATGACCCCCATGACCAGGCCCGGCACCACGATCGCGCCGAAGAATTCGCCGCTTGCGCCAAAGCCCTCGAAGACTTTGAGAAACTGGAACAGAAACAGAAAATACCATTCGGGCCGCGCGGCCGCGTAGGGCAGCGACGGATCAGCTGGGGCACCGAGTTCCGCGCCGAGTTCGCCCGGCACGATCGGCCGGCCCTCGAGCATGGCGCGAAGCGCCGGCATCAGGATCACCCCCAGCACCACGGCCATGACCGCCAGCATCGCCACGGCGTCCTTGAGCACCTGGTCGGGCCAAAACATCGCGTCGGGCCGGACGATCGGCTGCTTCGCGCAGAGTCCGTGCTTGCGAAAGAGCGAGAGGTGCACTACGAGCATCAGCACGAGCGTGACCGGCAGGAAGCCGGCATGGATCGCGAAGAACCGCGTGAGCGTGTGATGACCGTAGTCGGGGCCGCCCACGACCACCTGCTGGAGCGAGGGGCCGACGAGCGGCACGAGCCCCGCCAGATTCGTGGCCACGCGGGTGGCCCAGTAGCCCTTTTGGTCCCAGGGGAGCAGGTAGCCGGTGAGCGCCATGCCGAGGACGAGCATCATGAGCACAAGCCCGAGCCAGAAATTCACCTCGCGCGGCGCGCGGTAGGCGCCGTCGATCACGACCTGCATAAGGTGGAGGGCGAGCAGCACGACCAGCGCCTGTGCCATGACATGGTGGATGCCACGCAACAGCCAGCCGCCGGTCATCTCGTGCTGGATGTAGTAGACGCTCTCCCACGCCGTCTGGGCACTGGCCGAATAGCTCGCCCAGAGCACGAGACCGGTGATGACCTGCGTCATAAACGCGAAGACGAGCGCGCTGCCCCAGACATACCGCCAGCGTGCGCCGCCCGGCACCCGCTCGTAGAGGGCCTCGTGCATGACCGCGCGATAGCCGGTGCGGTCGTCGAGGAAGTCGGCCAGTTGGCCGAGCATGCCCGAACGACCGACGGGACGAGGGGGCATCTGTTTTTGATCGTGCTGATGCTGCGGTTTCATGGGCGGGCCACCTTGTCGGCGATGCCGGTATAGAAGTTCTGCCACTTCACGGCGATCTCGCCGTTCTTCGCCACCTGGCATTCGAGGCCGTCCATGGCCCGCGGGCTCGGGCTGGGGGCGACCATGCCGCCGTCGAGCATGAACTTGCTGTTGTGGCACGGGCAGCGGAAGCAGCGTTCCTGCGATTCGATCTCCACGAAGCAGCCGGCGTGCGGGCAGGTTGCCGAGAGGGCCTGCACCGTGTCGGAGCCCTTCTCGCGGCGGAGGTAGACCGCGCCGATCGGCTCCGCTGCAAAGCCCGTCCAGGCGTCGATCCGGTCGGACACCACGGCAAACTGTCGGGGGATGCCGTCATCGGGAACACTGGCCAGATCGGTCACTGGCAGGAACGTGGCGGCCGCCCCACGGCGGCGAAGCGGATCGAGAAACATCCAGAGTCCGGCCACGAGCGGCGGGAGCGTCGCCAGGCCACCACACATGATGGCGAGGAGTTTGGTCATGAATCCGCGCCGGTCCGCTGCTGATGCGGCCGGTGTGTCGTGTTGTGACATGGTGTGCCTCCTGATGAGCCCGTTGAACGAACCGTTCCCGTCTCCGCTGTCACGCGACTGGCGTGTCGGCCGCCCGCACGGCCTCGTCCACGGCAGCGGTCACGCGTTCGTGGGCCGCTTCGAACGGGCCGGGCATGATCGCACCGGCAGCCGCCTTGTGGCCACCGCCACCGAAGCGGCCTGCCAAGGCGCTACAGTCGACGGCCGAACGGCTGCGGAAGCTCACCTTGATCCGGCCGTCGGGCTGCTCGATGAGGATCGCCGCGACCTGCGTGCCCTTCACCGCCAGCGTCAGGTTGATCAGGTCCTCGGTGTCGTGCGGAGTCGCAGCCGTCTCCTTGATGTCGGCGAGACGGACGATCGACGTGATCACCCGGCCGTCATGCGAGGCGCGAGCGCTCGAGAGCGTCCGGCCGACGAGATGCAGCCGGGCGAGTGTGTCTTGCTCGAACAGTTCCCGGTAGATCGCCGGAGGGCTGGCGCCGGCATCAACCATGCGGGCCGCGACACGAAACGATTCTCCCGACGTCGAGGGAAAGCGGAAGCCGCCGGTGTCGGTCGACAAGCCTGCGTAGAGCGGCGTGGCGATCCGCTCAGTGAGCGGCACCTTCAGCCGCAGCCCGATCTCGGAGACGATCCGGGCCGTGGCCTCGGCCGACGTGTCCTTGAACCAGCGGTCGCCGAGATCATCTTCGCTGACATGATGATCGATCACGAGCACACGGTCGCGCATCGACTTGAGCACGTCGCCCATCGCGCCGAGTTGGGCCCAGGCACTCGTATCGAGCACGATGAGGAGATCGCGGTCGGCGAGATCGGCCGGCTTCACCCGCTCGGCCAGCGACTCAATCTTCCGGTCGGGATCGATCCACTGCAGACTTGCGGGCGTGGCCTGTGCATTGACGATCCTGACATGCTTGCCCAGGGCCTCGAGGATGCCGGCCATGCCCAGTTCGCTGCCGAGGGCGTCGCAGTCGGGGCGGACGTGGCTGGTGAGCACCACGCGGTGAGATTGTCTGAGAATCTCCAGTAGGCTGGCCCAGTCGAGTCGCATGCGGTCTCCATTCCTCTGAATTTATAATAGGTCAGCCAAGGTTTGTCGGTCTTCCAAGGTACAAGAGGCATGAATCGTCATCGTGGCGCTTACGCCCGCGTCAGACGCTGATCCGCGACTCGTCCGGCATCGAGTCGACGATCTCCAGAGCCCTGGCCACGTCGACGGTCAGCTGCGCCTTGACGGCGTCGATCGAATCAAACTTCTGAGTGTCGCGCAGCCGGTCGAGGAAGTCAACGTCGAGCGTGCTGCCGTAGAGCATGCCTGAGAAGCCGATCAGGTGCGCCTCCACGGTGATGCGGGTCTCTCCGAAAGAGATGTTAGGGCCGATGTGCACGGCAGCGGGATGGGTGGAGCCGTCCGGGAGCGTGACGCGGGCGGCGTAGACGCCGGCCGCCGGCAGGAGCGTGGCGATTGCTGAGAGGTTGGCGGTCGGAAAGCCGATCGTCCTGCCTCGTCTGGCCCCTTCCACCACCGTGCCGGTCAGCCGGTAGGCCGCCGTCAGCAGGAGTGCCGCCTCGCGGATTGCCCCCGTGGAAATCAGCCCGCGCAGCCGCGAACTCGACACAGGCAGCCCGTCCGCCATCACGGCCGGCACCGTCTCCAACCTCACGCCATCCCGGCTGCAGAGTGTTTCGAGCAGATGGATATCGCCGCTGCGGTTGGCGCCGAAGCGAAAATCTGACCCCTCCACGATGGCGCTGGCGCGGAGCCGGCCGCGGAGAATGTCGGCGTAAAAGTCGGCCGCGGGCAGCATCACCAGTGCCCGGTTGGTCGGCTGCACGACCACGGCATCGACGCCGAGCGACCGCAGCAACGCTGCACGGCGGAGCGGCGTGGTGAGCGGTGCGGGGGCCGCATCCGGCCTCACCAGAGCCGCCGGATGCGGATCGAAGGTGAACGCGACGGCGGGCACTTCGAGCCGTCGCGCGGCGCCGCAGACCTGGCGGACGATCGCCGCATGGCCCAGATGCACGCCGTCGAAGTTTCCCACGGTGACGGCGCAGGCCGGTGACTCAGGTGTCCAGCGACCGGAGGCGGCGGCGATGAGGAGGGACGGGATGTCAGGCACTGTCAGGCGGTGTGGAGGGGCGGGCGGAATGACCGGGAGTGTAGCGTATGGCGGCCCGTCCACGGTGCCGCAGCGGCGTGGCCCGATGTATGATTGCGTCGCACCCCACCAAAGGAATCTTCATGGCCGCCGCAACGAGCGAAGACAAGCAGATTTTCCTGTCGGCCGACATGGCCTGCCGCTTGGCAGCCATCGACATCGGCTCCAACAGCGTGCGGCTGCTCGTGGCCGAGGCCCTGCGGGGCGGCGCCTACCGGATCCTCGACGAGGAGCGGGAGCCGACCCGGCTGGGACGGAGCGTGTCGGAGAAGGGCCAACTCGACGACGAATCGATGGAGCGGACGATCACCGCCCTGCAAACCTTCAAGCAGATCGCCGCCGGCTACCAGGCCACCAGTCTGCGAACGATCGCCACGTGTGCGGTCCGCGAGGCCCGCAACGGCCCCGAGTTCTGCCGCAGGGTCCGCGAGCAGGTGGGGCTCGAGGTGGAAGTGATCTCGGGCGACCGCGAGGCACGTCTTGCCTTCTCGAGCGTGCAGAACGCGTTCGATCTCTCCGGCAAGAACGTGATCGTCGCCGACATCGGCGGCGGCAGCACCGAGGTCGTGTTCGCCACCGGCGACCTCATCGAATCGATCTTCTCGACGCCACTGGGGGCCGTGCGGCTCACCGAACAGTTCGCCCTCGGCGAGGGAGCGGTGGTGGAGACGTTTCAACGCGACATCGCGCGGATGGAGGAGGAGATCGCCCTGTGCCTCAAGAAGCGGACCACCCGGCCGCTCTTCGCGCCGCACTTTCTCGTCGGCTGCGGCGGCACGTTCACCACGCTTGCCGAACTGATGATGGCCACCAAGAAGGAGGGCGACGTCCCGGTCGCCGGATACAAGGTGTCGCATGCCGAAGTGCGGCACCTGCTCGACCGCCTGCTGAAGATGGTCGGTCAGGGCGCGCAATCTTTGCTCGGACGCGGCGAGCGCTTCCTGTGCGGCGCTGCGCTCGCGGCGTGCCGCACCGGCTGACATCGCGCTGCGCAAGGCCGGACCAAGCCGAATGATCGACGACGCGGTGGGCACGACGGTCGACGATCCGGCCCACCGGGATGCGGCGATCGAGCGGCTGGCCGCGGCCTGCTCGGGCGAACTGGAACATGGACGAACGGTGTCGCTGCTGGCCGGACGCATATTTGATCAGCTCGCCGCGCCGCGCGAGCTGATGGCGGGCGACAAGCTCCTGCTGGAGTGTGCCGCCCGACTGCAAGACGTGGGATACGTGATCAACTACGACCAGCATCACAAGCACAGTTACCATCTGATTCGCAACAGCCGCCTGCCCGGCATCCGGGCCCACGACCTGGAGCTGATCGCAAACGTCGCGAGGTATCACCGCGGCGCGCATCCCAAGCGGAAGCACGAAAATCTCGCCAGGCTTTCGCTCGAGGATCAGTCGCGGGTGCAGCGGATGGCGGCGATCCTTCGGCTTGCCGGCGGCCTCGACCGCAGCCGGTCACAGCAGGTCCGTGACGTGCAGGTGCGATCGGAGCATGACCGCGTCTTCATCGACGTGGTTGCCGACCAGGAACCGCTGGTCGACATCTGGGGTGCCGAGCGACGGACCGACCTTTTCGAAAAGGTGTTCGACCTGCCGGTCACGATCCAATGGGCGGGCGGGCATGACGCGGTCGCGAGCGACAACGGCAAGCCGGCCAGGCCGCGCCGCAAGCGCCGCGGCGGCGAGGCCACCGTCGGCGAGGCAGACTCGGGCGAGGGCTGAAAGCGGAACAGTCCGCGCTGCAAAAAGCCCCCGGCGGAAGCTGGGGGACTCCGCGTGTGAGGATTATCTCGCGCGCCATCCTGTTCGGCACGACATGTGCTGCCCCCGTGGCGGCAAGTTTTTAACTTGTCCGTTGCCCCGGCACGGATTCCACAAGTTAAAAACTCGTGGCCACAATCCAACGAGGGCGGGCGGGCCGGACACGCAAAGCGAGCCTCAGGCGCCTCCGAGCCGAAGACGCAGCTCCATCGCGAGAGGTGAACGAGGAGCCGCCGAAGCGAGCGGAGCGTGTCCGGCCCGCCTGCCCGGCGCCCCCGTGCAACCGGTGGAACCCGCATAGGTCGCCTCTCCGACGGTTTCCGCAACCGCTGGGCCGACATGTGCCGATCCTTCCTGATAAGTGACTGAGCGATTCACGGAGTTTTTCATGCGACGGTTCGGCGGTTCCCACGGTTGGTTTGGCTACGGTCTGCGGGTTGCGTGCCTGGCTGTCCTTGGCCTCGCCGTCCAATCGGCCTCGGCCGCCGGACCCCGTTGGTTCTCCGGCCCGCGGTCTGCAGCCTCGACCGGCACGCCGCAAAACCAGGCCCCGTATGAGCCCGGTGCGTCGCCCTACGTGACCGGAATCAAGCAGCGTCCGAAGTATTTCGTGCCGCCCACCAATCCGCGGACCCCCACCTGGAAGATGTATGGCACGCCCCCGGGGGTCGTCCCGGGCGACTGGCCCAGCTACGCTCCACTTGGATTCGGTGGGTATCGGTTCCCCGCCGTCGGCTCGCAAGCGTATCGCTAGGCGGACGGCGCGGCTTCGACCCCCGCCTCCGGGAGTCGTCGCGCGTGGCGGATCTGCTCACTGTGACTGATGCGGGCCTCTACTGCGCCCAGGGCGATTTCTACATCGATCCCTGGCGAAGGGTGCCCCGCGCGATCATCACCCATGCCCATGCCGACCATGCCCGCTCCGGCTGCGGCCGCTATCTCTGCGCGGCCCCGGGCACCCTCGTGCTCCGCAGCCGCGTGGGGAGCGCCGCACCGATCGACAGCCTGCGGCATGGTGAGACGCTCTCGATCAACGGCGTCGAGGTGTCGCTCCATCCGGCGGGCCACGTGCTCGGCTCGGCGCAGGTGCGACTGTCGTACGGCGGCACGACCTGGGTGGTGACAGGCGACTACAAACTCGAGGCCGACCCGACCTGCGCCCCGTTCGAGCCGGTCGAGTGCGATGTGTTCGTTACCGAGTCGACCTTCGGCCTACCCGTCTACCGTTGGCAGGATCCAGCAACCATCGCGGCGGAGATCAACGCCTGGTGGCGGACCAACCGCGACGCCGGCCGCACGAGCGTGCTGCTCGCCTACGCGCTCGGCAAGGCGCAGCGACTGGCGGCGGCGGTCGATCCCTCCATCGGCCCGATCATCGGCCACGGTGCCGTGATGAAGATGGTCGAGGCCTATCGGGCCAGCGGGGTGCGGCTGCCGCCGATCGACCGGGTGCCTCCCCGCACGCGCAAGATGGGAGGAGGCCGGTCGCTGGTGATCGCGCCGCCAAGCGTGGCCGGCAGCAGCTGGCTGAGGATCTTCGGTGAGACGAGCGTGGCGATGGCGTCGGGATGGATGACGCTCCGCGGCGTGCGGCGACGGCGGGGGTTCGACAAGGGCTTCGTCGTCTCCGACCACGCCGACTTCCCCGGCCTGCTCACCGCCATCTCGGCCTCGCGGGCCCGTCGCGTGCTCGTCACCCACGGCTTCACCGACACACTCGCGCGACTGCTGCAAGAACGCGGCGTCGATGCCGCGGTGCTGCCCACGCGGTTCGCCGGCGAGGCGGCCCCCGACGCGGCGGTGACTGGCGATGACGATATCCGTGACGGCGGGGATCAGGCCGATCCATTTGAACCGCCAGAGCCGGACGAGTTGCCGGGGGACCAGGAGTGAAACGGTTCACCGACCTCTACTGGCGGCTCGACGCCACGACCGGCACGAATGAGAAAGTGGACGCCCTGCGCGAGTATTTCGCGGCGGCACCTCCCGAGGATGCGGCCTGCGCGATCGAGGTGCTTTCCGGCGGCAGGCAGCTGCGTGCCGTCTCGACCGCCCTGCTCCGCGAGTGGGCTGCGGAGGCCGCGGGCATTCCGCTCTGGCTGGTGGAGGAGTGTTATGCCCACGTCGGCGATCTGGCCGAAACGCTGGCGCTCGTGCTGCCGCACGTCGGCACCGACGCGGTGGCGGAGGGCGTCGGCATGGGGCTGGCCGAGTGCATGCAGACCACGATCGTGGAGCTGCGGGGAGTCGACGACGCGCGCAAGCGGGCGACGGTGGAGCATGTCTGGCAGCGGCTCGCCCCGCGGGAACGAATCGTCTGGCACAAGCTGCTCACCGGCGGCTGCCGCGTGGGCGTGTCACGGACGCTCGTGGCCCGGGCGCTGGCGGAGGTGGCCGGCGTCGATCCGGCGGTGATGGCTCACCGGTTGATGGGACAGCCACGTGCCGATGCCGACTCGTATCGGAGTCTCATGACGAGCGAGCCGACCGCGGCCGACGCCCGGCGGCCGTATCCCTTCTTTCTGGCGTCGGCGGTCGAGTGCGAAGCGAGCGAACTGGGACCCGTCGCCGACTGGATCGCGGAATGGAAGTGGGACGGGATGCGGGCGCAGCTCGTGCGCCGCGGCGTCGATGCCACGCTCTGGAGCCGCGGCGAGGAACTCACCAACGAGGCCTTTCCGGAGATCGTCGCGGCCGCCGCTGTGATCCCCGCCGGCACGGTGCTCGACGGCGAACTGCTGGCCGTGCGCGACAGCTCGCTCCTTGGATTCGCCGCGGTCTCGAAGCGGAGCGGCCGCCGACGCGTGCCCAAGAAGCTGCTCGAGGAGGTTCCCTGCGTGTTCGTCGCCTACGACCTGCTCGAAGTCGACGGCATCGACATCCGTGGCCTGCCCTTGTCGGAACGACGCACCTCTTGGTGCCGCGGTCACGGAGACCGCCACCGCGCCCCCGCGGCTCCTGCATTCGCCATGCGTCGTCGGCAATTCATGGGAGTCGCTCGCCACCGCGCGGGCCACGTCGCGTGACCGTGGTGTGGAAGGACTCATGCTCAAGCGACGAAGCAGTCCCTACGGCGTGGGCCGCGTCCGAGGCGACTGGTGGAAGTGGAAGATCGAGCCGCTCGAGATCGATGCCGTGCTCCTTTATGCACAGGCCGGGCATGGTCGCCGCGCCGGTCTGCACAGCGACTACACGCTTGGTGTCTGGCACGACGGCCGGCTCGTGCCGGTGGCCAAGGCCTACTCCGGCCTGGCCGACGCGGAGATCGTGGAACTCGACCGGATCGTGCGGGCGACCACCCTCGATCGGCACGGGCCGGTGCGGGTGGTGCAGCCGACGCAGGTCTTCCAGCTGGCGTTTGAAGGCATCTCCCGTTCAACGCGGCACAAGGCGGGCGTGGCGGTGAGGTTTCCGCGGATCGTGCGGTGGCGACGGGAGAAGACGCCCCCCGAAGCAGGCACGCTCGCCGACCTCCTGCGGATGATCGACTTGGGGAAGGTCGATGCCGCAGCGGATCCGGAGGCCGTGCCATGAAAACGCGGCAGGCCCGCGGCGCTCGTCCGCAACGAGCCGGCGTCGGCCGGGCACGTGTCGCCACCGGGCCGGCTGCGTGGTTTGCATCGCGTGGCTGGAAGCCGTTTCCCTTCCAGCGCGAGGTCTGGCGGGAAATGGCCCGAGGCACGAGCGGCCTCGTGCATGCGCCCACTGGCACCGGCAAGACGCTCGCCGCGTGGCTCGGGGCGCTTGCCCGGGCGCGAACGCTGGGCCGGGCGCGAACGCTTGCCCAGGCGCGACCGCTGGGCGGAGCCGGCGGGCTGCGGGTCGTGTGGCTGACGCCGCTCAAGGCCCTGGCCGCCGATACGGTGCGCGCCCTCGAAGCGCCGCTCGCCGAACTTTCCGGGGAATGGCTGCCGGGCCGCTGGGAGGTGGGCCTCCGCACCGGCGATACATCGGCCGCCGATCGTCGCCGCCTCCGGGCGAGCCCGCCGGCGGCGGTCGTGACGACGCCCGAGTCCCTCTCGATCATGCTTTCAATGGAGGACGCGCACGAGATCTTCTCAGGCCTCGAGACGATCGTCGTCGACGAATGGCACGAACTGCTCTCCACGAAGCGCGGCGTGCAGACGGAGCTGGCGCTGGCCCGGCTGCGGGCTCTCGCGCCGGACGTCATCACGTGGGGGCTCTCCGCCACGCTTGCGAACCTCGACGAGGCGGTGGCGGCGCTCACCGGCCCGTCGCGGGCGGCCGCCGCGCATCTCGTGCAGGCCCGCGTGCCCCGTCGGCTCGAGATCGAAACCCTCATCCCGCGGCCGATGGAGCGGTTTCCCTGGGCGGGCCACATGGGCATGCGGCTCCTGCCGCAGGTCATCGAGCGGATCGAGGCCCGCACCACGTCGCTCGTGTTCACCAACACGCGGTCGCAGGCGGAACGTTGGTTCGAGGCGATCGGTGCGGCACGGCCCGATTGGAAGCCCGTCATCGCGCTGCACCACGGATCGATCGATCGCGACCAACGGTCCGCGGCCGAGGAGGGCCTCCGCCGGGGTCGATTCAAGTGTGTCGTGGCGACGTCGAGCCTCGACCTCGGCGTCGACTTCGGCCCGGTCGAGCAGGTGTTGCAGATCGGCAGTCCGAAGGGGATCGCCCGGTTGCTGCAGCGGGCCGGACGCAGCGGCCACGCCCCCGGCGCGACGGGCCGTCTCGTCTGCGTGCCAACCCATGCCCTCGAACTGATCGAATGCGCGGCGGCCCGGCAGTCGGCGGCCGCGGGAGTGGTCGAGGCCCGCCGTCCGCTCACCGGCGCCCTCGACTGCCTCGCGCAGCATCTGGTCACCGTCGCCTGCAGTGGCGGCTTCCGCGAGCATGAATTGCGGGCCGAGGTCGCCGATACGCGGGCCTTCGCCACGCTCGACGACGCCTCCTGGCGATGGGCGATCGACTTCGCCGCACGGGGCGGGCCGGCCCTCGCCGCCTATCCGAATTTCGCCCGGATCACGGAACGCTTCGGCCGCTGGTACGTGGCCAGTAAGGCGATCGCCCGGCTACACCGGATGTCGATCGGCACGATCGCCGGCGACGCCACCATCGACGTGAAGTGGCTGCGCGGCGGGCGGCTCGGCACCGTCGAGGAATCGTTCGTGTCGCGGCTCAACCCCGGGGATCGGTTCCTGTTCGCCGGCCGACCGCTCGCGCTCTTCCAGTTCGACGGCCTGACCGCCTGGGTGAAGCGGGCGCGTGGGGCGGCGACCCTGCAGGTGCCACGGTGGAACGGCGGGCGGATGCCACTCTCCACGCTGCTCTCGGCGGCGGTGCTCGACCTCGTGCAGTCGGCGGGCGGCGCGAAGACACCTCGCGCGGCATCGCGTCGACTGCTGCCGGAGGTGAAGGCCGTGCTGCCGCTCCTCCACACGCAGTCGCGGTGGAGCCGTCTGCCCGGCAGCGAGTGCCTGCTCATCGAGCGGGTGCAGTCGCGCGACGGCCACCATGCGTTCCTGTTTCCCTTCGCGGGCCGGCTCGTGCACGAAGGACTGGCAGCTCTCGTCGCCTGGCGGATCGCACAGCAGAAGCCGAGCACGTTCACGATGGCCGCCACCGACTGGGGCTTCGAACTGGCCGGCCGCGAGCCGCTGTTCGCCCACGAACGGGAATGGCGGCAGGTGCTCTCGCCGGCCAACCTGCTCGAGGATCTGCTGGCCTGCCTGAACGGCACGGAGATGGCGCGGCGGCATTTCCGCGAGATCGCCCGCGTGGCGGGGCTCGTGGCGGGCGGACGGCGGACCAATCGGCAGACGCAATCCTCGGCCGGGCTGATCTTCGACGTGCTGACGGAACACGACTCGGGCAACATGCTGCTCTCGCAGACGCGTCGGGAGGTGCTCGAACAGCAGTTCGAGTTTGGCCGGCTCCGCGAGGCGGTCGAGGCGATCGCCGAGAAGGACATCCAGGTCGTCGATACGACGCGACTCTCGCCGCTGGCCTTTCCGATCTGGGCCGAGCAGGTCCAGGCACGGCTCACCACCCAGGGCTGGCTCGAACGCATCACGGCGATGGCCCACGAACTGGAGCAGGCCGCAGGAGCAGCGCCGTCATGAGCGGGGTGCGGATCGAATGCGTCCAGGGCGCCACCGTGGCCGCCGCCGCGGGCGACAAGCCAGCTCCCGACCTCCTGCTTCTACCCGGCCGCGCGGCGATCGTGCCCGCCTCGCGGACGCTGCTCGTGGCCGATCTGCACCTCGGCAAGGCGGCGACGTTTCGCCGCGCGGGTATCCCGGTGCCCGAGGGATCGGCACAACGCGACCTCGAACGGCTCGCGCAACTGGTGCGCGGCCACGATGTGCGGCGGATCATCGTGCTCGGCGATCTCTTTCATGCCAAGGGCGGCTGCACGCCGGAGGTGTTCGCTGAGTTTGCCGCGTTGCGAGCGCGAATTGCCGACACCGCGGTGGTGCTCGTGCTCGGCAATCACGACCGCGCGGTCGGCTGCTTGCCTGCGTCGCTGGGGATCGATGCCTGCGTGCCCAGCCTCGACGAACCACCGTTTCACTTCGTGCATGAGCCCGCGACCCACGTGACGGCCTCCAGCCGGGAGCTGTTCACCGTCGCCGGCCACCTCCACCCGACCGTCTCGATCCGCAGCCCCAGCGGCGATCGGCTCGCCGACCGCTGCTTCGTCGCGGAGCCGTCCGTGCTCGTCCTTCCCGCCTTCGGGTCCTTCACCGGCGGCCACAGGGTCGAGCCCACCGAGGGCATGCGGCTCTGGATCGCGCGGGACGACGGCGTGGTAGACGTGACACGGCTCGTGGCGGCCAATGCGAAGAGGGGGTGAATTGCTCCGGATCGCAATTGCACGGGCGGGGGCCAGGCTTGATGACGAGGCCGAAGGAGTTCGAACCGTGGCCACGAGTTTTTAACTTGTGGAATCGATGCCAGGGACACGGACAAGTTAAAAACTTGCCGCCACGTGGGGAGTTGGCACGGCAGACACGCTCTCACTCACGCACTTCGCGAAACGCCACGTGCAGCCGGTCGAGCAGGTCGCGGGCGGTCATCGAGATCTCGCCGAGGGACTCCGCGGCGACATCGCCTGCGCGGCCATGCACCCAGACGGCCAGTCGGGCGGCATCGAAGGGCGAGAGTCGCTGCGCCACGAGCGCGGCGGTGACCCCGGTGAGCACGTCTCCTGTGCCGGCCGTGGCCATGCCGGGATTGCCGGTGTCGTTGTGCGACTGTCGCGCGTGGTCGACGATCAGCGTCGCCGACCCCTTCAGAACGATCACGGCGTCGATCGCACCAGCCAACGCGGCCGCCTCGCGTTCGAGCATGGCCCGGTCGCCGGCGCGGGCGGTTGACGGATCGGCACCGAGCAGCCTGAGCATCTCGCCGGCATGCGGCGTGAGGATCCGCGGGCCGGCGTGGCTGGCCAGCGACACTCGGTCGACATGGGCGAGCACCCAGAGGCTGTCGGCGTCGAAGACGGCCGGCTGTGGCAGGTGACGCCAGAGGTGCGACACGATCTGAATGACCGCGTCGGAGCGGCCGAGCCCGGGGCCGATGGCCACGGCGTCTGCCCGCCGTGCAGAGGCCTCGATCTCCTGGAGGGCGGCCGTGGCGAACGTGCCTTCGATCCGCCCCGGCAGGCCGTGGGTCATCACACAGGGGTCGAAGCCGGCGGTGATCGCGGCGACGTGCTCGGGCACGAGGGCCTCGACAAGCCCCACGCCGCTCCGCAGCGCCGCCATGGCGGCGAGCGCCGGTGCTCCGGCCATACCAGCGGCCCCCCCCACGATGACGACTCGTCCGTAGTCGTGTTTGCTCGTGTCGCGGCGGCGGCTGGGCAGCCTCGTCAGGTCATCTGGTGGCATCGCGGGGAGTTCCTGGGGTTTCCGGTCGCCTGAGCCGCTGGAAACTGACTGCGACCTCTGGCGGAATCGTAAGGATGCGAATTCTGGGGGACAGGCCGATTACCTTGACTGAATCGATCGCAAGGGGCTACCTTCGACGCCGTGCGATTGGACAGGTATAGCTTGAATGCCATGGAGATGGGTGCCGCCTCATGAGTGCCGCAGAAAACCCGGGTGATCTGTTCAACGTGAAGAAGGTTCGCCGGCTCATCGAGCTCATGAAAGAGCACGATTTGTCGGAGATCGATCTCAAGCAGGCTGATCATCGCGTGCGGATCAAGCGGGGCGGTGAAGTCATTGCCACCCACTCCGCGCCCACGATCCAGACAGCCGCCCGATCTGCCGGTGCGGCCGGTGCCACTGCCCCGCAGCCGGCTGCCGATGCCGGCATGCTCATGATCAAGAGTCCGATGGTGGGCACGTTCTACAAGGCATCCGGCCCCGATGCCGCGCCTTTCGCAAAGGTGGGCGACCGAATCGGCCCCGAGAAGACAGTCTGCATCATCGAGGCCATGAAGGTGTTCAATGAGATTCCGGCTGGCGTCTCCGGCCAGATCGTGGCAATTCTCGTGGAAAACGGGGCGGCGGTCGAATTTGGCCAGCCGCTCATCAAGGTGGATCCGGGGGCGTGAGCCTGCCCCGTGTGGTGATCATGTCGCGGACCCCGCCACGTGATCTGTTCCTTTCTTCGCTGGCCCGAGCTTCTGGCGGGAGCCTATGTTCAAACGGATTCTGATAGCCAACCGGGGCGAAATCGCCCTGCGTGTGATCCGCGCCTGCCGTGAGTTGGGCGTGGAGACGGTCGCCATTTTCAGCGAGGCCGACCGTGGGGCCCCGTACCTTGAACTGGCCGACGAGGCGATCTGCGTGGGGCCTGCCCGCGCGGCCGACAGCTACCTGCGGATCGACCGCGTGATCAGTGCCGCCGAGATCGGCAACGTGCAGGCGATCCATCCTGGCTATGGCTTTCTCTCAGAGAACTCCCACTTCGCGGAGGTCTGCCGCTCATGCGACATCGGTTTCATCGGACCGACCCCCGAGGCGATGGAGCGGGTGGGTGACAAGAATTCCGCGCGGGCATTGGCCCGCGAGGCCGGGGTGCCAACGGTGCCGGGCAGCGACGGCCTGGTATCAAACGAGCAGGAGGCGGTGCGGGTGGCCAAGGAAGTCGGCTACCCTGTGCTGCTCAAGGCGACTGCCGGCGGCGGCGGCAAGGGCATGCGGGTGGCGGCCAACGAACTGGCCCTGGCAAGCGCCTGGCAGCAGGCTTCGGCCGAGGCGCAGGCTGCCTTCGGCAATGCCGGCATCTACATCGAGCGGTATGTCGAGCGGCCGCGGCACGTGGAGATCCAGATCCTGGGCGACCAGCACGGCAACATCGTCCATCTCTGGGAACGCGACTGCTCGACGCAGCGACGGCACCAGAAGCTGATCGAGGAGAGCCCGTCTCCCCGCCTGCCGCAGGAAATCCGCAAGAAGATGTGCGAGGCCGCTGTCCGCCTGGCAAAGGCCGCCGGCTACTACTCGGCCGGCACAGTCGAGTTCATCGTCGACCAGCAGGACAACTTTTATTTCATCGAGGTCAACGCGCGAATCCAGGTGGAGCACCCGGTGAGCGAGATGGTGACCGGCATCGACCTGGTGAAGGCGCAGATCCGGGTGGCCGCCGGCGAGAAACTCGGCCTCACGCAGAAGGACATCGTGGCCCGCGGCCATGCGATCGAGTGCCGGATCAACGCCGAGGATCCCGCCCACAACTTCCGTCCCTGCCCGGGGCGGATCGAGCGGATCATCGCCCCCGGCGGCTTCGGCGTGCGGTTCGACTCCCACGCCACCGCCGGCTACACGGTGCCGCCGCATTACGATTCGTTGGTGGGCAAGCTGATCGTGCACCAACCGACGCGGCAGGAGGCGATCAAGACGATGATCCGGGCGCTCAAGGAACTGCGGGTCGAGGGAATCAAGACGACGGTGCCGCTCCACCTGGAGGTGCTGGCCAACACGGCGTTCCACGAGGCCCAGGTCGACACGACATTCGTGGAGCGGATGTTGGCCGGATGAGTCGGCCCCCGCTGGTCGCGAGGGTCGCGGTCGGGCGCGACAGAGCGCGTGGCTGTCGTTCAGCTTCAGGAACACGCCACCTTTTCATTCGAACATGACCGTTTTCCATCACGCATTCAGATCGTTTGCCATCAGGAGAGAGACATGAGTGAGTCGTTGTCGCGTCCGCCAAAGGGAATTCATCAGTTCCGCCGCGTGGCCATCCTGTTCGCGGGTGGCCCGGCGCCAGGAGCCAACGCGGTGATCTCAACCGCGGCCACGTCGTTCATGCGCAACGGCACGGAGGTCGTCGGCATGAAGCACGGCTACTCGTCGCTGGCCGACTACTCCGCCGACAAGCCGCTCGTGCAGGGTAGCGACTATGTCATCGTCACACCCGGGTTCCTCAAGCGAACCCGTTCCGGTCAGGGCATCATGCTCGGCACGGCGCGGACGAATCCCGGCAAGCACATCGCGTCGCCCGCCCACTTCGATGACGCCGAGCGGGTGGGCCCTCTGAAGAACGTCTACGAAGGCCTCCTGTCACTGGGGGTCGAGGCGCTGATCTCGATCGGCGGCGACGACACACTCAAGACGGCCAACAAATTCAAGATGTACCAGGACCGCCTGCCGGAGGGCAGCAAGCGGATTCCGGTCGTGCATCTGCCCAAGACGATCGACAACGACTACATGGGGATCGATTTCACGTTCGGCTATTTCACGGCGGTCGACACGCTCGGCGGCGAGATCCGCAACCTGCTCTACGACGCCGACGCGGGCCGCTGCTACTACCTCTGCGAGACGATGGGCCGCAGCGCCGGCTGGCTCTCCTACGGGGCCGCGATCTCGGGCGAGGCCAGCCTCGTGATCAGCGTCGAGGACATCCACGGCAAGTATCGGAGTGAGGAGACGGTCACCGACGCCGCGGGCCAGACGAAGATCAAGCCGGTGATGAACACCGAAGAGGTCGTGGGCCGGATCGTGAAGACGATGCGGGTCCGAGAGGAGGAGGAGGGCAAGCAATACGGCGTGATCGTGCTGGCCGAGGGCCTGGCGGAATACCTGCCGAGCAAGCAACTCGAAGGCATCCCCCGCGACGAGCACGGCCACATCTCGATCGCCCAGGTGCAGCTGGGTCGCATGTTCTCCAAGCTGGTCGCCGACGAATTCAAGCGACAGACGGGCCGCTCGCGAAAGGTCGTAGGACTGCAGTTGGGCTACGAGGCCCGCTGCGCCAAGCCGCACGCCTTCGACGTGATGCTCGGCAGCCAGCGGGGCGTGGGCGCCTACCGGGCCCTCGCCGAGCGGGGCTTGAATGGCGTGATGGTGAGCGTGTCGGGGCAGCTCGACATGAACTACGTGCCGTTCGAGGAGCTTGTCGACCCGAACACGCTGGTGACGGTCGTCCGCTACGTCGAACGCGGCAGCGACTTCCACCGCCTGGCCCGCTTCCTCGAGACCTACGTCAACGAGTAGGGTGTGAGGCGCGCGGAGTCAGCGTCTCGTGGCGACGCGCCGCCGGGACGGCAGAGGTCGCTTCGCTACGGCTTTTTCTCCTTTCACGACCTGTGGCGACGCATTCCTCAGAAGGTCGAAAAATCCTAATGCTCCGCGACCTTCCGCCGATCCCGGCTCCGTATACACGCGAAACATGGCATCCTGCCATTTTCGCTTGGCGGGCCTCCGCCCGCTGGTGCTGACCCGGCCCTCCGAGCCTGGCGCTGTTCCGTGAGGGGCTGCCCGTGTCCCGAGAGCCGGCGTTGCTGACCAGCGCAGGCAGGATGCCGGAGCGCAGTCAGCATCGAGTGAGCGGAGGCAGGATGCCGAAGCGAACGTCCGGCGACGGGGCACGGGCAGCCCCGAACCTCGTGCTCGGCACGCCCCGCTGGCGCGGGTCGACTTCGACGGCCATGCGGATGGCCCTGGCGGCGGCCTTGAAGACCGCTTCGGCGATGTGATGGCCGTTGCGGCCGTGGTGCAAGATGGCGTGGAAGTTGGCGCCGAGGGTGGCCGCGACGCTCTCCCAGAAGACCTCGACCAACTGTGCGTCGAACATGCCGATCGTCGGCACCGGGAAGTCGACGGCGAAGACCATCGACGTGCGGCCGCCCAAGTCGACGGCCACCGTGGCAAGCGACTCGTCCATCGGAATGATCGCGTGGCCGTAGCGGCGGATGCCACGGCGGTCGCCGAGGCAGTCCTTCACCGCCGTGCCAAGGGCCCGGCCGACGTCTTCAACCGTGTGGTGGCCGTCGACGTGCAGGTCGCCCGTGCACCGCACGGAGAGATCGATGAGCGAGTGCCCGGCCAGCAGCGTGAGCATGTGGTCGAAGAAGCCGAGGCCGGTCTGGATGTCGGCCTTGCCGGTGCCATCGAGATCGATCGACAACACGATGTCGGTTTCAGCGGTCTTGCGGGAAACGGTGGCGGTGCGTGGCATGGCGTTGGCTTTGCAGCAAGGGATGCGGAAGGGTCGTGCGCGGAAACGGTCAGATCGTCCTGATGCAGGCGAGGAACGCGTCGATCTCCTCGTCGGTGCCGACGGTGATTCGGAGGCCGTCGCCCCAGCCGGCATAGGTCATGAAGCGGATCAGGATGCCCTGGGCCCTGAGAGCCTCGTAGATCGGCTTGTGCGGCCGTTCGGGGTGCCTGCACCAGACGAAGTTCGCCTGACTCTCCTGCGCGTGGTAGCCGAGCGACCGCATGGTGTCGGTGAGCCGGCGGCGGGTGGCGATGATCCGGGCCCGGTTGTCGGCCAGCCAAGCCTGATCATCGATGGCGGCGGTCGCCGCGGCGATCGACAGCGTGTCGCAGTTGTAGGAGTCTTTCACCTTCTGCAACTCTTCGATGACCTGCGGCTGGGCGACGGCGAAGCCGAAACGGAGGCCGGCCAGGGCGTAGGACTTGCTGAAGCTCCGCGTGACGATCACGCGGGGGTTTTGCCGTACGAGTTCAAGGCAGTTGGCGTCGGCAAAGTCACCATAGGCTTCATCGACAACGACGGCGCAGGCGAGCCGGTCGGCGAGCGACGCGACCTGCGGCGGCGGCAGCATCGTGCCGGACGGACTGTTCGGATTGGCGATGATCGCCAGCTTGATCTCCTTGCCACCAGTCGTGCGCGGGGCGGCAAAGCTGTCGTCGAGCGACCAA
>JAPLNQ010000102.1 GCA_026401075.1 Planctomycetia bacterium
GGCGGCACGCATGCCAACCGCATGATCCACGAGGAGTCGCAGCAGCTCATCATCGGCCCCTACTTCATCGACGCGAAGGGAAACGTCCGTGCGTGCGACGTGAAGAATGAGCTCGTCGGCCGGATGACGGCCGTGATGCGGCACCTGACTGATCCGGCCAACCTCGTCTATTTCTATGACATGGAAGGGGCGATCTACGAGGTCGACGTCCACTCGCTCGCCGTAAAGAAATTGTTTTCCAAGCCGGTGCCCGGCTGGCACGGCAAGGGTGGCTACACGGCCCAGGGCCGCGTCGTGATCAGCAACAATGGCGAGGCAGCCGTGGGCAAGGACGCACCACGCGAGTATCTCGCCGCGCTGCCGCCGGAAAAGCCGGAGGACGCCGGCGTGCTCGCTGAATGGGATGGCCGCGAGTGGCGAATCATCGAGCGGCATCAGTTCACCGACGTGACCGGCCCCAGCGGCATCCGCGGCGCCCCGAACGACCAAGCGCCGCTCTGGGCCGTCGGCTGGGATAGGCGGAGCGTGATCCTGAAGCTGCTCGACGGCGGCACGTGGTCCACGTTTCGGGTGCCGAAGGGGAGCTACACGTTCGACCCACGGCACGGCTGGTTCACGGAGTGGCCGCGGATCCGCGAGGTGGGCAATGGAACATTCCTGATGGTGATGCACGGGCAGATGTTCGACTTCCCTCGCACCTTCTCGCGGGCCAACACTGCGGGCATCCGGCCAGTCTGCACGCACCTCCGCTATGTGCCCGACTTCTGCGACTGGAATGGCAGGCTCGTCATCGCCTCCGACGACACGAGCGTGATGGGCAACCCGCTCGCCGGGCAGTCGCAGTCGAACCTCTGGTTCGGCGACTTCGCCGAACTGAAAACCTGGGGGCCGACGATCGGCTGGGGCGGCGTCTGGGTGCGCGACGCGATCGAGAAAGACGTGCCGAGCGATCCCTTTCTGTTTGCCGGCTACGAAAGTCGTGCGTTGCACTGAGCACACAACGCGGACACCGCGGTGACATTCACCGTCGAGGCCGATGTGCAAGGGAATGGACAGTGGCAGCCGCTCGAGACGATCACCGTGCCTGCGAAGGGCTACCGGCACCACGTCT
Organism: Planctomycetia bacterium; assembly: GCA_026401075.1. GTDB lineage: Bacteria > Planctomycetota > Planctomycetia > Pirellulales > UBA1268 > CAMCQY01. The sequence goes on from JAPLNQ010000102.1 coordinate 1,112, forward strand.
TCGGCGCCGGCGTGAAAGCAGAATGGGTGCGGCTCAAGGCCGACACGGCCTGCGTGGCCAGTGGGTATTTTCACTGTGGCGGCGGCGATACGCCGCCGCGGCACGCCGCCAAAGAGACCGCCGGCGGAACCGTAACGCCCGCACTCATCCGTCCGGCGAAAGGCAACAGAAACCTGCAGGTCGTGCTGGGCGACAGCTATTACGAGGTCGACGAGCGACTCGCCTTCACAGCTCTGCCCGAGCCGAAAGAGGTCAGCGACATCCGTCCCGCGCTTGAGCTGCTGCCGGAACTGAGCACGGATGCCGCGTCGGTCGTCATCACAGACGGGAACGGAGACCGGTGGCGGCTGCCCAGAACCGATGCGATGTTCGACAAGCCCTTCGCCAGCGGCTGGCCACGCGGCGTGCGGGAAGTGGCGAGCGAGCGGAACCTCGCCAACTTCCACGGCATCTTCTACGAGATCCCGCGATCAAGCGGCCCGAAGGGGAGCGAAACGGTCGACTATCAGAGGATGAAGCCCGTCGCCGCCCATCGGCTGCCGATAACCGACTTCTGCACCTGGCGCGGGCTGATGGTGATGTCGGGCGAATTCGCCCCGCCCACAGTCGGCCGTGTGTTTCGCTCGGCCGACGGCAAGGCCGCCCTCTGGTTTGGCAAGACGGACGACCTCTGGCAGCTTGGCAAACCGACGGGGCACGGCGGCCCATGGCAGAAGACGGCGGTGCAGGGCGGAGTGCCGAGCGATCCCTTCCTGATGACCAACTTCGACCGCAAGTCACTGTCGCTCTCACACGACGCGACTAAGCCGGTGGTGTTTACGGTCGAAGTCGATTTTCTCGCGACCGGTGAGTGGAGCGAGTATGGCACGTTCACCGTCGAACCGGGCAAGGGCTTCACCCACGCGTTCCCAGCCGGCTACGCCGCACACTGGGTCCGCCTCAAGGCCGACCGCGACTGCAGTGCCACGGCTGAATTCACCTACGAGTGATCCGAGCCCTCGCCGACGGACAATATCAGAGGTGCGAGAATGGGACCGCGACGATCGCCTCGTCAAGGAGCCTCGGCTCGCTGTCGTTGGTGATCACGATGCCCACTCGGCACCGTCGCTCGGCGACGAACTCCCGAAGGGCCGTCAGACGACGGCGGTCGATGGAGTGGGTGTACTTGATCTCGATCGGCACGAGTCCGACGTCGCCATCGAGGATAAGATCGATCTCCGCTCCGGCCGAGGTGCGGTAGAAGAAGGCGCCGCAGTCGAGCCCCCGCCACTCCAACTGTCGGAGGATCTCCTCGGTCACCATCGCCTCCCACGACCGGCCCGCCTGCGGATGGCCGAGCAGGGCATCGCGATCGGCAAGATGAAGCAGGCGGTGGAGCAGGCCGCTATCACGTATATGCCCCTTTGCGTGCTTGACGAGCCGCTTTGTCGCCTGCTTCACGTAGGGCGGAAGTCGGCGCCAGAGAAAGGTGCCGTGCGCGATCTCGAAGTAGTCCCGCACGGTCGGAGGTGAGACGCCGAGGCCGCGGGCGACGTCGGCATTATTGATGATGGTTCCGGAGAGGCTGGCGAGATGCTGCAGAAAGAGCCGAAACCGATCCTGGTCGAGCCCGGGAAAGAGCCGGCCGATGTCGCGTTCGACGTAGGTCTTGATGTACTGCGACATCCACGTGGCACGAAACCGGGCCGCCGGCTTGAGCCAGGGCTCAGGGTAGCCCCCCCGCAGCCAGTAGTCGTGCACATCGCCGATGTCGCCGCGGGGCTTGAGCGTCAGGAACCGCTCCGCGGTCGCCGAGCGGTCAGCCAGGAGGTCGGCGAAGCTCGGGCCCCCTGGGGATGGATGCACCTCGCTCCACGAGAAAACCGCTAGTTCGATCGTGGCGATTCGGCCGGCAAGCGTCTCAGACACCCGCCGTAGAAGTGCCGGAGAGCTGGAACCGGTGATCACGAACCGTCCGGCCGACGCGCGGTCGGAATCGATCGCGACCCTGAGGGCCGGAAACAGTTCGGGAAGCAGTTGCGCCTCGTCGATGACGACGCGCCGGGGATGAAGGCGAAAGAAGAGGTCGGGATCGCGGGCCACGAGATCCCGGTCGCTCGTCCTCTCGAGGTCGAATCGTCTCCAGTTGGCAGGCAATGAGCCTGCCAGCGTGGTCTTGCCACACTGCCGTGGACCGATGATCGCGACGCAGGGAAACGCGTCAATATACTCGGAAAAAAGTGGCTCGCAGGCTCGCCGCATACCTCACATAATAAAACCCATGGTTTCGAAATGCAAGCCGATCTGGCAAGAAATTGGCATGCGATGAAGCGAGCGCCTCTCCCTGAGATTGTGGTGCTGTTCAGGCTGACCGGCCCACCTGGGCTGGCCCCGAGCGGGCGGCTCACGCCTCGGCGAGCGGGTGCATCCTGACCACGAGCGAATCGTAGCCGAGCGGGCGATCATAGGCGGGCGTGTGCTCGACTCGGTCTTGCTTCGAAATTAGCTCGATGCGGCTCACCCGCCGACAGAGCAGCCCCAGCAGCACCCGCATCACCGTGCGGGCGTGCGCCGCGCCGAGGCAGAGGTGGGCGCCAAAGCCGAAGGAGACGTGAGGATTCGGCTTGCGGTCGAGCCGCACCTCGTCAGCCGCCTCGAAGACCTCTTCGTCGAGATTCGCGGAGGCCCAGCAGAGCGTGGCCCGCTCGCCCGCCTTCACCTGCATGCCATGCACGTCGGTGTCGACGGGGCAGACGCGGCCGATGTGCGTGAGCGGCATGTAGGCCCGGAAGAACTCCTCGCTGGCGTGCACGATCCGATCCGGATCGGCCCGCAGAAACTCAAGCGCATCGGGCCGCTCGGCCAGATACCCAACCGCGCAGGCAACGCTATGGATGACCGTGTCGCGGCCGCCCGCGAACATGAGGTTAGCGAAGCCGAGCATCTCCTCGCGGGTGAGCGGCCGGCCGTGAAAGCTCGCCTTCGTGAGCAGGCCGTAGAAATCATCGCCGGGATTCTCGGCCGCACGGTCGAACTGCTCGTTCAAATAACGCTCGAGCGCCGCGCCTTTATGCAAGCCACGCTCCCCGTCTGCGACGTGAAAGACGTGAATCCCCCAGCTGATAAAGAGATCCGCCTCCGACTCGGGCACATCGAGCAGGATCGCCAGCGCCTTCGACTGGAGCGGCAGCGCAAACCCTTCCACGATCTCGATCGAATCGCGGCCCAGAGCATCGGCCAACAGCCGGTCTGTGAGTTCCTCCACCCGCGCCACAAACGCCGGCTGCTTGGCCCGCAGAAAAAACGGCTCGACCAGTTTCCGGTAGTCGGTCTGCTCGGGCGGATCCACCTCGATGGGCAGCTGCCGCACGGTGCGGACATCTTCTTCCGACGGGATCGGCACCCGAAACGGCGCGTCGGAACTGAAAGTCTTCCAGTCCTTCGCCGCCCGCCGCACGTCCTCGTGCCGGAGGATCATAGGAATGACTTCCTTGTCGGTCGGCAGACCGAGCACGCCATCAGCCCGGCGTTGTTCGCGGAATGGATCTGGGATGTCCCTCATGGCTGCAATTATAAGTGAAAAAGGGGACGCAGCTCTTTTCGCTTGAGCCACCAGAAGATCCGGCCCCGCAGCGGCAGCACCACATAGAGCTGCCGGCGACGGATCGCCCGCAGCGTGGCCTCGGCGACATCGTCGGCGGTGATCCGCGCCTCCGCGAAACACTCCTCGGCCCGCGATTTCAGCGTTGGCCTGTGCCAGCGGCCAGCGCCGAGCAGATTCGTCGCCACGAAGCCGGGGCAGAGCACCGTGACGCCCACGCCTCGGTGCAGCAGTTCCGCATAGAGTGTCTCGGAGAGCGACACGACCGCGGCCTTCGACACGTTGTAGGCGCCCATGGTCGGCGCCGACGCAACCGCCGCCATCGAGGCGGTGTTGACGATGTGCGGCCTGTCGGGGTTCTCCGCGAGCCAGTCGACGAACGCATGGCAGCCGTAGAGCACGCCGAAGAGATTCACGTCGAGGATCCACCGCCAGTCATCGAGCGGAAAGCGGCCCACCTCACCCGCGCCGCTCACGCCGGCGTTGTTGACGAGCAGGTCGATCCGCTCCCACTGACCGCGGAGCCGATCGCGAAGACTCTCCCACTCGGCAGGAAGGGTCACGTCGAGCCGCTCCGCCTGGCCGGTACCGCCAGCCTGCTCGACGAGCGACACGGTCTCAAGAGCTCCGGCGTCGTCTACATCGCAGACCGCGACATGCCAGCCGTCGCGGGCCAGCCGCACCGCCAGCGCCCGGCCCAAGCCGCTGGCCGCTCCGGTGATCAATGCATGCCGCCGACGGGGACTCATGCGGCTGCCTGAGAGGCCCTGTCGATCCGTTCGAGAATCGTGGCGATGATCGCGCGGTCGGATTCGGGCCGCCGGGGACTGTCGGGATGCGGCTCATCGCCGGCTATCAAGCCGCGCAGGTGCAACGCCTGCGCCATCGAGTGTTTATAGGCGGGCACTGGCCGGCGAAACGCGAAATCGCCGAGCGACTGTAGGGCGTCGTCAAGCTCATCGAACCGGCTGTCGCCCTCCGCCCACCATTGATCCCGCTTCGCAAACGCCTCCGGCGCCGCCGTCGAGAGGCCCAGCAGCCAGTCGCTGCCATACCGCACCATGTCGATCGCGAGATCATTGCCCGTGAACACGTGAAACTCTGGCCGCACCCGGTTCCGCAGGGCGAGCCGCTCCCACTCCAGCCGCCGCGACAGCGACGAGTGCTTCGCCCCGATGCAGTTGGGGATCTGGAGCATCTCGGCATAGGCGTCGAGCGTGAGCACACGTCCGCTCGGCACGAACTCGGTCGAGAGCTCGAAGCCGATGAACGACTCCACGCGGCGACTGATGAGTCGATAGCGGTCGAGCATGTCGGCATCGCTGCCGGTCGTGAGGCCAAACGACGGAAAGATCACCGGCAGGCCGCCGGCGGCGGCGATCATCTCGAGCTGCCGTCCATACACCGACTCGTCGAACGCCGCGCCGGGAGCGTCGACCACGCAGGCGCCAGCCACCAGTTCGCCCCCCGGCCCGAGCGTGTCGCGGGCGATGCTCAGCGCCTGCTGCCGCGTGCTGTCGTCTATGAGCTGCACGTATCCCGTGTCCATGTTCACGGCGGGCGTGATCCCAGCCGTGGCTGTGCGGGCCACATGGGCGGCGAACCCGTCCCAGTCGATCCGCCGGTCGGCAGAGAAGGGAAGAAGGATCGCCGACATGCCACGGATTTTTCTCCGCGGACGGACGAGCGTGGCCGGGTCGAGGGACATGGATGAATCGTGTGAAAAAGGGGACGCAGCTCTTTTGCCTTCTTTTACCCGTTCACTGACTGTTACCAAAGGGGTGGCAAAAGAGCTGCGTCCCCTTTACATACCCGCGACCGCGCCGCGCAACGGCCGCCGCGGCGTTCGCGAGGGAACTCGCAACGTCCCCGGCAGCGCATCGACGGTTGATCCTCCACCGGCTACCTTCTCCCTATGGAAGAGATCCTCTCGACGGCATGGCGGTGGTGGCTTGTGCTCTGGCCGCACGTGCTGGCCGCCTCCATTCTTGCCATCACTATCGCCGCTTCCGCCCACGCGATCCTCGTCAAGCGCGACACGCGATCGACGATCGGCTGGGTCGGCCTGATCTGGCTCTCGCCCGTCTTCGGTGCCATCGCGTATGCCGTGCTTGGCGTCAACCGGATCCGCTCGCGGGCCGGCCAGCTTCGGGCCGGCCAACTCGCGGTGACGCATGAACTGCAGACGGCAGTGCCCTCACGAGAGCGGCTCGACGACGCCATCGGCCCAGCACACGCGCCCCTGCGGTCGCTGGCCAGGCTCGTCGGCGAGGTGACCGGCCGGCCGCTCGTCGAAGGCAACGCCATCGAGCCGCTTGTCGGCGGCGACGAGGCCTACCCCCGCATGCTCGCCGCGATCGACGCCGCGAGCCGCAGCATCGGGATGGCGTCCTACATCTTCGACAATGACCCAACGGGAAAACGCTTCGCCGCCGCGCTCGCCCGCGCCGCGAAGCGAGGCGTCGCCGTCCGCGTGCTCGTCGACGGCATCGGCTCGCGGTCCACGTGGCCCTCCATCATCGGCGTGCCGGCTGCTGGCTGGCCAATCAGCCCCGACATCCTGTCCGTGACATGCACTTCGAGCTCCGCGGTCCGGTCGTCGCGCAACTGCTCGAGGTGTTTGCGGAGGACTGGGCTTTCGCCGCCGATGAGGTGCTCGTGGGCGACGGTGCCACGGCCGAGGCCAACGCAGCCTGGTCGCCCAGCCTCGACTTCGCCGGCACGATGCTAGCCCGCGGCATTCGCTACGGACCTGACGACCCCGACATCGGCCGGATCAAGCTCGTGCTCGTGGGGGCGCTGGCCGCCGCGCAGAAATCGGTGCGAATCATGACGCCCTATTTCCTGCCCGACGACGCCGTCTGCCAGGCGCTCGACGTGGCGGCGATGCGGGGCGTGACCGTCGACATCGTGCTCCCCGATCAGAACAACCTGGCGCTGGTCAGCTGGGCCTCAACGTCGCTGCTCTGGCAGGTGCTCGGCCGCGGCTGCAACGTCTGGATGTCGCCGCCGCCCTTCGACCACACCAAGCTGATGGTCGTCGACGGCGCCTGGGCGCTGTTTGGCAGCGGCAACTGGGACGACCGCAGCATGCGTCTCAACTTCGAGTTCAACGTGGAGACCTACGACCGTGGCTTCGCCGCAGCACTCGACCAGCACGTCGGCGAAGTGATCGCCCGTTCCCGGCGCAAGACGCTGGCCGAGGTCGACGCCCGCAGCCTCCCGATCCGCCTCCGCGACGGCGTGGCCAGGCTCTTCTCGCCTTACCTGTAACCGTCTTTTCGTCGCTCGTTGTCAGCCCGTGACCCACACCCTAAATTCAGCATCCATGACAACCATCACCTCCTTCGACACCGCGACCAGCACGGTCGACCAACTGCGGGCGATCGGCCGAGAATTTCACTCCCGGTCGTGGTCGCTCGGCACGAGCAGCAACTACAGCGTGGTCAGCTCGCGTGATCCGCTCGAACTCCTCATCACCGCCAGCGGCAAGGACAAGTCGGCCCTCGGCCCCGACGATTTCGTCCGCGTCGATTCGATGGGCCGTGTGATCGACGGCTCGACCCGGAAGTCGTCGGCCGAGACGCTCCTGCACTGTCTGATCGCCGACCTCGTGCCGGCCCTGGGCGGGGGCCCTGTGGGGGCGGTGCTCCACACCCACTCCGTCTGGAGCACGATCCTCTCCCGCGCCGACCTTGTCGCGGGCAGCCTCCGCATCGAGGGCTACGAGATGCTGAAAGGACTCGAGGGAATCGGCACGCACGACACCATCGAGGACGTGCCGATCTTCGCGAACGGTCAGGACATGACCGAACTGGCGGGCCGGATCCGCGATCGCTTCACCACGGCCGATTGGAGCAATCCGAAACGGCCTCCCTGCCACGGTTTTTTACTCTCCGGGCACGGCCTCTATACCTGGGGGCAGAGCCTCGCCGAGGCCCGCCGGCATATCGAGATTCACGAGTTTCTCTTCGAGGTGGTGGCGCGGGGCCGCATGCTCGCGTCCGCCACGCACCACGAGCGGCCTTAGCCGGCTGCTCACCAACTTCCTTCGACAGCACCATCACGAGCGAAAGGCATCACCATGGCGATCGTCACCGTTCCCTCCGAGTCGAGGAAGATCACCGATCCCGCGGAGATCAAGTCGTTCCTGAAGGACCACGGCCTCGACTACAACGTCTGGCCGCTGGAAGACCGGGTCGATCCTGCCGCGCCCGCCGCCGAGATCCTTGCCGCGTACGATCCTGAGATCGCGGAACTGAAACGCCGCGGTGGCTTCGTCACCGCCGACGTTATCGATGTCTATCCCGACACGCCAAACCTCGACACGATGCTGTCGAAATTCAGCAAGGAGCACACGCACACCGAGGACGAGGTGCGGTTCATCCTGCAGGGCAGGGGAGTGTTTCACATCAACCCGATCGACCGGCCCGTCTACGCGATCGAAGTCTGGGCAGGCGACATGATCAGCGTGCCGCTGGGCACGCGGCACTGGTTCGACCTCTGCACCGATCGCCGCATCCGTGCCATCCGCCTGTTCCAGGACATGAGCGGCTGGACACCCCACTACCTCGAGGATGGCGTCCATGCTGGCTACGAGCCGCTCTGCATGGGGCCGGCGTGGATTGCCGGCGAGGGAAGGGCGGCACCGTGATCGTCTTCGGTGGCAGGGGGATCCTCCTCGACGTCGAGGGCACCACCTCGTCGATCTCGTTCGTTTACGACGTGCTGTTCGCGTTCGCGCGGCAGCACGTGGGCGATTTTCTCTGGCAACACCGGCTCGACCCGGCCGTGCAGGCCGCCGCCGCGGTCCTCGCCACCGAGACCGGCGCAGCCGACGCCACGCTCGCCGATCCCGCCGGCACGACGCGGCTGGCCCTCGCCGCCATCGACCTGATGAACCGCGACGTGAAGAGCACGCCGCTCAAGGCGCTGCAAGGCATGATCTGGCGGAGCGGCTTCGACTCCGGCGAACTGGTCTCGCATGTGTTCGACGATGTGCCTGAGACACTCGCGCAGTGGGCCGACTCGGGACTCGATGTGCGGATCTACTCGTCGGGCTCGATCGACGCCCAGAAGCTCTTCTTCTCGCACACGTGCGCCGGCGACCTCACGCCCCACCTCCGCGGCCACTACGACACGACCACCGGCCCGAAGCGGGAGGCGGCAAGCTACCGGGCGATCGCGGCCGACATGGGGATGGAGCCTCGCGAGATCCTCTTCATCAGCGACGTGGGGGAGGAACTCGACGCCGCGAGGCAGGCGGGCATGGCCACGGCGCTGGCCATCCGCCCGGGCAATCGCGAGCCCGGCGGCCGGCTCGAACACGAGTCGCTCGAGTTGTTCACAGAGATCGTGATCTGAGCCCACGACGCCATTCCCCCTTCGCAACATCCGACACCACGTTGGCGCCACCTGATGCAGCTTGAATCGACGATGCCTCCCCGCCACACACCAAGCGGCTGCGCCGTGGCCGCCTCCACGTCCCCACAGATCGACGTTGCGCTCCGCGAGGCGGCGGAGGCTGCCGCCCGTCAACTTGCGGGCGCAGCGGACGTGGCGGTGGTGTTTGTGTCTGCCCGCTACGGTGCGGCGATCCGCCCCGCCATGGAGGGCCTGGGCGACCTGCTCGGAACGCCCACCGTGATCGCGACGACCGCCGAGGCCGTGCTCGCGGCCGATGTGGAATACGAATCAGAACCTGCAGTGGCCGTCTGGCTGGCACGCCTGCCGGGTGCTCTCGTGGTGCCATTCGCCCTCGAATACGCGCAGACGCCGGACGGCGGGATGTTCGTGGGCTGGCCATCCGAACTCGACGGCAGCTGGCCAGACAACGCCGCGATCGTGCTGCTGGCCGATCCGTTTTCCTTCCCGGTCGATGCGCTCATCAAGCGGGTCGAGGAGGATCACCCGGGCGTGCCGATCGTGGGCGGCATGGCCAGCGGCGGCTACCAACCCGGCAGCAACACGCTCGTCGTCGGTTCGCGGTCGTATGACTCGGGCGCTGTGGGCTTCTTGATCGGCGGAGCGGCGAGAATCCGGCCGGTCGTGTCGCAGGGCTGCCGACCGATCGGCCGACCGCTGGTGATCACGAAGTCGGAGGAGAATCTGATCATCGAACTGGGCGGAAGGCCGGCGCTCGAGCGGCTGCGCGAGATCTATGGCGAACTCGACCCCGCCGACCGCGAACTCGTCCGCAGTTCGCTCCACGTCGGGCGCGTGGCCAGCGAATACCAGGATCATTTCCAGCGAGGCGACTTCCTGGTGCGAAACGTCGTGGGTGCCGATTCCGACTCAGGCGTGATCGCGGTGGGAGATCTCGTCCGCACGGGTCAGACGGTCCAGTTCCACGTCCGCGACGCGAAGAGTGCACACGACGATCTGGTGGCCCTGCTCACACGCGAGCATGGCCGCGCTGCGGCGCCGGTCGGCGCCCTCGTCTTCAGTTGCAACGGCCGTGGTACGCGGCTGTTTCCCGAGCCCAGCCACGACGCCCGCTGCCTGCGGGACACCATCGGCCCGATCCCGGCGGCTGGATTCTTCGCGCAGGGCGAGATTGGCCCGATCGGCCGCCACAACTGCCTGCACGGCTTTACCGCAAGCATTGCGCTGTTCGAAGCCGGGGAATGAGCCGCGAAAAAACGGCCATTCTGCCATTGCTCGGGTGATGCCACCGACCTACCGTCCCCTCAATCAAGAGGGAGACGGGCTGCATGCGAATTCGCCGACTCGACCAGACGGGCACCACGTGGACCGCGACGGTGGGGCCGCTCACCGCAGCCTGCCTGCTCGCAGCGGTCGGCTGCGCCCACCACCGCGCCGATCAATACAGCTACGCGCCGCCCTACGCCCCACCTGTCTATTCGCAGCCGCAGGTTCAGATGCCTGCCCAGCCGGCCGCCTACGCCGCGGCCCCGGGCGGCATTCCAGCAGGGGCTGTCCCCGTGGCTGGCGTGCCTGCGGGGGCGATGACTGGTGGCACGGTCGTGCAGGCCGTGGGGGGCGAGTGCCCGCCTTGTGCGGAGGGCATGCAGGGCGTGGTGGTCAGCTCCGGGGCCATGCCGGTCACCGTGATCGAAGGGGGCGGCCAGACCGCTCCGTGCCCGCCCGGCCTCTGAAAAGCAGGCCCGGGAATCGAGCCGCAGCTGACTGTCCAAAACGGTGCAGCCGACGGCTGAGTGCTGCCGACAGGTCAGTCCTTTTGACAACACTGTGGAACCGCTCTCAGAGGGTGATTTCCGGATGCCCCAAGGCCCACCGAGCCGCTGAATAGATCAAAAGACACACCCGACTTGGTCCACCGCCGTATGATGTCAGCTGGCAGCAGCCCGCACATCAACGGTGGAGATTCAACGCCTTGTCACTCTGGTCGATTCCCCGTGCACGGCAGGCCGAGTTGATGGACGACCCGGCATTGCCGGCGGCGGAGCACATGCACGCCCTGGATGCCCTCGCTCGCATCAACATGCTGTCGCTCACCGCTTCGCAGATCACGGGGGCAATCGACCGCATGAAGCACCGCCGCCGGCCAGCCCCGGCGGAGTCGCGGCACGAACCCCGGCCGCTCCAGGTCGTCGACGTGGCCTGCGGCGGTGGCGACGTGACGGTCGCACTCGCCCACAGGCTCGGCCGACGACTGCCGGCAGTGCACGTGACAGGCCTCGACATCAGCCCCCGCGCGGTCGCACGGGCCGAACGCCATTCCCGCCGGAAGCCCGGCAGGGCCACAGTATCCTTCGGCGTGCACGACATCCTGGCGACGGATTGCCCCCCCTGTGACGTCGCCACCGTCTCGCTCTTTCTGCATCACCTCGACGACGACGACGCCGTGCGCGTGCTCGTGTCACTTGCCCGCGCAGCGCGGATCGGCATCGTCGCGTCGGACCTGCTGCGCAACGCGACGGGGCTCACCCTCGCGGTGGTCGGCACGGCCGTGCTGTCACGGTCGCGGGTGGCCCGCGTGGATGGACCGCTCTCCGTGCGTGCCGCTCGCACGCCTGCCGAATACCGCATGCTGCTCGACCGAGCCGGGCTCCGCGAGGCGACCATTCACCGCGCCTGGCCGCAGCGGGCGATCCTCGTCTGGACGCGGACCGCAGACCAGCCGACAGCAGCCATCGCGGAGGGCACCGCATGAGCCCGCCGTCTGGCCCCGGCAGCGGCCTCGATCCGGTACCAGCGACGCTCACGCCTGCAGCCGCCTCCGCCATCGATTGGCACGGCATCGTGATCGGCGCGGGTCCGGCCGGCGCGGCGGTGGCGATCCGACTGGCACGCCAAGGCCTGCGGGTCTTGCTCGTCGATCGGTCGTCGATGCCTCGCCCGAAGGTATGCGGCTGCTGCCTCTCGCCGCTGGCGGTCGCCGAACTCGCCTCGCTCTGCCCGGCCGATGCAGTGCCCACGCCGCTACCGCTGGCCACGGTCTGCCTCGTGTCAGCCGGGCGGTCGGCCCGCATCCCCATGCCCGGCGGCGGCGTGCTGTCGCGCGAGGCGCTCGACACCGCGCTCGTCCGGCAGGCGATCGCCGCGGGCGCGGACTGGCTCCCCACCATGCTGGTCGAGGCCATTCACGAGGAGCCGTCTGACGAGAAACCGACCGATCTTGGGGCGGAGGGCGTGACGGTCGTGGCACGCACCACGACCGCGGCGTTGCAGGCTGCTGTGCAACTGCATGGCCGCGTGGCTGTGATCGCCGCCGGACTGGCTGACACGATCCGCATTCCATCGCCCGACACCAGCACGTCGATCGACGGCCGCCTCCCGCGGCATGCGGGCCATGATCGACGCGGCCGCCACGTGGCGCCGGGCAGCCGTATCGGCGTGGGCACGACAATCACCGCCGCGTCTCCAGGACATCGCGCAGCAGCCCTCGACCTGCCCGTGGGCGAGCTCATGATGGCGGTCGGCCGCCATGGCTACTGCGGCCTCGTCCGGCTGGAGGACGACAGGCTCGATCTGGCCGCCGCGGTCGACCGGAAACTGATCGCCACTGAGGGCGGCCCCGCCGCAGGGATCGCCGACCTGCTCAACGAGGCCTTTGGCGCAAGCCCCCTCGCCACGGCCATGGAGCGAACGATCCTGGCGGTGCCGGGGGCGACCTTCCGGGCCACGCCTCCGCTGACACACTGTTCGCCACGGATAGCCGGTGCCACACAGCGCATCTTCCGCGTCGGGGATGCCGCGAGCTACGTGGAGCCATTCACCGGCGAGGGCATCGGCTGGGCGTTGGCCGGTGGTCGAATTCTCGCCCAAGCGTTGCTCGGCGACATCGCCACGGCAGCCGCCAGCTACCGGCTGGCCCACCGACGCCTGTTCGCCGCCCATCACGCCCGGTGCCGGTGGGTCGCCCGCAGCGTCCGCCAGCCGGGAATCGTGTCGGGAGCCGTGGGGCTCGCGCAGTTCATGCCCTGGGCGGCCAGACGGGCCGTGCCGCTGCTTGTGGGAGCCGCGATTTCTGCTCCGATTTCTGCTCCGATTTTTGCTCAAAGCGACAGCCGCTAGCGGTCTTGCCCGCCCCCCGCCAACCTGCTACTTCTCCCACCCGACACCGCTGCCGGAGAGTGCATTTGGCCTCCATCCCTATCGTCTTCGAACTTTTGCGTCCACGGCCGAACACCGCGGCTCGTTTCAGCCGCATCGTGGCTCTGGCCGTCATGCTGCTGGCATGCCTGAGTGCCACGGCCACGGCCGATGAACGGGCGGGAACCACGCCGCTGACACCGCTCGATACGTCGAGCCCACGGGCCACGCTGCGCAGCTTCTGCGACACCGTCGACCGCATCTTCGTCAACCTCACCACTGCGGAGCGGACGCTCGCCCTGCGGGCCGAGACCAGGCACCTGATCCAGCAGGCGGTCACCTGTCTCGACATCTCTGCCATCGCCCCGACGCTGGTCGATTCGGAGAGCCGCCAGTCGATCGTCTGTCTGAAGGAGGTGCTCGATCGCATCGAGCTGCCGCGCGCCGCGGACATTCCAGACGCCGCCGCCGCCAAGGCCGACGGCCTCAAACGCTGGCGGCTGCCCGGCACTGAGATCATGCTCACGCGGATCAGCGATGGTCCTCGGGAAGGCGACTTCGTTTTCAGCGCCGAGACGGTCACCCAAGCCGCTCGGTTCTATGACCTCATCCGCCTGCTGCCCTATCGTTCCGATGCCGGTAGCCCGGGGCTTCACGAGGCCTATGTCACGCTCGGCGGCTGGATGATCCCGGAGACGTTCATCCGCGGACTGCCTGCATGGGCCCATGCCAAGATTCTGGGCGAGACGCTCTGGCAGTGGACCGCAACACTCCTGCTGCTCATGGCTTCAACGGCAGCCGTCTGGCACGCGTGGAAACTGCCGCGACGACAGACCGGCTCGGCCAGTCGCGATGTCGTCGGCAGGCTCCTCTTTCCGGCCGTGCTCATCGCCGTCAGCCTCATCTGCGACAACCTGCTCACGTTCCAGATTCGCCTCACCGGCGACAACCTGCTCGCCGTGAAACTCTTTCTCCGCGTGGTGACGCTGGTCGGGGTGCTCGGCGGCGTGCTGGTGACGATGTCGTGGCTCTGCGACCTGCTGATCAACATTCAGGGCATGCGGCCGGAGGCGATCGACAGCCAGCTCATCCGGCTCGGCGGCAAGGTGCTGACATTCATCATCGTCTCCTGGATTCTGCTCAATGCCGCCGACTCGATCGGCATTCCCGTCACGCCGCTGATGGCCGGGCTGGGGGCCGGCGGCCTCGCGCTGGCGCTCGCCTCACAATACACGCTTGAAAATCTCATCGCCGGGCTCGTGATCTTCGCCGACAAGCCGGTACGGATCGGGGACGACTGCCAGTTTGGCGGAGTCCGCGGCCGCGTCGAGCGGATCGGCCTGCGATCGACGCGGATCCGCGGCGCCGACCGCTCGATCATCTCCGTGCCCAATGCGGAGTTCGCCAAGATGCAACTCGTCAACTTCACCGCTCGCGACCACATCCCGCTCGCAATCTCGCTCACGCTGCAGCCCGACATCGCCCCGCGGCCGTTGCGAAAACTGCTCGAGCGACTGCACCGCGTGCTCGTCGACCACCCGCGGCTGGCCAACGAGCCTGCCAGCGCCAGGCTCTCATCAGCCACGCCCAGCGCCATCACCGTGGAGGTATCGGCAATCGCCCTCACCGGCGATGATGACGAGCATCTCGCCATCCGCGAGGAGGTGCTTCTCACAATGATGGAGGTGATCCGCTCCTGCGGCTGCGACACCTCCGCCGAGCCGACCGTCTCGCCCGCCATCATGCGGGCCGCCGCCTGACGCCGGACCGAAAATGGGGACGGGAGCGAATTTCGCCACGCGTGATTCTCAGGAAAGCGGATTCAATTCGCTCCCGTCCCGATTTTCTGTTTCCTTACCGCGGGAGGATGCCTTCCAGCAGATGCTGCGCGGCCTCCGGAACGGCGGCGCGGATGGCAGCGACCTGCCCGGCATCCAGCGTCTTGGCCCACGCGGCGACCAACTCCCGCTGGCGATCGGGCACGACGTTCCACGCCACCCGTCCACCGCTCGCCCCGCCGACGTAGCCGTGCTGGTCCCACCACTGTGCGACGGCGGCCAGGGCCTCCGTCATCCGCGCTGCCGCATCCGCTCCATCGGCGGGCGACTGGCTCGTCGCCACGAGGATGCGCCGCTGGCTCTCCACCTGCGCGGCGAGGATGTCTAGGTAACGCTGCGGCCCGCCGGGCAGGCTGGCAGCCAGCGGACTGGCGAGCTTCGCCCGTCGCAACGCCTCGGGCAGTTCGGCCGGCAGACGGTCGAGCGGCAGCGTCATGCACTGCCAAGCCGGCACGAGCAGCTCCGCCGGCCCGCCGAGCGCCTGGGCCAAATCGCGAAGGATCTGCTCATCCGTGGCCGAGCGGTAGGCCGGGTTGCGAGCGGCCTGGGCGAAGAACCAGATGTTGGGCAGCACCATCAGCGGCTGCTGGGCGTTGCCGAAGACGCCGCGGACCGTGCCGGCCAATCGGCCCTCTTCGGCGAGGTTTGCGCGGATCAGGTCGAACTGGAGCTTGGCCTGCGGGATCGACGGCTCGAACTCGATCGCCTCGTAGCAAAAGATGGTGGAGCGATCGAGGAGCCCGGCATCGGCGGTCGCCTGCACGGGGAGGCGGCCGTTGGCCCAGCCCTCGCGATGCGAGCGGCCCGGCAGCAGTTCCCAGTTGCCTGACAAGCCTTCCTTGATCGCGGCGAGTTCCGCGTCGAGGAACGGCCGGATCGGCTCCGCCCAGACGCCCTTCGTGCCCCAGCCGCACCACAGCCAGGGGATCACCTTCTGGCGGTCGGGGTGTGTGCCGTGGGCCGCGATCGTCGCCTGGTCGGCGCGAAACATCTTCACCCAGTCCTGCGGATCGGCCTGGGCATAGCCGCCCGGATCGCCGTCGATGGTCACGTAGGCATCGGCATTGTCGAGGATCGCCATCATCGCGGCCCGGTGCGCAAGCCACGGCTCGGCCTGAGCCGGATCGTCGAGCCGGATCGTCTTCGCTCCGGCCGGGAACACGCGGTCCCGCCACGGCTTCGCGGCGACCGACGGGTCGGTCGTCAGGTTTGCCGCCTGCACAAACCAGGCCTCGAGGCCGGCCGTTCTCGCCGCTTGAATCGTGTCGCGAAAGGCGACGAGCGACGCCCTGTCGGCGTCGGAGAGCGGCATGGGGATCGCCTCGACCACCGGCCACATCATCACCCGGTCGTATCCAAAACCCTTGAGCAACTGGAACATTCCGGCATAGTCCGCTGGCGTCCAGCTGCGGACCGCGAACGGGTGCCGGTAGTCCCAGCCGGCGTGCAGATAGAACCCGACGCTCCTGAACGGCGGGCGAGCCGGGCAGTTCGGGCAGACCGCATTTCTCACGGAGTGCCACCCGGGCCAGCTGGTCGTAGGCCTTGGCGGCCGAGTCGAGCGGGCCGACGTCGAAGTTGGGCTCTCGGTGTCGATCCGGCAGGCCGGCCTGCCAGGTGCTCTGGTTTTCGAGAAACCTGATGACCTGCGCGAGGTCGGCCACGGAACGGGGCTCGGCGAGGAATCCGGCAAACTCGTCGATCACCTGCTCGGGCGTCGCCGACGGATCGTTGGCACAGCGGCCGAACGCGTAGAGGTTGAGGCTCTCCGCGAAGATGTTTTCCGCCATGGCGTTGGCGACCACGCCATTGAGCCCGAGCTGGCGGGCCCGACCAATCGTCTTGCTGATGAATCGGGTCTCCGCCTGGGTCTGACCGGCCGTCCCGGGTCGATAGCCGTCATCGCACTCGTCGACGAGAAAATAGGGCCAGCCCCACCGCCGAGTCACGCCCCGCTGCTTGAGCGTCGCCACCTGTTCGGCCGACGGGCAGAGCGCCGGCTGCCTGCCGGCCTTGTCGTAACAGGTCAGCGCGAGCGATCGGTAGTAGTTGTGCATGGGGAATTCGACGCCGACATCCGGGCCGAACATGCCGGGCTGGGCGATGAGCGCGTCGGTGATGGCGGCTTCCTTCTCCCAGAACTCCACCGTGAATGGCGACGGATTGTGATCCCACGTCGAGATGCCCCAGGCGTTGACGTTGATGTTGGCCTTGGGAGCTTCCTCGCGGATCACCCTGACGATCTGTTTCACCATCGCGTGGAGCTGGGCGGGAGTCGCCGCGTCGTGGCCGCCCGGGTCGCCCGGGCAGATGGTGAAGCCATCCGCGGTCTTCAGCTTCCGCACCATGCCTGCGATGCGGGCCAGCCGCTCCTGCATCGCCAGATGATTCCCCGGATCGAACGCAGTGGTGCGATAGCCCTCAGGCTCGCCCTCCTGCCGCTGAATCATGTTGGTGGTCAGCAGGACGTACGCCTTGAATCCCGCGTCCTGCATCCGCCGGACATCCTCGGCCATGTCGGCGTAGTAGCGATCGAGGCTGCTCGGCCGCAGCGTCCACCCCAGGTCCCACCGTTGGTAGGTGTTGTAGCCGCATGCTTTGAAGAACGGGATCGCGTCGGGCGGCATGCCCGAATAGCAGTTGTAGATGCCCACCGACGCGATTGGATTGGGATCCGCCGCGGCCGGTATTGGCCACAGCATGAGCAGGACAGGCACAACCAGCGAAATCAGTCGAAACATGGCGAGACGGTGCCGCGGCGTGGATAGCATGGCCTGAAACACTCCTGGGCGAGGCTACTCGACCGATGGGACTTGGCAATGTACGGATGGTATCGGCCCGCCTTCCAGAAAGTGAGCAAAGGGGGTGCGTGACCAACCTATCGAGGTGCGTGTGCGCCCGCCCTGGACCCGGCCGGTCCCCGTTATAAAACCACCGGGCGCGTCGTGCATCGGTGAACAGCGGGGACTTTCAAAGCAACGATCGCTCGAGCAAGGAACGCCAGCATGCCGGAGCCACGTAGGTTCAACGTCAACGTCATCGCCCTGATTGCGGCGACCGGCGGATTTCTCTTCGGCTACGACCTCTCGATCGCCAGCGGGGCCCTGATCTTCTTGAAGGAGCAGTTCGACCTCGACGCCGCGGGCGAGGGGCTGGCGATGAGCAGCGCGATCCTCGGCTCGATCGCCGGCCCAGTCGTCGGCATGTGGCTGGCCGACCGGGTCGGCCGCCGTGCCACGCTCTGGATCGCGGCGGTCTGCTTCATGGCCTCGGCCATCGGCACGGCCCTGCCGCGGACCATCCTCGAATTCAACATCTGGCGGGCCGTCGGCGGCATCGGCGTGGGGTTGGCCGCGATGACCTCGCCGATGTATATCGCCGAGATCTCGCCGCCCCGGCTCCGCGGCCGCCTCGTCACGGTCAACCAGCTGGCGATCGTGATCGGGATCAACCTGGCGGTGATCGCCTCCTATCTCCTTTCGTTCGGCGGCCACTGGCGGTGGATGTTCGCCTCCGAGATTCCGGCGATCATCGCCCTCATGGTGGGGCTCCTGTTCGTGCCGCACAGCCCCCGCTGGCTGGCGGCGAAGGGCCGCGACGAGGAGGCCCTCGACGTGCTCACCGGCATCAACGGCCCGGAGGAGGCCGCCCGTGAGCTCGGCGAGATCAAGGCGGAGCTCGCCGAGGAGACAGGCACGGTTCGCGAGCTGCTCGCCCCGGGCATCCGCACGGCGGTGCTCGTCGGGGCGGTGCTGATGGTGTTCTCCCAAATCAACGGCGTGAACATGATGCTTCTCTACGGCCCGTCAATCCTCCACGAGGCCGGCATCGGCGGCGCGTCGGATGCGATTTTCTTCACGATCTTCCTCAATCTCGTGATCCTGGTCTGCACGATCGCAGCGTTTTGGCTCGTGCAGCGCTACGGACGGCGGCAGATCGTGATGGCGGGCGTGACATGCATGGCGGCCGGCCACCTGCTGATGGCGGCGAATTTCTTCCTGCAGGGCTCGCCGTATCTGAATCTCGTCGCGATGTTCATCGCCGCCGGTGCCTTCACCTT
>JAPLNQ010000146.1 GCA_026401075.1 Planctomycetia bacterium
AACATGCCCGGCGCCGTGGGCCGCACGAGCACCTATGCCCTCTGCAATGCCACGCTCCCCTACGTGCTGCAATTGGCGACGCAGGGCGTGGAAAAGGCGGCGTCCGGCAGCCCCGCCATTCTCTCGGCGGTGAACGTCTATCGTGGCCACCTCGTCTACCGCGCCGTTGCCGACGCCTTCGGCCTGCCCTGCGAGCCTATGCACTTCACGAAGGAAGGAAAAAAATAGGGGACGGGAGCGAATTTCGCAGCGAAATTCGCTCCCGTCCCTGATTCCATATGATCCCCACATCCCTTCGTTGGCATGGCAATGCCGCCGGCCAGCCCGACGCCGGCCACCTCGAACTCGTCGACCAGACGCTCCTGCCCACGAGGCACGAGTGGATCCCCTGCCGCGATGTCGACACGCTGGTGGAAGCGATCAAAATGCTGCGGGTCCGCGGGGCTCCGGCGATCGGCATCGCTGGTGCCTACGGTCTGGCTGTGGCGGCGGGTGAGGCCGTCGGTGACGGGCTGTCTCCGGAGGCGGCGCGGGCTCATCTGTTGGCGCGTGCCGAACTGCTCGCCTGCGCCCGGCCGACCGCCGTCAACCTGCGCTGGGCGGTGGAGCGGGTCGTCAGCGTGCTCGCTGGCCTGCCGGAAAACACCTCTGCGCAGGCACTCGCGGCGGCGGCTCTGGCCGAGGCCAGAAGCATCCACGAGGAGGATCGGCGGCTGTGCGCCGCCATCGGCCGGCACGGCGCGGCCATCCTGCCCGAGGGAGGCGTGCTCACGCACTGCAACACCGGTGCGCTCGCCACGGGGGGCGACGGCACGGCCCTTGCGGTGATCACGACGGCCTGGGAAGAGGGACGGCGGTTCGATGTGTTTGCCGACGAGACGCGGCCGCTGTTTCAGGGCGCCCGGCTCACCGCCTGGGAACTGGTGGAACGCGGCATCCCCGTCACCGTGCTCGTCGATTCGGCGGCGGCCCAGTTGCTGCGAACCGGCCGGGTGGGGGCATGTATTGTCGGCGCCGACCGGATCACGGCCAACGGCGACACCGCCAACAAGATCGGCACCTACGGGCTGGCCGTGCTCGCCGAGGCCCATGGCGTGCCGTTCTTCGTGGCCGCCCCGTCGAGCACGTTCGACCTGTCCCTCGAAACAGGTGTCGACATTCCGATCGAGGAGCGGGCCGCCGCCGAGGTGCTGCGACCGCTGGGCGTGCCGGCAGCGCCCGAGCACGCCCGAGCCTACAATCCTGCCTTCGATGTCACGCCGGCTCGGCTGATCACCGGGATCGTCACCGAGCACGGCGTCATCCAGCCCGTCACCCGCGACAACGTCCTCAAAATGGTGCCTGTCCTCAAAATGGTGCCTGGCACCAAATCTCGGTCGGCGAGGTAAGCTGGGTTGGTCTGGCGTGATGATCACGCCCGCCGATCGGGCGAGACCGGTCAACGCCCCACACGCCCGAGATGCACCTTTGGTTCTCAAGTTCATCCCCAAGATCGCAGTTGTTGGCCGACCCAATGTCGGCAAATCGACCCTCTTCAACTGGCTCGTCGAGAAGCGGATCGCCATCGAGGATCCGACGGCAGGCGTGACACGCGACCGGCTCGTGCAGCGGATCTCGCTGGAGGGCCGCACGGTCGATCTGGTCGACACCGGCGGCATGGGCTTCGACGACCCCGACGGCCTCACCGCCCGGATCGACGCCCAGATCGAGGCGGGCCTCGTCGAGGCGGCGGTCATACTATTTGTCGTCGATGTTCGGGAGGGGGTCGTGCCGGCCGACCGTGAGGTTGCTATCCGCGTGAGAAAAATCGGTGTGCCGGTCCTGCTCGTTGCCAACAAAGCCGACAACTCCAAGCTCGACAACCACGCCCATGAGTTCGCCTCGCTCGGCTTCGGCGAGCCGCTGATCGTGAGTGCGCGGCAACACCGCAACCGCGAGCCGCTCGTCGAGGCGATCCTGGCAAGGCTGCCGGAGGCCGAAGACGGCGGCGAGGAACCCTCGGCCGAACTGCCGGAGATGAAGCTCGCGATCGTGGGCCGGCGGAACGTCGGCAAGAGCACGTTCGTCAACAGTCTGGCCCACGAGCAGCGGGTGATTACCAGCCCCGTGGCGGGCACGACCCGCGACTCGGTCGATGTGCGGTTCGACGTGGACGGCCACACGTTTCTTGCCATCGACACGCCGGGCCTGCGGCGGACGAAGAGCCGCAAGACCGACATCGACTTCTACTCCTCCCACCGCGCGCAGCGGAGCGTCCGCAGGGCAGACGTCGTGCTGCTCTTCTTCGACGCCTCGGAGCCGGTGGGCCGCGTCGACAAGCAGCTGGCTGACACGATCATGGAGGAGGCAAAGCCTGTGGTGTTCGTCGTCAACAAGTGGGATCTCTACGCGGCGGATGTCGAACGCGGCGAGTGGGCCGACTACCTGCGGGACACGTTCCGCACGATGCCCTGGGCGCCGGTGGCGTTCGTGACGTCGACCAGCGGCCGCAACGTGAAGGCGGTGGTCGACACGGCACAGCGGCTCTACCGGCAGAGTCACGAACGAGTGCCAACCGCGAAACTCAACACGATCTTGCGGGAGGCGATCGATACCAACCATCCACCCGCCGATACCAGGGGTCGGCCTGTGCGGATCTACTACGCCACGCAGGTGGAAACCGCGCCGCCGACGATCGTGCTCTCGACGAGCGCACCGAAGAGCTTATCGGAGGGCTACAAGCGGTATCTCATCGGCGCTCTCCGCAAGACGACGCCCTTCCGCGAGGTGCCGATCCGGCTCTACGTCCGCGGCCGCACGAAGGACGAGAAAGACGAGGAGTAGGAGCGTGGGCGCAGTATCCCCGTGGCGACAAGATTGCAGCTTGTCAGTGCTCCGTTCCCCCATGG
>JAPLNQ010000073.1 GCA_026401075.1 Planctomycetia bacterium
CGTGAGACCGCTGACTCTGGGGGCGGCCGCACCGAAGAAGGCCTCCGCCCGCTGCTGCCTGGCAGCGCCCGGCGGAATCTCCACGAGCGACTCGAGCACCTTTGCCAGCGATTCGAGCGGCTTCTGCTGCACGCCTTCAGGCGTCAGGTCGATCGCCGCCAACGCCTGCCGCCGCGAGGCATCCCGATCGGCATCGACCGGCCCCGCCAACGCCCGCGATAACTGCTCAATGTATTCGAGCCCCAGGTCGCCAAACACCGCCCGCACCAGCGGGCCGCGGGCCGTCGGCTCGGGGATGACGTCCACCGCCCGCACGACCTTTGCCAGCGGGATCAGGTCGCCGCCGCGGATCGCCTCGCCGTTTTTGTCGGGGACGACCAGATCGGACCACGCCAGGCCCAAGTCGGCGAGTCCGGCCACGGGCCGCGACTTCACCACCTGCGGCCGTCCCAACGCCTCCAGGAGCTTTCCGCCCAGCGTCATCCGCTCGAACATCCCCGCGTAGCCGACGTTCAGTTCCTCGTCGGCCTCGTCACGATCATCGCCGGGCCGCCAGAAGTCGAGCCGCAGGCTCTCCAGGGCATGATCCATCTCGGAGCTGGGCGGCAGGTTTTTGGCGAACGTCGCCCCCTCGGACTCCCGCCAGCGGATCGCGTTGGTGAGCCCGCGGACGGTGATGGTGAAAAAGTCGATCCGCGGATCGATGTCCTCCCAAACGGCCACGCCCCATCGTTCCCCGCCCGGCGGGATGTCGGTGCCGGCCATGCTGGCACTGTCGAAGAGTTCGCGCGACGGGTCCTCGCGGCGGCGGATGGGCCCCATGGCATTGGGAACGACGCGGTCGAGGTAGCTGCGATAGGCGGTATCCCCCTCGGCTTCCGTCAGTGGCTCTAGGCTCTCGAGCACGAAGTGGGGCACGAACCGCACCGGAGTCTCGAAGGGTTCGACGGTCCGTTTCGTGGGATCGTCCTTGTCGATGACGGTGCGGCGGCCACCCGTGTTCATGCGAAGTTCGGCCGCGGGCACATCGACATCCATGAACCGCGGTGGCTTGAAGGCAAACTCCAGGCACCAGATATCCCGCTGGAACTCACGGTTTTTGGCCCGCTCGACGAGGGTCGTGTTGGCTGGGGCCTGCTGCGGCTTCCACGCCTGATCCTGAAGGCCGCGGGTCACCTCCAGCAGGTCGCCGCGGATCGCGTGGGAATCACTGCTGGCACGGGGCGGAATCACGGTGAGCACGCCGGGGGCAAGCTGGCGGAAGCCTTTGTTCTGGCTGGTCTTCTCGCTGGTCTTCGGGCTGGTGGCAGCCCCGTCGGCCGCCGCTGCCGTCGATCCATGTCTGCCTACCACCGGCATCCCGGCAACAGCCACGCCAGCCAGAATGCAGGCGATTCCCCACCGCACAATTGCCGGGTGGACGGCCGGGTGGAGCGTGTCTGTCCAGAGTATTTTCATGACGTGCATGGCCGCTTGCCTCAGCAGAAATCTACCGAAAATTGGCCGCGAGAGCCCAAAATCAAAAAAATCGACGCAAATTTCGCAAATCCCCTTGATTGCCCTATTTGCCCAAAGCAGAATCTGGAGCAGGTTCGATCTTTCCTGACGACCTTGCTGGACCAAAAAATCCCTCTGTTTCCCGGAATATTGGCCTACGCCGCGGCGACGTTCCGAAAGACACTCCATCAGGCTCGTGCCTGAACTGCAGCGACCGACCTCCCCCCCTTTCACGCCTTTCGGCATCTGACACGATCATGCTGGAACGGAATCGGCTACAGCCTCCCCGCCCATCCGCCCCGTCGCAGACGGCCGGCGGGTTCGACGGCCTTGCCGCCGGGTGCGCCGGACTGTTCGCCTCTCCGGAAGACTACGATGCCACCGGGATTCTGGCGGGCGTCGATCCGTACGAGTCATGCTATTGGTGGATGCCAGAACTCTACGCGTCTCCGACCACCACGGCTGTCACCGCGGCAGCCGCGGGCGATAGCAGCAGCCCCACCCGTCGGTCGGGACTGGCGGAGCGGCTTTCGCGGACCGGTCAGGCCGCCCGCCGCACGCCGTCGCGCAACACCGCGGCAGCCTGATCCACCTCGGCAGCGAGCGCCGCATAATCGGCGGCGCCGTATGAGTCGGGGGCGTAGTCGAAAATCGACTGCCCGAAGCTCGGCGCCTCGGCCAGCCTGATATTGCGGCGGACCCGCGTCTCGAAAACCTGGGCCGAGCCCCAGGCCGGATGCTTCTTCTCGGCCGAAGCAGCGAAGAACGACTGCACGTCGCGGCCGACTTCCGTGGCCAGCCGCGTGCCCGCCTCATACATGCAGAGCACCACTCCGAGCAGCCGCAGCCGTGGATTCACGTGCTCCGAGACCAGCTCAATGGTCTCCAACAGTTTGCTGAGGCCATGCAAGGCGAGGAAATGCGGCTGCAGGGGTAGCAGCACCTCGTCCACCGCGGCCATGGCGTTGAGCGACAAGAGCCCCAGTGACGGAGGGCAATCGATCACCATGTAATCGAAGGGCTCGGCGTGGCCCGCATCGGCATTGCACCTCGCGTCGGCCTCGAGCCGCTGCCGCAGAATCAGCTCGCGGCCACTGCGGCCGGCCAATGCCATTTCCACCGCCGAGAGATCGATGTGGGAGGGCAACACGCAGAGATTCTCACCAGCGGCCACCGTCGCCGCCGCCAGCGGCTGGCCCCCCACGAGCACGTCATACGCCGAGAGCGGATGCGATCCGGGCATCACGCCCGCATGCAGCGTGGCATGCGCCTGCGGATCGAGATCGACGAGACAGACCCGTCGGCCCGCTCGGGCCAACCCCACGGCGAGGTTGACCGATGTGGTCGTCTTGCCAACGCCACCTTTTTGATTGGCAACGGCGATGGAGCGCATGAGAAACCTCGGTGCCTGGATGCCCGACAACATGTTCGCCGGCGGGCCGGGAGCATAGGCGTCGCCCCCACCCCAAAAAAGCCCGAATTCTCGAAAAACATCGCATCCTTTGAAGCAGTCGTGGGAAGCTGGGGTCGGCAAACGCTCCAGATGCTGAGGAGCCGGTCGGAGGCACGCGCAGGAGCCGGTGAATTCTGCGACTCACGAGCGATTCCCGATTCGTCCACGAGCCTCCTGTAGCAGAATCCGCCGGCGACGAGCATGCCGCAGCCGGCGAACCAATGCGTGCGACTTCTGCCGTCCCCCGGCGGTGCGTCAGCAACATGGCCGCTAGGGGGCCGCGTTCACCGTGGACCGAACCCACTTTTCGAGGCCGGGTCCGATCCGCCCCAACCCAATTCGCCCAGGCTGCCCGGCCGCCGCGAGACTCCCCCTTGACGGATCGAGGTCGATGACCAGCGTGGTGCGGCCGAGGGGTTCGCTAAACACAAACGCGACATCCCACGCGTCAAGCGGCAGCCGCTCCGGCGCCGCGCTGCCGCTGGCCTGCCAGTTGAAGTTGGCATCTTCGACGAGCCCGCGCCGCAGGTGAACGAGCCCCGGGGCTTTCGAGATATCGATACGCGAGCGGGCCACGAGCCGGCCTGGCTCCGCCCCGGGCTGCATCAGCAACAGTTCCACCGTGGGGGCCGCCGCGATCCGCCGGGCCGCCGCCGGACCGTAGAACTCGAGGCAGCGGCGGGTCTGCTGCCACTGAAACCAAATGCCAGTGATGGCGGCCGCCAGGCCCAGCAGCAGCAACGCGGCAACGAGCCAGGTGCCGCGCGAAGGGCCCTCGGCTCGTGCGGAGGCGGTCTGGGAGGGGGGCGGCTGCGACATCGAGCATGATCCTTTCGCACGATCCGTCGGCGGGCAACCGGGCTGGCCGCACCTGCCGCCGCTGCACTGTATACTGACCTGTCTAGCGGGACGATACAGCGGGACAAGCAAGAAGGCCGCCCGCACCGCCTTGCCATCCGGAGCCGCCGCGCATGCCAAACGCGTTTGATCCCTATCGCGAAGCCCTCGTCGTCGAAAACCACACGGTCTGGCCCAACGACTACGAAGACTGGTCGGACGCCGACAAGGCCCGCGTCGAGACTCTCCTTCACGCCGGGCCGCAGGAAGCCGCGGAGCTCGACTACCTCCGGCAGCACACCGGGTTCGCCCGCGTGATCACCGTCACTCCGGCCGACCTCGACCGCGTGAGCGTGGCCTGACAGGCGTGCTGTGCCACCCGTGCTGACCGACACCACCACCATCCGCCTTCGTCTTCCGGCAGACACCGGCCAGGCTGATCGCTCCTACGATATCGTCGTGGGGAGTGGCGTGATCGGTTCGGTCGGCCCTGCGATCGCGGCCACCGGCGCGAGGCGGACGGTTGTGATCACGGATACCGCCGTGGCCGACTCCCACGCCGCCACCACGGCGGCCTCTCTGCAGTCTTCCGGCCTCGATGTCGCCACGCTCACCGTTCCCTCCGGTGAGGCCTCGAAGTCGGTCGCCGCGCTCGAACGGCTCTGGAACGAGATGGCCCGGCTGGCCGTTGATCGCCACACGCACGTGATCGGCGTCGGCGGCGGCGTGGTAGGTGATCTGGCAGGATTCGCAGCCGCGACGTTTGGCCGCGGGCTGCCCGTCTGGCACGTGCCGACCACCCTCGTGGCCCAAGTCGATAGCGCCATCGGCGGCAAGACCGGGATCAATCTCACCGCCGGAAAAAATCTGGTCGGCAGCTTCTGGCAGCCCCGCGGCGTGATTGCCGACGTCGACACGCTCACCACGCTGCCCGATCGCGAGTTCAGGAGCGGCCTGGCCGAGGTGGTGAAATACGGGATGATTCTCGACCCCGAGTTTTTCGACTGGCTCGAGGCCAACACCGGCGCGATCCTGGGCAGGCATGCCGCAACGCTTGCACACGTGGTCGGCCGGTCGGCGGCACTCAAGGCGGATGTCGTGGAACGCGACGAGCGCGAGATCAGCGGCCTGCGGGCGATCCTCAACTACGGCCACACGTTCGCCCATGCCTACGAGACCGCCGCCGGCTACGGCACGCTGCTGCACGGCGAGGCGGTCGCCATGGGCATGGTGTCGGCGGCTGCGCTCGCACAGTCGCTCGGCCGGATCGGGCCCGATATCGTTGCCCGGCAGCAGCAGCTTCTCCTCGCCTTCGACCTGCCGGTGGCCGTGCCGACCGGCCCCGGTTTTACAAGCGACGCGTTACTCGCCACGATGGCCCGCGACAAAAAGACCGTCGGCGGTCGGCTCCGGTTCGTTCTCCCCACGCGGATCGGCCACGTGGAACTCGTCGACGGGATCGACCCGGCGAGCGTGCGGATGATCTTGCATTCGTGACTCGCCGCTTTTGACATCCGTCACACCCTTTTCAACAGGAACAGTGCCATGCGACGACCCCGTTTGTTGTGCGTTGCGTTCGGAGTCTTCACGTGTGCTGCTGTGGCATCGATGGCATCGCCGGCGCAGGCACAAAACGACTGGCAGTATCCCGATCCCTACTTCGGCATCCTGGAGATCGAGAAGTCGCACGACGGTTCGACGGCCCGACGGTATCGCGCCGAGGTGAATCCCGCGCCGCGGCCGAGCAAAGCGGCGGCGGCCACGCCCGCTCCTGTCACGCCCGCACCGGTCACACGAAACCGCTGGCGGAACCGCTGGCGCAGGCAGTAGCGGCGTGACCGCTCAGAAAGGATTTTTGCCGTGACATCCTCCGACTACTCGATTCGGCTGATGCAGCCGTCCGACTTCGTCGCCATCGGCGAGATCTGCCGCATCGTCTATCCCGCAGAAACGCCCTACACGCCTGAGGAACTGGCGGAGCATCATGCCGTGTTCCCGCAGGGCCAGTTCGTGGCGGAGCATGTGCCCAGTGGCCAGCCGGTGGGCGTGCACTTCACGCTGCGTCTCCGACTGATCGACTACCACATCGACGACTCCTGGGACGTGCTGACGGCGCGGGGCACGTTCGCCGACCACGATCCCGTGCACGGCAAGACACTCTACGGGGCCGACGTCTTCGTGCGGCCCGACCATCAGCATCATGGACTTGCCCACGCGCTTACCGACGCCACGCGACAACTGGTGGTCGATGAACGGCTGTGGCGGATGGTGGGGGCAAGCCGGCTGCCGGGCTACGGGAGTGTGGCGGCGAGCGTGACGGCCGCTGAGTATGTGGGCGATGTCGTCGCGGGCCGGCGGACCGATCCGGTGCTCTCGGCCCACATGAAGGACGGCTGGTCGGTCGTCCGGCCGATTCACGGCTACCTGCAGCACGACCCGGAGAGCGCCAACTGGGCCGCCGTCATTCAATGGGTAAACCCCGCCTCGCCTCCGCCACCGGAGCTCGCGCTGCGGTGAAAAGGGGACGCAGCTCTTTTCCGCCTTTCCGGGTGAAAAGGGGACGCAGCTCTTTTCCGCCTTTCCGGGTGAAAAGGGGA
>JAPLNQ010000154.1 GCA_026401075.1 Planctomycetia bacterium
ATCGCCTTAAAAAACAGTGCCGATCCAGAAATCCGGCGGACCGCCCACCCCCGCACCGCGACTCCCGCGGCAAAATTTTTCCCTACCAGAGGATTTGGCACGCCGGATGCATGTTCTGAACAAGCACCGGGGACCACGGTTCCCACCCCACCGCAATTTTGAAGTGGGGCCTCCGATCACTCCGGCTATACGGTCGTCTGCCCCTGACCCGTACGGCCAAGACAGGGCGCTCCTGTCGGGTCAGAGGCCCCACTTTTTTCTTTTCTTTGCGATATGGCCGGGTTTTTGCCGGCCGACTCTTGACTCTTGAGGGCTCGGTGCGCTACTGTGCGGAGTTCCGGGAAGCCGGATTTTCGCGATTGCAGAGCGTCTTTCCGGCCCCGTCGGGCCAGCGTAGCTTCAATTGGCAGAGCACCGCATTCGTAATGCGGGGGTTGTGGGTTCGATTCCCACCGCTGGCTCTCATCTGCTCTTCCAGCTCTCATCTGCTCTTCCAGGTCGCATCCGCCTCTCATTAAAGGACCATTCATGGTCGCCACCGCAAAGATCGCCCCCACCATCGACATCCGCGAACTCGTCACCGGCACCGGGCCTTTCGGCCCCTCTGAAATCCGTGGCCTGACGCAAGCCCTCGGCAACAACGCCTCCGCTCATCGCGACGTGCGTGGAGCGGTCCGCGAACTGGAGCAGATGACCGACCGCAGCCCGGCCGCCTCGGTGCGATTGGGCGTCTGCCAGTATCTGCTGGGCCGGTATCGCGAGGCGCTCGACACGCTGCGGTCAGGCGACGGCGGCGCGCTGGCCCTCTTCCACCAGGGCCTTGCCCACGTTGCTCTGGAGACGTTCGACAAGGCTCAAGAGGCTTTCGAGGCCGCAAAGAAGTCGGGCTACGACGCCATCGCATGCGGCGCGGCTGCGGCCGATGCCCTGCGGGCCGCCGGCCGTCACGACGAAGCCCACAAGGCCATCGACGCCCTGGCAGCGGGCAAGGATGGCGACGCGGCCAGCCAGTCGGCCGACTATTGGGCGGCGAAAGGGGCGATCCTGGCCGACCGCGGCTGCCCCGCCAGCGAGGTCGCGGAGGTGTTCGAGAAGGCCGTCGCCATCGACCCGGGCCATTCGCACGCCCTGTTTGCGTTGGGAGTTCTCAACGACCGCGCCGGCAACGATGAGGAAGCGCAGGCCTGCTACGAACGTTCGCTCGAGCGCTACCCCGCATCCCTCGGGGCGTTGCTCAACCTCGGCATCATGCACGAAGACCGCAATGATTTCGCCAAAGCCCAGCAGTGCTACCGCAGGATTCTCGAATCGATCCCCGACCACCCGCGGGCACGCCTGTTCCTCAAGGATTCCTCCGCGTCCGGTGATCTGCGAACGGAGGAGCAGGAGCAGAAGCAGCGCGACCGCATCGAACTGGTGATGGGCCTCCCGGTGAGCGACTTTGAACTCTCGGTCCGCAGCCGCAATTGCCTGCAGAAAATGGGCATCCACACCCTCGGCGACCTGGCTCGGACCAGCGAGGCGGAAATCCTTGCCAGCAAGAATTTCGGCGAGACAAGCCTGGTCGAGATCAAGGACATGCTGGCCTCCAAGGGACTCTCTCTGGGCCAATTCGCAGCGCCGGTGGCCGTAGTGGAGCCGGAGCAGGAAATGGCAGAGCCCTCGGCCGACGAGCAGGAACTGCTGTCACAGCCAATCACCGAGCTCAACCTCTCGGTCAGGGCCCGGAAGTGCACCACAAAACTGGGCATCAACCTCATCTCCGAACTCGTCCGGCGGACCGCCGAGGATCTCATGGAGTGCAAGAACTTCGGCGTCACCAGCCTCAACGAAGTCCGCGAAAAGCTGACCGAGCGGGGCCTCAAACTCCGCGGCGATTGAGTGGAATTCTTGCTGCAATTCTTGCTTCGATTCTTGCTTCGATTCTGGGCAATTTCATTCATAAACCACCCCTAAGAGGGGGTTTTTGTTTGCGTTTCCCCATGCTTCTCGGTACTGTGGAGAGAGGCAGTTTGGAGGCACGGCTCAAGCGGAGGCCCTGTCCAACTGCTTTCACAACCGGAAAGCACCAGCGGATGACCTCAGCCAGCCTCAAGGAAAAGCCCGTCCGCGATCTTGCCCGTCTCGCCAAGCAGCACGGCGTCGCTGGCTGGCATGCCATGCGGAAGGACCAACTCATCCGAGCCTTGGTCCGCAAGGCCCGGTCGCGGCCCCCGGTCGTGGCAGCCGCCCGAGGCACCACGATGTCGATGCGGGCGGGCAATCGTGACGGTCACACCGCCGGGCCGACAGTCTCCGTCGGACTCCATCCCAGCGTGTCTTCTGGCGGAACTGTGCGGGCCGTGGCCCAACCCCACGATGCTGCTCCTGCCTCTGCTTCTGCCATCGCCATCGCCCTCCGTCTGCAGCAGGCTCGCGAGAGACTGCTCAAGGCCAAGAATCTGGCCACGCCGCCCGAGGGGGGCCGGTCACCCCGTCCGGTGCGGGATCGCATGGTGTTGATGGTGCGGGGACCGCACTGGCTCCACGTCTTTTGGGAGCTGACGACCCGCAGCATCGCCCGCGCCCAGGCGGCGCTCGGACAGGAATGGCACGGCGCCCGGCCGACCCTGCGGCTGATCGAACTCGAAAGCGGTCTCAATGCATCCCCGTCGGAGCGTGTGGTCCGCGAGATCGCAGTGCATGGCGGGGTGAAAAACTGGTTTATCGACATCCGCGAACCGCACCGCTACCGCTGCGAGATCGGCTATCTGGCGATCTCCGGTCGGTTTCACGCCTTGGCGCGAAGCAACGCCGTCAGCATGCCGAACAGCCCGCAGGGCGACACGCTCGACGCGCACTGGGGCGAGATTGTGGATGACTGCGAGCGGATCTACGCGATGAGCGGCGGCTTCACGGCCGAACACTCGAGCGAGGAACTGCAGCAACTCTTCGAAGAACGTCTCCGTAGGCCGATGGGGCCGCCGGCGGCCCGCAGCAGCGGCGCGGAGGAGGAGGCGGGTGGAGATGGCGTGCCGTCTTTCGAACTCGAGGTCGATGCCGAAATGGTCGTGTACGGCGTGACGCAGCCGGGTGCCTACCTCACCTTGCACGGTGAGCCGGTGAAAGTGCATGCTGACGGCACGTTCCGAGTGCGGGTGGAAATGCCCAACCGGAGACAGGTGCTGCCGATCGTCGCCAGCACGGCCGACGGTGCCTCGCGACAGACCGTGGTGATGGCGGTGGAACGCAACACCAAGTCGATGGGACCAGCCGGTCGCGATCAACCGGAGTAACAGCCAGCAGAAGGAGCGTGCGGCGATACGTTTTCTGTCATGTTCGTGATGCGTCGATCCATGTCGGTGAGCTCTTAACGAGGCTCGTTGGGGGCCGATAAAGGGCTCCGGTCGCGTGTACAGCCGAAGGCTTCCGGCCTGACCAGGAAACTGGCCTCGTGTCGGAAATACCGCTCGGATCACATGCCCCGGGACCCAGGCACCCCCGTCTGTTTTTAAAACGAGCTCTCCGCATCACACGGCGCCACGGCATTACGGTGGAAAACGTATCGCCG
>JAPLNQ010000107.1 GCA_026401075.1 Planctomycetia bacterium
ACGTTGCCGAAGTTGTGGCTCGTCTCCGAGAACATCTGCTTGGCCCAATCCTGGGCCCGGGCCGGTGCCGCACTGAGCAGCAGGAGCCCGACGACAACGACCAACGGGAGACGGAGCTTGCCGAAGAAGGGCCGGGCGGCGCACATGGGCGTGTCACCAGAGGGTGTGCGGCCGGTGGAAGGCTTGGCCGCGAAAGACCTTACGAAGAGTACGGATGCCATGGAAGGGGAGCAAACGGGGCTCTGGGCGGGCTGGGCGGACAACGGTGTCCGGCACCTTCCAAACATTCCCTGCCGGGGCGTCCCCGGGGGGTGTCCAGGAGGGTTTCCCCCTGAAATTTCCTTCTTTTCAGCGCCAGGACCGCTACAGCCCCGAGGGTTTGCTAGGATGGGAAAGTCGCTCATCGGACGGCTCCCCAGCCGCTCCGAGACGTCCGGGCCAGCCCGAGCCGGCCCGGACAGTACCTCGATCGCTGGCCCGTGCTTGGTTTTCTGTCCGGTTTTGGCCCTGATTCTCCGGGTGTTTCCGGTGGTTCAACCGAGCCTGACGAACCGGCCGCCGACCAGCCGATGGAGGGAGTGAACTTCGCTTGAGCTCCCCGACTCCGGTTGGGGGGTTGAGAGACACGGGGGCGTACTGGTTTCGACCGGATGCAAGAGGTTCAGATTGCGTGTCGTGGTTGGTCGGCTGGCCACGTTAAAAGTCGACCAAGCTTCAATTGCCGAAGCTCAGTTTTCTCTGGCTGCTTAACTAAGCAACCCCGAGCGATGGCCCCAGTCGGAAGGGCCTCCCAATCGGTCGCCAAATCCGACTCGCCCCGTTTCACCGCCTGGTACGGGCGGGGCTAAAAAAGTTCCGGGCTGGTTGGCGACGCACCCTGTCGGCCGGGGGCGCGCCCGCGAGACTTAAATCGACCGGATACACACGTAGACGTCTGTGCTGAAACATCACGGGACGCGGGTTCGACTCCCGCCGCCTCCACTTCTTTTCATTTCCTCCGGCGAGCCTTCCGGCCGCCGGTCCGTGGGCCTTCGGGTAGCCGGCCGGGCCGTACCATGCAACAACGATCGACGGGGAGAATCCTGCGCATGATGCGATTCACGCTGCGAACGCCCTACAGTCTCGCATGGGTTCTGTGTCTTGCACTGGCATGCTGGTGTCTGAGGGTTCAGGCTGCCGAACCGGCTGGCGGCACTGGCTTCACGAAGATTCAGCTCACGGACAAATTTCACGCCGAGGGCGCCGGCATTGGCGATATCGACCA
The DNA here is from genome assembly GCA_026401075.1 of Planctomycetia bacterium. Classification (GTDB taxonomy): domain Bacteria; phylum Planctomycetota; class Planctomycetia; order Pirellulales; family UBA1268; genus CAMCQY01. Next base: position 1,265 of record JAPLNQ010000107.1, read on the forward strand.
CGACGGCCATGTCGATGCCATCTATGGCCCCTTCTGGTACGCCGGCCCCGACTTTAAGACGCGGCACGAGATTTACCCCGCGGAGGATTTCGACCCGAACAAATACTCCAACAACTTCATCACCTTCGTGGCCGACATCGACGGCGACGGCTGGCTCGACGTGATGGCCAACGTCTGGCCCGGCAAGGAGGTGGCGTGGTTTCGGAACCCCGGCAAAACTAAAGTCAGTGATCTGGGCCAGGATTCTGCGAATGAGGCCGCGAAAGACGCCGGGGCTTGGAAACGCCACCTCGCGTTTCCGGTCGTCGACAATGAGTCGCCCGCCTTCGCCGACGTCACGGGCGACGGCAAGGCCGAACTCGTGTTTCACACCGGCGGCGTGCTCGGCTTCGCCCATCCGAGCGAACCGACCGGTGTCGACCGCTGGACCTTCGAACGCTGCTCGGAGCCGGCCAAGTGGGGGCAGTACCAGCACGGTCTGGGGATCGGCGACGTGAACGGCGACGGACGGGCCGACCTGCTGATGGCCGAGGGCTGGTGGGAACAGCCGGAGAAGGCCTCCGGCGAGCCCTGGAAAAAACATCCCTTCGCCTTCGGGAAGGGCGGCGCCCAGATCCACGTCTATGACGTCGATGGCGACGGCGATGAGGATGTGATCACGAGCCTGGTCGCCCATGGCTACGGGCTCTCGTGGTTCGAGCAGATAAAGAAGGCGGACGGCGACATCGACTTCGTAGAGCATGCGATCCTGCCGGCCACCGCCGACGGCACCCTCGATGGCGTGCAATTTTCGCAGGCCCATGCGGTCCACGTGGTCGACGTGAACGGCGACGGCCTCAAGGACGTGATCACGGGCAAGCGGTTCTGGGCCCATGGCCCCAAGGGCGACCCCGATCCGGGCGGCCCCGCCCTGCTCTACTGGTTCGAACTGGTGCGGGAAGGCGGCAAGACAGGGGCCGATGCCGTGAAGTATGTGCCGCACAAGATCGATGACGCCTCGGGCGTGGGCACGCAGTTTGCCGTGGGCGACCTGAATGCCGATGGCCGCGTCGACATCGTGATCGGCAACAAGAAGGGCGGCTTTGTCTTTCGCAGTGAGGCTCCGGCACGATAGGCCGCGACTCAGTCCGGCTTACCGGAATGATTGGCATAAACGGCCAAGCCGTTATTCCAGCCACACTTTTCTTGACAGGCATTGTTTACGACGTAGGGTTGAGAGAGTCCCCTCGTACGAGTGCTGCGGCCGGTGACGCTTCATCCGCAGGGCGAAGAAGCGTGGCCACCGCCCGCTGATCCTCGCCTTGGCGCCAGGTGGCATCAACGACGGACTCTTACCGTTGCGTAGCAGTCTTGTTGGAGTGCCTTTTGGATGATCCTCGTCACAGGCGGTGCCGGCTTCATCGGCAGCAATTTCGTCCTTGACTGGCTCGCCGCCGGCAACGAACCGATCGTCAACCTCGACGTGCTCACCTACGCGGGCAACCTCCAGAATCTGGAGGCGATCGCGGGCGACGGCCGCCATATCTTCGTGCGTGGCGACATCTGCGACGGCGATCTGATCGCCACGCTGCTCCGCGAGCATCCGATCCGGGCGATCGTGCATTTCGCCGCCGAAAGCCATGTCGACCGCTCCATTCACGGCCCGGAAGACTTCATCCAGACCAACATCGTCGGCACGTTCCGGCTCCTGGAGGCCGCCCGCGGCCACTGGGCGGCGCTGTCTTCCGACGCCAAGTCGGCCTTCCGCTTTCTGCACGTCTCCACCGACGAGGTCTACGGCTCGCTGTCGCCAAGCGATCCGCCCTTCGCCGAGACCAACCAATACCAGCCCAACAGCCCCTATTCGGCGAGCAAGGCGGCGGCTGACCACCTCGTGCGGAGTTATCACCACACCTACGGCCTGCCGGTGCTGACCACCAACTGCTCCAACAACTACGGCCCGTTTCACTTCCCCGAGAAGCTGATCCCGCTCTGCATCCACAACGCGTTGGCCGGCAAGCCGCTGCCAATCTACGGCGACGGCATGCAGATCCGCGACTGGCTCTATGTGAAGGACCACACGGCTGCTGTCCGCCGCGTCTTGGAGGCCGGCACGCCGGGCGAGACCTACAACATCGGCGGCTGGAACGAAAAGCCGAATATCGACGTCGTAAAGACGCTCTGCCGGATTCTCGACGAGGAGCATCCCAAGGCGGATGGCACGAGCTATGCCGACCAGATCACGTTCGTGAAAGACCGCCCTGGCCACGACCGGCGGTATGCGATCGACGCCCGCAAGATTGAAGCCGCACTGGGCTGGAAGCCGGTCGAGACGTTTGAAACCGGCATCCGCAAGACGGTCCGCTGGTATCTCGACCACCAGGAATGGGTGGCCAACGTTGCCAGCGGCGGCTATCGCGACTGGATCAACACCCACTACGGCGCCACGAGCACATGAGCTACACCACGAAACGCAAGGGCATCATTCTCGCCGGTGGCTCGGGCACGCGTCTTCACCCCGTGACACTGGCGGTGTCGAAGCAGCTGCTTCCAGTCTACGACAAGCCGATGATCTACTATCCGCTCAGCGCGCTGATGCTCGGCGGGATCCGGGAGGTGCTGATCATCTCCACGCCGCACGACACGCCGCGGTTTCGCGAGCTGCTTGGCGATGGCAGTGCGTGGGGGATGACGATCGAATACGCGGTGCAGCCGCGGCCGGAGGGTCTCGCCCAGGCATTCATCATCGGCGCCGATTTTGTGGGCAGCGGGCCATCGGCCCTGGTTCTCGGCGACAACATCTTCTACGGCCACGGGCTCGTGCAGCGGCTCCATGCCGCCGACAAGCGAACGAGTGGGGCCACGGTCTTCGCGTATCCGGTCGCCGACCCGGAGCGGTATGGCGTGGTCGAATTCGACGATGCCGGCCGGGCGAAGTCGCTGGAGGAGAAGCCCTCGGCCCCTCGCAGCCGCTATGCCGTCACAGGACTGTATTTCTACGACGGGCAGGTCGTGGACATTGCTCGGAACATGCGGCCCTCGCCGCGGGGTGAACTCGAGATCACCGACGTCAACCGGGTGTATCTCGAGAGGGGTCAGCTCGACGTGGAGATCCTGGGCCGGGGTGATGCCTGGCTCGACACGGGCACGCACGACAGCCTGATCGAGGCGGGGCAATTCATCCAGACGCTGGAAAAGCGTCAGGGACTGAAGATCTCCTGCCCCGAGGAGATCGCCTGGAGAAGCGGCTGGATCGACGATGGGCAGCTCGCCGCGATCGCCGGCCCGCTGGCCAAGAGCGGCTATGGGGCCTACCTGCTCGGCATCATGAAGGAGAGCGTGTTTTGACACCTCGGCCCACGCCACACCACCTCAGACCCCGGACAACCCTCCTCATCCCTCCCACCGACACACTTTCCCACAGTTTTCTTGACAGCATGATTTCGCGATCTAGTGTCGCTTCAACCCCTTTGCATGGGCGGGCACACAGCAAAGCGCCCAATCACGGTCTTCGGTGTTCACGAGCTCACAGAGCCTTCCGAGAGAAGATGGATTTATGGTTCGCAATATCGCGTTGATCACCGGCGTGACTGGGCAGGACGGTTCCTATCTTGCCGACCTGCTGCTCTCGAAGGGCTATGAGGTGCATGGCGTCGTGCGCCGATCGAGCAGCTTCAACACCCGCCGTCTCGAACATCTGTATCACGATCGTCACGCCGGTGGCCGCCCGCTGACGCTGCACTATGGCGATGTGGCCGACGGAAACTGCCTCGCCCGCATCATCCGTGAGGTACGGCCGACGGAAATCTACAACCTGGCCGCCCAAAGCCATGTCCGCGTCAGCTTCGATCAACCGACATACACCGCGGATGTCACCGCGCTGGGAACGCTCAGGCTGCTGGAAGCGCTGCGCGACGTGCAGGACGCTTGCGGCGACACCATCCGATTTTACCAAGCATCGAGTTCAGAGATGTACGGCAAGGTCGTCGAGATCCCTCAGAAAGAGACGACCCCATTTCATCCCCGGAGTCCCTACGGAGTCGCCAAGACTTACGCCCATTGGATCACGGTCAATTACCGTGAGAGCTACGGCCTTCACGCAAGCTGCGGCATCCTCTTCAACCACGAAAGCCCGCGGCGGGGTGAGACGTTCGTGACCAGGAAGATCACGCGGGCCGCCACGCGGATCAAGCTGGGCCTGCAAGACACGCTGTTCCTGGGCAACATCGACGCCAAGCGAGACTGGGGATTCGCCGGCGACTACGTCGAGGCGATGTGGCTCATGCTGCAGCAGGAAGAGCCCGACGACTACGTCGTCTCGACGGATGAAACCCACACGGTGCGCGAGTTCTGCGAGAAGACGTTCGCGCAAGTCGGGCTCGATTGCGACGACTTCATCAAGATCGACCCGCGCTATTTCCGTCCCGCCGAGGTGGACCTTTTACTCGGCGATTCCACGAAGGCCCGCACCAAGCTTGGCTGGAAGCCGCGAGTGTCGTTTAACCAGCTTGTGGAAATGATGGTCGAGTCCGACCTGGTGCTCGCCGAACAGGAGAAACTCCTGCGCGGCGAGGGACATGCCATGGTGCTTGTGAACGACTGATTCGCCGATTGTCCGCGTTGTTTCCCCCACCGTCCCGATTCACCCCCCATGCAGAGCATCCCGTGTTAATGGAAGCCGCCGACCACACCGCCTCCGATGCAACCGCGGCCACAAGTGGCCCGGTCACCGAGGCGAAGCAGGCCATCGCGAGCCTGCCCGGAATCAAAGGCACGATCGCCGTGATCCGCATGTGGCCGGAGCAGGCCTGTGCCGAGCACGAGTGCGTGGAGCGGATCCGCACTGCTGCCGAACTCGTTGGCGTGCGGGTGATCGAACTCGACAAATTCGGCCATATCGTCGGGACGCCGCGGCAGCGAGTGGCACGCGAAGACGTCGACTTCGTGATCCACCTCCACTATGAGACAGCGAAGACCTACGACGCCGTCTCGGTGGCCGCGATGTGGAACCCCACGCAGTTCTACTTCGACTGGGGCTTTGACCGGCATTGGTCGAACCAGATGTCGCACGACGTCTACGCCTACACCGGATCGCCCGAGATCAAAAAGCTCGTCCGTGCCTCGCGGGGAGACTTTGTCGCCGCGGACATGCCGCTGCTGAACCACACGCTTGCCGACCCGATCATTCCCCCCAGGGTGCACGACGAGTACCGCGTCTTTTATTGCGGCATCAACTGGGAGAAGCTGACCAACAAGCCGGCGCGGCACGACGCCGTCCTGCGTGAACTCGATAAGCAGGGTGTGCTGGATGTCTACGGTCCGACGGAGATCCGCGGCGTCAAGCTGTGGGACGGCTACAAGGGCTACCATGGCTCGCTGCCCTTCGACGGCCGCACGATCATCGGCAAGATCGCCGATGCCGGTGCGTGTCTGGTGTTCTCGTCTGAAGCGCACATCAATTCGGGCATCATGTCGAGCCGTCTCTTCGAGGCGATGGCGGCCGGCGCCGTCGTCATCGGCGACGAGCATCCCTTTCTATCTGCAGCAATCGGCGACAACTACATCCGCGTGCCTTCCAGCCTTCCCGCCGAAGAGCGTGTGAAGCGAATTATGGAGGCCTTAGAGCGGTTTGGGCGTGATCCGCAGGAGGCTCTGGCACTGGCATCGGCTTCCCAGCAGAGGCTGCTCGAGTCGTATCACCTCTGCACGCAATTGGCGAACGTCTACGCAGCCGCGCACCGGTTCAGCGAGCGATCGCGGGCGCTGACGCTGCCTTCAGCCGAGCCCGTGGTGGATCTCATCGTTCAGCCGCTGTATGGCGATGCCAATATCGTGCTGCAACGCGTCAATGGGCTGGCCAAGTCCTGTCAGGGGCGGGCTCGGATCACGGCGATTGTCGACCCGAAGCTGCGGGAATGGTTCGAGGGCAGCCTCGACGCCGCGGTGCAGGTCGTGCCGCTGCCAGACGCGCAGACCCGCATTCTGGACCCGATGGAGTGCTTTGAGTTGGCTGGGAACCGGCTCACATGCCCGAAGGTGGCGTTCCTGCTGGGCATCGAAGAGGTGTTTCCAGAGACTTTTGCCGCCGCCTGCATCGAGGCCCAGGGGCATCCGGTGGCGCGGGTCGGCCATATCCTGCGGCATCGCGATAAGACGGGGAACGTGTTCTACGACTACTTTCGTGGCGCGGGCGATCTGAACACGCTGCACGAAACGGCCTCGGGCTGCGTGATTTTCGACCGAGATTGGCTCGCCAATCGAGTGCCGTTGCGGACTATCTCGTGGAAGGATCTCTGCCGAATGGCGGTCCTCGACCGGCAGACGGTGGTCGACTGCCCCACGACGGCGATCGTGATCGACATCACCGACTACGAGCAGATTCTGTACCGCTTCGCACCGCCGCGGGCGGTTCCACTCGACATCGAGACCATGACGCGGCTGTCGGGCAACGTCCAGGAGTCGATCTCGTCGGGGGCCATCGTGGCGGCGTGCAGGCCGGCTGCGGTGACCGCAGATCCGGTGCGGGGCCTGTCGGCCGAGAATCTGATCGAGACCGTGCATGCGATGGACCAGGAGAAGCGCTGGCGGATCATGCTCGACCTTTACAAATCGATCCCGATGCCCTTGTGGGTGAATCAGTTTGTAACGTTCGTCCGCACACGCGCCGGAATCCGCTAACCCCATGCCGCAAGGAACCGTGAGCGGCGTTGAATCGAAATGACAGTGAACCCTGTTCCAGGAACCCAAGCAATGCTGATGAGCCCATCGCCCGACATCCAGCCCTCCGCATCGGCGGCAGAGAACCCTTCCGGAAAGCTGACCGCGAAGCCCGACCGGGCACGGAACGCCGTGGAAACGCGTCTGGATGTCGGACTCGACTGGGCTGGGAAGGTAGCGGAGTTCTGCGTCGCGCGGCTGCAGCAGTCCTCGCAGTTCGTGTTCGCTCTGGTCATGACGACCATCTTTTACTACCCGTCGCTTCGCAACGGGTCGCGGGACGCGGGCTTTCTGTACGGCGGGGACGTGCTGGGGTTTTACTGGCCGTACATCGCGAAACTGCAGTCCTTACTCTCGCGACACCACTTCGTCGCGCTCGACTTCTCACAATTCAACGCGAGCGCGGATTTCTTTCTGGCCGCGAATTTCTTCCCGTGCCATCCGCTCTTCGTGATCTGGTCGCTGTGCACGTCGCCCGAGACGACGACGTTTCAGGCGGCTGGCCGAATCCTCGTCATTGCCCTCGCCATCCATAGCTTCATCGCTTGCTACTTCACGCTTCGGCTGTTGACCAGGTTTTTCAGGCTCGACTTCTGGCCTGCAGCTTTCGCTGCTGCGGCGTTCGCGTTCAGCATCTACGCCATCAATGCACACGGCGAACCGATGTTCGTGTTCTGTGCCTCAGTCGTGCCCTGGGCGGCATACACCGCTCTGGATTATGAGGAACACCGGGGTATCCGCCGGCTTCTCATGGCAGCCTTTCCCGTCCTCGTCGGCTTCCTCGCGGGATACGTTCCGCTCGGCATCGCCTGCCTTGGTATCTCGGCGCTCATCGTCGGAGTCAGGTTGTTCCTCCTTGACGATTCCGCCTCGGCGCTGTCGACGCGAGCCTCCCGATACTTCGCCGCGCTCCTGCCATTTGTCTTGGGCAGTGTGGTGGCCGCCCCGTATTTGCTCGAGGTGTTTTTCTTCCTGAAGTCATCGCCAAGCGCGTCCAGGGCCTCGCTTTTCTACAGTGCCCATCAATTAGCTGAGATGCCGCAAAGCATTCTACGGGCGCTGTCGTACCGCGCCGGGATTCCGGGCCCGTTCAACGAGTTTTCCATTACATGGGGCCTCATAGCGATCGCGGTAGCGGCGATCTTTCTGCTCTCATCGCGAACATTTGACTCCCTCACCCGAAGGGAATGGACAATCTTGAAGTGTGCCGGGTTCGTCTATGCGGCCATTGCCCTGAGCATCTTCGGGCCTCACAGCGTCGTCAGCGACATGGTGTTTTATTTCATTCCCCAGGTCGGCGGAATGCACATCTACCAGCGGTTTCTCCTTCCCGGCCAATTGCTGTTTGGTGTCATGATCGCGCTGATGCTGAAGGCGATCATCGATGCGCGACCCGTTCTCGGGCTGCGCATCGCTTTTGCGTTGTTCGTCACTGCGGCGTTTGCTGTGGCATTTTACGTACTTCACTACCCGGCACCCGCGAGCAGTATCGGCCTCAACAACTACCTGGTTTTCGAACTGATGCTAGCGGCGTTGTGCATGGCCGCCCTACTCGTTCCCGACAAGATGTTCGCCTATCTGGCCGCGATCACGCTATTCGCACTCCCGGCGTTGGATGTCATCTACGACCGATCCCAGGGAGGCAGCACCTTCGATATGCAGGTGAAGCGTCACGGAGTGATGCTCGACGAAGGACTCCGCCGCGGTGTCGTCGCGTACCTCGAGCGATTCCACTCGGAAGGAAAGGATCTCATCAAATACGTCGACATCACGCCACGCTGGCGCAAGGACGGCGTCGAGACATTCCCGAAGGCCTTTCCCGAATTCGTTCTCCAGGACGTTACGTTGTCTCCGTACTCGGGCTGGAACTTCTACCTCTCGTCCCGGGCTGACTACATGGCCACGATTCCCTATGGGGCTGATGGCTGTTTCAATCCGGACTGGGAGCGGCTCAGGGCAACGGGGGCGGATTTCGTCGTCGCCCTCGAGAGCGACCTGCCAAAGCTCGCGCCCATGACGGGAAAGCTTGGACCTTCAGATATGTACAAGCTTCCCGACGGCGTGATCATCGCTCCGTTGGCGTCATCCAGGCTCCGCAGTCGTTCGTTGGAGGACGCCTTGTACGACAACGGCTATGTCCGTGTCGTTCGGGGCTCCAAGGATCAACTCGACTCGCCAACAGGTAATCTCGCATTGAAAGCGCCCGCTCGGCAGAGTAGTGACGGCGGCGGCGCAGCAGCACGGGCGGTGGACGGCAATACCAGCGGCGTGTTCGCCGAAGGATCCGTGACCCACACGATCACCGAGCCGGGCGCATGGCTTGAGATCGACCTCGGCACCTCGCAACCGATCGGATCGGTACGGCTCTGGAATCGCACGGAGGCCGCCCATCGTCTCAGTAACTATTGGCTGACTGTTACCGACACCCCCGCCGACTCGACGCAAAAAGCGGCGGTTCTCGAGGAGAAAAGCGCGCCCGGGCTTTGGCAGCGGAGGGTCACGACCACCCCGCGACCGTCCCTGACGATCGACACGTCTGGGGCGGCGGGCCGTTACATACGTATTCAACTCGCCCGGCAGATCGAACACCCGGACAACGTGCTCAGTCTGGCCGAGGTCGAGGCCTACCCGCCAGGCAAGACCGCGGCGCCCACGCCCTCGGGAGACGCCGAAACGGACGACACGTTTCAGCTGCACACTTTCAGTTCGAACGATGCGAACACAATCAAGCTCGACGCGGAGTCGACCGAGCCGGTCACCGTGAAGTATCTCCTATGGAACAACCCCCGACTCCGCTACCAACTCAACGGCAAGACCGTCGTGCCTGACATCCACGAGGGACTTGCGGTCATCGGCCTCCCTGCAGGCCGCAACGCCCTGACGATCACCTACCACAATCGGTTGCTGTCCGTGTTCTGGCTCGGCTACCTCGCGTACGCACTCTTCACGGGCTGGGCTTTGGTGACGTGGGCGATTGAGGCTGCGCGAAACAGAACGCACTACCAGAACGTCCGCGATCAGGGCGATCGCGGGATCGCCTCTCCACCAGTCTGACTCACGGGACCACCGCCATGGCCATCACCGGAATTCTTTCCTCTCCCTTGGTGTACGACACCTGGCAATACATCGCCCGCGGCACGCGGTATGCGCCGCTGTTCGTCAACGACTACATCAAGGCCCGGCCAGGCGACCGGATACTCGACATCGGGTGCGGGACCGGCGTGTTGCTCGACTATCTACCCCCTGTCGACTACTTCGGTTTCGACATGAGCGCCCATTACATCTCCGCCTGCCGCAAGCGGCACGGAAACAAGGGCACGTTCCTGCAGCGGGAACTCACCGCAGACACGGTCAGTGATTACGAAGCATGCGACATCGTGGTCGCCACGGGCGTCGTGCATCACCTTGATGACGCCGAGGCGAGAAACCTGTTCGCCGTGGCGAAGGCAGCGCTGAAGCCCGGGGGCCGCCTGTTGACGCTCGATGGCTGCTACGAGGCAGGGCAATCGAGAATTGCCAAGATGCTGCTCGATAAAGATCGTGGCAAGTTCGTACGGATGGAATCTGGCTATCGCGCGATCGCCACGTCGGTGTTTCCCAATGTCGCATCGACCGTTCTGCACGACATGTTTCGCCTGCCCTACACCGTCATCATCATGGAATGCTCGACGTAAACCGCACCTCCCCCTCACTCCCTATGGATACTCCACCCATGGCTGAGCCCCGACGACGCCAGTCCGTCTCAAGCGTCACGCTCGTCGTTCCCTGTTTTAACGAGCAGGACGTGATCCCCGAATTCTACCGGCGTGCCAGTGCGACAGCCGTGCAACTGCAGATGCGCGGAATCACCATGGACATGCTGTTCGTGGACGACTGCAGCCGAGACCGGACATGGCAGATCCTCGACGATCTCGCGGCGAACGATCCCCGGGTGAAGGTGGTGCGATTCGCGCGGAACCGCGGTCATCAGGTGGCGGTAACGGCGGGCCTGGATCTCGCCGACAGCGACGTCGTCGTGATCCTGGACGCCGACCTGCAGGACCCGCCGGAACTCGTTGAGAAAATGATCGGGATCGTGGAGGAGGGCTATGATGTGGTCCATGCCCAGCGGCGTACGCGGGACGGCGAGACCGCCTTCAAGCTGGCAACAGCCCGGGCGTTTTACTGGCTGCTCAAGCGGCTCGCGACGGTCGACATCGTGGAGAACTCCGGTGATTTCCGCGCGATCACCCGGCCCGTGGTGCTCGCGTCCCGCGAATTTCGGGAGCCTCATCGATTCCTGCGGGGCATGTTCTGTGCCATGGGTTTCCGGCAGACGATCATGAAGTATGACCGCGATGCCCGGTTTGCCGGCGAGACCAAGTATCCGCTGAAACGGATGCTGCGACTGGCGGCGGACGCCATCTTCAGCTTCTCGTCCACTCCGATCAAGGCGATCGTGTGGTGCTCGATGCTGCTGTGGGGTCTCAGTCTGATCTTCTTCGGATGGAGCTGCTACGCACACTTCGTACTGAGCTCCACAACCGCCGGCTGGACGAGCATCGTGTTTCTGCTGAACTTTTTCACGGGCCTTATTTTGATGTCGATTGCCGTGGTGGGATCGTACGTCGGCCGCATCTTCGAGCAGGGGCAGCAGCGTCCGCTTTACTGGCTGGAACAGGCTCGTAACGTCCGCTTTGCAGCGGATCAACAGGCCATGTCGCCGGAGGCCAGGCTCTCCCGTCGCGTCATCGAGGCGAACGAGGCGATCACGGAAAAATCATCTGGGGAAAGCATTCGCCCCCGGTCTTATTCCGAGGCGGCAGCGCATGCGGGGCTTCACTCATGACGCAGACGGCGTTCTCCACTGCGTTCAACGCGGAAGACTTTGAGGACATCTACCCGGAGGGTATCGAACGGCATTACTGGAACAGCGCCCGCAACCGCATCATCTCGCGGGCGGTGCGCGCACGACTCATGCCGACGCGGAACGGTCAGCCACCCCGAGTCCTCGACGTGGGTTGTGGGCGGGGTATCGTCACGGCGTATCTCCGTAGCAGGGGCATCGACTGCTGGGGATGCGACCTTGGCGTGGCTCCGCCGGTCGACGCGGCCACGGCGCCCTTTCTGATGCCTGGCGCCAATGCGGCCGATCTGCCAGAGGAGTTTCGCCGCAGCGTGAACATGGTCCTCCTGCTCGATGTGCTGGAGCACCTCGAGGATCCGACCCAACTCATCCGTTCGCTGTACGACGCGTTCCCCTGCGTGGATACGATCCTGTTCACGGTGCCTGCCAGGCAGGAACTGTTTTCAAACTATGACGTGCGGAATCGCCATTTCCGGCGGTATGATGCGTCGAACATCCAGGGGCTCGATACGCCCGATTGCTTCACGCTCGGCCGCTGGTCCTACTTCTTTCATGCTCTCTACGTGCCTGCGCGGCTCATGAAAATGGCCGGCGTGGACCGACAGACGGAATTGAAGGCCCCCAAAAGCAGTCTGTCCCGCTTCGCCCACATCGCGGTGGCGACCGGGTTTGTGATCGAGGAATCCGTGCTTCCCAGCGCATGGCCGGGCTCGTCCATACGGGGCGTGCTGAAAAGAGTTCACTGAGTGAAACCGGCCTGAACGGCCATTGAGGAGGCTCCATGAAAATCTTCGTGACCGGCGCCCGGGGCTTTCTCGGCAGCCATGTGGTCGACAGTCTGCGCGCGCGTGGAGCCGAGGTGCACGCGCTCGGCCGGCAGGATGGCGACCTGCGCGAGCCAGACATCGCCGAATTCCGGCTGCAAGAGGCCGACACGATCATCCATCTCGCCGCCGATGTCGGCGGCGTGGGCTACCTGAAGGCGAGCACCGGCCGGGCATTTCAAGATAACCTCCGGCTCGGGCTCAATGTGATCCGCGCGGCCTGCCGCGGTAACTGCCGCCGACTGATCCTCGCAGGCACGCCGTGCGCCTATTCCGGCGATGCGCCGCTGCCGCTCCGCGAGGAGTCGTTGCTGGCGGGCGTGCCTTCGGGCGATACCGGCAGCTACGGCTATGCCAAGCTCGTGTCGTCGCTCGTGGCCCGTGACATCTGCGGCATGCACGGCAAGCAGACCGTCACGGTCATCCCGTCCAATCTCTACGGCCCCCGCGACGCATTCGACAGGGAGCGGGGCCACGTCGTCGCCGCCCTGATCCGCAAGGCCCTGGTGGCGGCGGAGCGCGGCGATGCCGGCTTCGACGTCTGGGGCGACGGCACGGCGACACGGGATTTCGTCTACGTCACCGACGTCGCCGAAGGGATTGCGGATGTCGCTCTCTCGGGCCAGACGTTTGACGGCGAGGCCTACAACCTCGGCTCGGGCCGCGAGACCTCGATCCGCGAGATCGCCGAGGTCGTGGCCCACGCGGCCGATCCCAGCCTTGTCCCCCGGTTTCAGGCCGACAAGCCGGTGGGCTATAAGCGTCGCGTGATGTCGATCGAGAACGCCGCCGCAGCCTTCGGCTACCAGTCACGCACAGCCCTCGAGCAGGGCATCCGGCAGACCGTCGAGTGGCTGCGGGCCGACGGCGACCGCGTGGCCCGCTGGGCAGCCGAAGACATGCCGGCCCAGGAAGCCCATGCCGCCGTCACCGCCTAACTCCGCGCTGAACAAGGCGAAATCGCTGCTCCGGCCCATGGTGGTCCGCGGCACGGTCGCGGCAACACGGCTGGCCCGACGGCTGCGGGGCAGGCCGTCGCCGATTCCAGCCGACCCCACGCTCTCGATCGTCGGCCTGTTTGAAACCGCCAGCGGCCTGGGCGTGATCGCACGGGGTATGCGCCGCGTGCTCGCCGACCGCTCTCCGCAGCTGGTATCGATCTCGGAATTGTCGCGGACTCCCCGGGTGCCCGACGCCGCCCTCGACGTGCTGACGCCCCACGCGGCCAGTGCCTGCCAGACCGACGTCGCGATCCATGCCTACAACCCCGACGTGTTTCTGGCCGCAGTGCGACGCTGTGGCACGGGGTTTCTGACGGCGGCCCGGGTCAACGTGGCCCTCCCCATCTGGGAAACCGAGACGTTGCCGCCACTCTGGGCCGACATCCTCTCGCTCTACGACATCATCTGCACACCCTCGCAGTTCGCAGCGAGGGCGATCGAGCGGGCCACGAACAGGCCGGTGCACATCGTGCCGATCTGTCTGCCGGAGAAGCCGGCACGGCGTCGCGAGCGATCCGACACACACTTCGACTTTCTCTGCATGTTCGATCACATGTCGGACGTTGACCGCAAGAATCCACACGGCGTCGTCATCGCCTTCCGCGACGCCTGCCGCCGGCTGCCTCCCGGCAGTTCCGCCCGCCTCCGGATCAAGTGCCATGCCGGCACACCAGCGGCCGTGCTCGACTCGCTGCGAGCGGCGGCCGGGGATGCCCCGATCGAGATCATCGCCCAAACGCTCGACGAGGCCGGCATGGATGCCCTCTGGCAGGAGTGCGACTGCTTGCTGAGCCTCCATCGGTCGGAGGGCTTTGGCCTGCCTGTGGCCGAGGCCCTGTCGCGGGCTATCCCCGTGATTGCCACCCGGCAGGGCGGCATCCTCGACTTCGTCGATGACGCGGGCGGCTTTCTGGTCTCTGGGCCGGCCGCTACGGCGGGGCCGAAATCCGTTGCCTACCCCGAGTGGACCGGCTGGATCGAGCCCGACCTCGCGATGGCGACGAGCCATATCGTCGACGTGGTGAGAGACTATTCCCAAGCCTTGCAACACGCCGCCGTTGGGCAAAGCAGGATTCGGCACTGCCTCTCTCCCGAGCAGGTACGGCGGCAGTTCGACAGCGCCCTCGGCCGACGAGCAGATCCCCACGATGCCACGCCGCTGGCAGGATGGTGACGCATCGCCGCACCACCGCTCTTCTCGGTCATCATCCCCACCTACCACTGGCCCGCAGCGCTGTCGCTGTCGCTGCGGTCGGTGCTGGCACAGTCACATGCCGACTTCGAGGTGCTCGTCGTCGGCGACGGCTGCACCGATGACAGCGAAGCGGTCGTTCGTGAATGCGGCGACACGCGGGTCCGTTGGTTCAATCTGCCGGTCAACACCGGCTCGCAATGGGCGCCCAACAACCACGGCCTCGCCGAAGCCCGCGGCGAATATGTCGCCTACCTTGGCCACGACGACCTGTGGCATCCAGATCACCTCCAGACTGCCGCGGCCCTCATCGCCTCGCATCGGCCGGCTGCGATCGCCTCGGGGGTAGTGCTTCACGGGCCGCCCAACTCCGGAGTGCGGGCGGTATCGGGCGTGTTCGTCGGCGGACGCTTTGGGCCGACGCAGATGGTCGTGCCGTCAGGCCTTCTCCATCACCGCGACGTCATCACCAAGATGGGGCCCTGGCGGGACCACAAGACGCTTGTCGAGCCGGTCGATGTCGAGTTTGTCCTGAGGCTGGCTCGGGCCGTCGGTGATATCACGCCCACGAATCGTTTTACCGTGCTCAAGTGGCCCTCGGCCTGGCGGCGTGACAGCTACCGCACCTGCGACGTGACGCCGCAGGCGGCTGCTCTGGCGGCACTGACAAGTGATTCGGCGACCCGTGAGCGGTTCATGGCTGCAGAACTCTGGGGCGTCGTGCAGGCAGCCGCTGATGGCCTGTTTTTTCCGACCGAAATCCTCCCCGAAACCTTTTCCGGTGCGGCGGGGGAGCGATCGCTCAACTACCTCGTGACGCGGGGACTGCGGTACACGGCACCGGACGTTCGCGTGAGTTCCCTGCAATCGCCCTTCCGTGTCATGCCCCCGTTTTCCACCCTGCCCTTTGAATGGCACGCCCGCGAGCAGTCTCCTGCCGGGCCATTCGCCTGGAGCGGCCCAGCATGCCGATCGGGAGTCGATATTCCCATCCATCTCGATGCCGTGGCGGAACTGGTGATCGCCGGCACGGGCACGCTTGTGCCGGAAGCCTGGGCATCGATCACGGTTTCCGTGGGCGACCGCGATGTACCACTCACACGATCCGCAGAAGGACCGTTCCTCACACTCCGCGGCCTGCTCGAGCCCTCAGACCAGCCTGATCCGTCGCGGCCCGTCGTGGCGATCATCACGGTGCCCCGTGTAACAAGGCCATTTGATCATGGACTTGGCGTCGATCGTCGCTGGTTGGGCGCGGCCATCAGTTTCGTGGAAGTCCGCGCCAAAGCAGGCCGTGCCGGCTCCTGAGACGGGCCGCCGGCTGGCGGCCTTCTACCATCGGTATGGCACGATCTCCGCCGCCGCTGGAGCACCGGATGGCCCTGTTGGAAGCGTGGTAGCGATTGTGACGATGCCAACGGTGGCACGGTCGCTTCGCGGCCCTGCAGCCGCGCTCAACGCATGCCCCCGAAAACGAGGGTACCCTTGCCGACAGAGCGTGACTTGGTCTCGTCAGCATTCACCCACACGCAACGCGTCATGGCACTGGTTCTCCCGCACTCGATCTTCTTCCACGTTGGCCGCACCGCGGGCCACTTCGTGCGGAAGACGATCCGCGAGATGGGAATTCCCACGTATGACGTCGGGGCCTTCCATGACTGGCCGTCGAATATTCCGCTCAACGAAGAGGAGCAGAAAAAGCTCTTCTTTTGCTTCGTCCGGCATCCGCTGGCCTGGCTGAAGTCGTTTTGGTGTCACGAGATGCAGTTTGGCTGGAGCGCGAGCGACTATTCGAGCAAGACGCAGAGTGACAGCTTCGCTGACTTTCTCACGAAGGCCGTCGAGGCGTTTCCGAGTGGGCCGGCGACGGAGGCGTTTCGGCCGTTCCTGATGCAGTGCCAGGAGGTCGGGCGACAGGAAAACCTTTCGGCAGATCTCCGCCGTATCCTCGAACGGGCTGGTGAAAAGGTCGTGCCCGAGGTGCTCGAGCAGGCGGGTGTGACGACCGTCGAAATCGCCCGCGAGATCCGCGACGCCGCCACCGCGCCGATGGAGCTGCTCGAAACGGTGCTGCATGCGGAGCGGGAGATCTGCGAGCGGTTTGGGTATGCCGACATCCCCAAGAGCCTGATCGGGCCGAGCAACGTTTGCCTGGCGACGTATGTGCCGCTGGGGGAACCGAAGCTGCCATTCACAGCCTTGGGGAACACCCCTCGCGATGTCGAAAATGCTTTCGTGCTTGGAGGGGTTGCTTTTCCAGGCCCCGAATATCGCCGCCGGACGACGATGGCCATCCAGCGAGCGATGGACCAGATCAACTTCCGCGGGAAGGACGTCATAGACGTCGGCTGTACGGATGGCGTGTTCTGCTTTCACGCCGAAGCGCAGGGCGCGGCCCGCGTTGTCGGTGTCGATCTACGACTGCGAAACGTAACGCGCAGACTTAAGACCGCGTTGGATTCGGCGGTCGAGTTGTTGGAGCATGGCTATTACGGACTGGAGCAGACGGGCTGCGGCGTGTTCGACGTCGCATTTTGCATTCGAATACTCCAGGGAGCTCGGCACCCGTTGCTCCTCATCCGCACGCTGAGCCGACTCATAAAGGAGGGCGGTACGCTGGTGATGCAATGCGACTACCTTGATTGCTATCCGGGTGTTCCGCTGATATATGCGCCGCTCGGCTCCGAAGCCCCGACAAACCCCCGAGGCTGTACGTATTTCAACAAGGAAGGGCTGCTGAATGCCCTGGCCAGTTACGGTTTTACGGAATTCGTGATTCATGCGGAACTCGAGCAGGGCGTCGATCCCGCGAGGGGCTTTGCTCGCATGCCATTTCCAAGCATGGGCATCTCCCACGACTCTGAGTCCGCAACGGGAAATATCACACTGTCATGCACATGGCAGCCTGCCATTGCCGATCAAGATCCGCGGTATTCGCTCGATGGAGTGACGGGGCAGTCACTGGTGGACTTCTGGGATCGCCACATGCCGGCGAGCGGCCTGCCCGAGCACCAGGCCAGCGAGAAGATGTTGATGCACCTCCGCAATCAGCTTTATCAGCATCGAGAGCAAGCCAGAAAACTCACGGACGAACTCCGCACCGCCTCTGCCGCGGTCCACGACCGGGACAAGGACCTGGAAAACACCCGCCGTGATCTTGTCGAACGCACCGATGACCTCGTTGCCACGCGGCAACTCCTGATCGAGCGGACCACCATGCTCGAGCAAATGGTGGCGCAGGCCAACGCCCTCTCGAGGGCGTTGGCAGAAGCCAATGCTCACAACGTTACAGCCGTGCCGTCGTCCGATTCGCCTGAAACCACGCCACTGACGCCTTGATCGCCTCGGCCAGCGGCGTGAACCGGAACTCGGGGTAGCGGCTCATCAGCTTCTGGTTGGTCACGGTCCGGCGGTGCTGGCCGTCGGAGTAGTTCGTGTCAAAAACGATCGGCTTTGCATAGCCAAACGCATTCGCCACGTGCTGCGCGATCTGGCCGATGCTCACCTCCTGCTCAGGTCCCGGAGCCAGAATCAGCGGATCGGCCTCGTCGTAATGAAAAAAGGCCCAGAGGAAGAGCCGGGCCAGGTCTGGCGAATAGACAAACTGCCGCAGCGGCTTGCCGCTTCCCCAGACGACGAAGTCGGTTCCGCCCCGCATCGCCTCGTCGCACTTGCGGATCAGGGCCGGGATCACGTGGCTGTGCTCGGGCGAGTAGTTGTCGTGCGGGCCGAAGATGTTGGTGGGGGCCAGCGAGATGAAGTTGCGGCCATACTGCCTGCGGTAATACCGCGACTGCACATCCACCATCCGCTTGGCATAGGCATAGCCCTCGTTCGATGGATGTGGCGGCCCCATGTGGACCACCGTCTCGTCGATCGGCAAGGTGATGTGCGGGCAGAGCGTCTGCTCGGGAAACACGCATGTCGACAGGCATGACACCAGCTTCTCGACGCCGAACTCCCTGCAGCACTGCATGACGTGCATGTTCATCAGCAGGTTGTTCTCGAACATCTCCACGCCCTGGGCGACGTTCTTGTAGAGGCCGCCGACATCGGCCGCGAGGTGGATCACGCCATGCGGTCGCACCCGCTCAAAGAGTGCTCGCGTCGCCACCTTGTCGGTGAGGTCGCCTTCCTCGATGTCGACGAACTCGAAGCGAGAGCCGGCGCGGGGCTCTTCCCCGACCACCTGCTCGACGGCGTGGCCCAGCATGCCCCGACCACCCGTGACCATGATTGTTTTCATCGATCCACTTCTCATTCGGAGCCTGGCGTGCGAGCGATCTTCACTATCTCCACCCGGTGCAGGCAGATCCCGAGCCGCCGGCTGTCGTCCGAGCGGCCCAGATCCCGCGGGGACGTCGCCCAGGGCATTTCGAGCACGAGTCGGCCTGGCGTGTCCACGATGAACTCGAGCGGCCTGTCAGCACCCGCAGCTCCAGCAGGATACACATGCTGCGTCACAATCTGGTTTCCCATGCGGACTGTGAGGGTGCGATCAACAGCCGGCCCGGGATAAGGGGATGCCCTCAGCACGATTTTCCAGGGGCCATCAGTGGCCTCCGGCAGTCGCAAGACCGCCGTGCTCCCATCGCTCCAGACGCCGTTGGCCTCGGGCTGCGACCAGCCACTGCCGAGCAGGGCCAACGCCGGCTCTCCCGCGCCGATCGCGAGACTCAAGGCCCCACGCCGGCCGGATTCCTCGGCGTAGGCCCCGAGCCGGCGGTCAACGGTGCCGACGACTTGAAAACGCTGCCGAACAAGGCTGGCAAAATCGTCGCGAAACGCCTCGAACGCTTCGACACCACCATCGCGGGAATCGTAGAAGAGCCACCTGCCCTCGCGGGCAGTTGTCAGGCGATCGAACACGATATCGAACAGTTTGCCGTGCTCCTGCGGCCGAGATGCCGAGATCGCAGCCTCGAGCATGCCAGCCCCCCACTCCAGCCAGGTGAGCCGCCGGAAGGCGTCGTTCGTTGAGCTCTCCCACTCGAGATGGGTTTCCGCTGTGTGCCCACGTTTGAAATAGAGCGTTCCAGTCACGCGATGCCACGGTCCCTGGGCCACGAGCGTCGCCAGCCAGACCTGATCTTCCAGCGGGCTGTCGTGCGGCGTGAGTCGAACATGCCCCACCCGCTCCAGCACCGCGGCCGGCACCAGCCCAAAAAACGGCGCATAGTAGCCGCGTTCGATCTGCTGCAGCACCCGCTCCAGGGCAAAGCCGGCAAGCGACGGAGTCTCGACGCGGTCGATCCGCGTGCCAAACCACTGCACATCGGAAAACACGCACGCCGCATCAGGCTCGCGGGCTGCCTGGCTCACGAGCCGCGACAGATAGGACGTGGCCGCCAGGTCGTCCTGCTGCCAGAAGCAGAAAAAATCGCCGTCGCAACGATCCATCAGCCAGTTGAGATTTCCCGCCCATCCAAGCTGCCGCTGTTGCACGAACATCTCAAACCGCGGATCGCGAAGAAAGGGAACGCACGCCTCCGCGGAGACCTGATCATCGCCATCGACCGAAATACAGACCTTGAAATCTGCATGCTCCTGCCGTTGGATCGACCGGAGTGTTTCCTGAACAAATTCCTGCCCCTTGTAGACCGGCACCGCGATGAAAACCCGCTGGCCGGTGCGCGCCGCCCGCGGCTTGGCCGTCGGCGAGGTGAGCCGCTCGCGGGCACGATTCCGCTGCCAGGTGATGAGCCCCTGCTCGAGCGACGGAGCATCGCTCCGCTGCGGTGGAGCGGGAGTCGGCATCGGCTCCGCCCCTGCCAGGCTGCGGAGTTCTTCCAGAAGCGACACGCATTCGGGGCTGGCCGCGGCCAAAAAGGCCGTATGGTCGGCATCGGCATGGCTGAGCAAGGCTGGATGGACCGTTGGCCTCGGGCGATCGAGCGTGATGTTTAAATCGTTCCGCACCGCGTCGCAGATGGCCTCCGAGTCGGCCATCACCTGCGAGAGCTCCCGCACCAGCACGCGGTCAGGGTGGGCGCGGGCAAAGTCACGGATCCGCGCGTTGTAATTCATCCACACCGTGAGGGCGAAGCAGGGATTCACAGAGAACACCCGGTCCCCACGTCGAAACAGCGAATCGACCACATCCCACGGCGGGCGAAACACAAAGAAATAGCGGGCATCCGGCACGAGATCAGCCCAGTGGCTCAGGAAGAGCACCGAGCGCGGATCCTTCCAACCCCAGGGCCGCAGCAGCCTGCGCCGGGCCTCCACGAGGTCGTTCGCCTGTTCACGAAAGGCGTCGGTCAACTCGATCTGGACATCGCTCACAAAACCGTCGTCAGCCAAGCCGTGGGCGGAGAGCAGCCTTCGGTGATAGTCCACGAAAGCACGATCCTCGAAGTAGCCCCGAGGATTCCTCGGATCGGCCTCCAACAAATCGTCACCCAGAAAGAGCCCGGCGGATTCAAGCAACTCCGCGACACACGAAGTGCCTGATCGATGCATGCCTGTTACGACGAGCACCGGAGATTGTGGGGGCGCGGTGGTGGCTGGCGGGAGTGACATGCTGGCAACGATTGAGGATTCACACGCACTGACCGTCATCGACCACCCCGAAAAGTGGGCGCGGACGAGCGAATCCACGGCGGACGACTGAAGTTCAAACCTAGTCCCCGGACCGCTCCAGTCAAGAAACTCCGCCCAGCAAATGCCGTCGGCATACACGATACAACCGGCCTGCCGCGTCGTGGACGCGCGGCGAGTGCAGAGCCGTGCGATCAACCGGCCGAAACAAGTCGGATCATCGGCTCGATCGGTCCAATCGGACGATCCTGCACGACCGCACCATGCGACAGATCGATCCCTCGGTTGCACTCCCGCTCGATCAGGTCGGTCTGGTGCGAGGCGAGCACGAGGATCCCCGTGTTGTCGATCACCTCCCGCAGCCTCTCCTCGGCCTGTACCCTAAAATCGGCATCGCCGACCGACATCCACTCGTCCATGATCAGGATGTCGGTATGGACGGCCGTTGCGATCGAAAACGCGAGTCGCATCAGCATCCCAGTGGAGTAGGTCCGCACAGGGATCGACAAATAGTCACCGAGGCCGCTGAACTCGGCGATCTGCGGCGTGATTGCCTTGATGGCCGACAGCCGCATACCGGCGATCAGGCCGCGCAGACGGATGTTTTCGTAGCCCGTGGCGTCCATCTCGATGCCGAGCATCGGGTCGATGAGGCTGGAAATCGTGCCGGTTCGTTCGATCCGTCCCCGTGTGGGCGGGTAGACGCCGGCGATCACCCGCAGAAGGGACGATTTACCAGCGCCGTTGTGCCCCATGATGCCGAGCCGGTCGCCCTCTCGCAGTTCGAGCGAGATGTCGCGCAGGGCACGCACGACCGTCACCCCTGCTTCCCGGCAGATCCGGCCACCGGTGGCGGCTGCCGTGAGCGTGTTCTTCAGCGAAAGTGCCTGGGCCCCGAAGATCGGGTATTCGACCGACACGTCATCAAGCAGCAGATGCGACACAGTATTACACCCAGTAAACGAGATGCCGCCGACTCAGCCGGTAGATGACCGCGGCGAGGCCGACATTCATCAACGTGAACAACACCAGAAACCGGATGGTGCCCGGGGCGGGCGCGTCGCCAAGAAGGGGGAGACGAACGATGTCAAGCAGCTGCGCCAGAGGGTTGTAGAGAATGGCATGCGACCGACCCGGAAGGCTGGAGGGAAACCAGAACACCGGCGTGAGAAACATCAGCAGTTGGAGCATGCTGCTCACGATCTGCACGATGTCGCGGAACCGCGCGCAGAGGATGCCCAGGGTGATCGTGAATGCGTGCAGGTTCACCAGCACGACCACGAAACCGGGCAGGAACAGCAGCATGCGGGGTGACGGCGGGATGCCGGCCCAGATCGCCACTGGGAGATAGAGCACGATCGTGTGGGCGAGTTGCAGGCTGGTTCTCGCCAGGCTGCGCCAGACCAAAACGCTCGGGGAGAACCCTGGCTGTTTCAGGTATTGAGCACCGTTGATGAAGACGTTGCAGCCATCATTGATGGTTGCGGTGAAGAACGTCCAGAAGATGATCCCCAGCGTGAGGTGAGGAAAGAACGTGCCGATCGGAATCTTGAAGAGTGCCGCATAGAGCGGTCCCATGCCCGCGAGCAGGGCGCCCGTGCTCAGCGTGAGCCAGAGCGGACCGAGCATCGAGCGACGATACCGCAGGACGACGTCGTACCAGGCCAGCGTCCACCACAACTCGGTGTTGCGGGTGCCCGCCCACCAGTCTCCCCAAGCGGAGTGAAGCTGGCGATTGGAAGTGCTCATGGTCGATGACGGCGTGGGGCGAATGAAAAGGGCGCGAAGGCAGTGAGCCGGTCCGGGGCCGCCGTCCACGCCGCCTTCAACCGGGAAAAAAACCTCAATCGACATTAAGCAGGAATCGGGGCAGCGTCAAGTTTGCGGCGAGGCGGCGAGCCCTGGAAATCCCGTAAAACAGCCGAGACGCGTGGCAGGTGGGCTGGTGAGGATAATGCCGTTGTCGCGGGTCGCCCCGTTCGAAGAGATTGCAGCGATTGCAGGCCCTTTTCCCTGGAGAGCACCATGCCGGAAACACCGTCGCGTCAGCACCGCATCGCCCCTGCCCCTCCCATCGCCGTCGTCATGGCCGCCGGCCGCGGCACGCGGATGGGAGGCGATCTCCCGAAGGTGCTCTTCGAGGCTGCCGGCAAGCCGCTCGTGCGCTGGGTGCTCGACGCCCTCGCCGCCGCCGGCATCACCGACCGGATCGTCGTCGTCGGCTACCGCGCCGCGCTCGTGGAGGAGACCCTGGCCGACCTGCAGGATGTGTCGTTCGCCCTCCAGAAGGAACAGCGTGGCACGGGCGACGCCGTGGCCGCGGCGGCCTCGCTGATCGAGGAGCGGCTCCGTCAGGACCCATCCACTGCCCATCGCCCCGTGGTGATCGTCTGCGGAGACTCGCCGATGCTGCGGCCGGAGAGCGTCACCGGCCTGCTTCGCCGCTTCACCGAACTGCAGGCCGCCTGCCTGCTCGGCACCGCGGTCACTACCGACCCCACCGGCCTCGGCCGGATCGTCCGCGATGCCACCGGAGCCTTCGTGGGGATCGTCGAGGAGAAAGACGCGACGCCAGAGCAGCGCGGCATCCGCGAGGTGAACATGAGCACGTATGTGTTCGAGGCACGGGCCCTGCTCCACGCCCTCTCGCGGCTCAACAACGCCAACTCTGCCGGCGAATACTACATCACCGACTGCCCCGGCATGCTGCTGGCCGAGGGTCGCGTCGTCGACGCCGTCGCCTGCCTCGACCAGAGCGAGACGCTCTCCGTGAACACGCCGGAACAGCTGGCCGCCGTCGCCGCGGCACTGGCCTCACGCCCAACGTGACCCGTTGTAGCTAGCATTATCTCAAGCCCCCTACCGCACCAGCCCCGATGCCGTGTCGAGCGTGCTCATGCCGCGCATCGACAGCGCGACCGCCTCGGGATTGGTCGCCAGGCGAAGGGCCTCGGTGCCGCTGATCTGCCCCGACTTGTAGAGGTCGGCGAGGTGCTGGTCGAACAGCTGCATGCCGTTCTCACGGTTGGCGATCGCCTGCGGCAGGCTCGTGATCCGTCCCTCATGAATCGCCTTGCTCACCACCGCCGTGTTGCGCATGATCTCGAGCACGGGAATCCGCCCCTTGTCTTTCTGCTTGGCCACCGCCAGCCGCTGGCTGATGACCGCGGCGAGGTTCGTCGCCAGTTCCGTCTGCAACAGCTCCCGCTCCTCGGGCGGAAACATCGCGACGAGCCGCTGCATCGTGAACGACGCGTTCGTGGTGTGCACCGTGCTGAACACGAGGTGGCCGGTGTCTGCGGCCTGCAGCGCGATCCGCATCGTCTCGGCATCCCGCAGCTCGCCCACCAGGATCACGTCGGGGTCCTGCCGCAGGGCCCGTCGCAGCGACTCCGCAAAGCTCGGCGTATCGCGGCCGATCTCGCACTGGGCCACGAGGCTCTTCTGCGACACGTGCACAAACTCGATCGGATCCTCGACAGTGACGATCCGCAGGCGATGGGATTGGTTGAGATGGTCGATCATCGCAGCCAGCGTCGTGCTCTTGCCGCTCCCCGTTGTGCCCGTCACCAGCACCAGGCCACGATTCTCCTCAGCGATGTCCTGAAGCACATCCGGCAGCCCGAGTTCGGCGAACGGCTTGATCCGCAGCGGGATGCAGCGGGCCGCGAGGCAGAGGTTGCCCTGCTCGTGGAAGACGTTGATCCGAAACCGGGCGACGTCGGCAATGGCGTAGGAAAAGTCGCAGCTCCGCTCGCTCTCCACGCGACGCAGCTGCGACTCGTCTGCCACCTGTGAGACGAGCGCGCGGATGTCGTCCGCAGTCACCGGCGGGGCGTTGAGGGGGACCATCGTGCCGTCGACACGCAACGTCGGCGGGCTCCCCACCTGCACGTGGAGATCGCTGGCATTGAACTGGACGGTGGCCTTCAGAAGCCGTTGGAGTTCCATCGTTCGTTTCTCCTGATCTCAGGGCTGCGCGGGGTCAGGACTGTGCCGACGCCTTCTCCTGCCACCAACGTTCCGCATGGGCCTCGTCCCACTCCGTCGCGCAGCCGCACGCCCCGAGCGCGTCGGCCACCGCGAGGGCGTCACTGAACCGATCCTCAGGCCGCTTGGCCAGGCAGCGGAGGATCACCGCCTCGAGGTCGGCCGGGATATCGGCACGCCGCTCCCGTGGCGGCACGACCGGCTCCGACAGATGGGCCCTCAGGACGTCGGCCGGCGTCTCACGCTGGAATGGCGGGCGGCCCGTGACCATGAAGTAGAGCATCGCGCCGAGTCCGTAGATGTCCGACCTGCCGTCGACGGCACGGCCGGCGACGGCCTGTTCGGGCGAAACATACTCTGGCGTGCCGGCAACCATCCCGGAGGCTGCCGGATCATGGTCCGGCAGGGCCGCCACACCGCCGACGACGCCGAAGTCGAGCACCTTCGCCACGTCGCAGCGGCCGCCGAGGACCGAGACGAAGACATTCGAGGGAC
>JAPLNQ010000250.1 GCA_026401075.1 Planctomycetia bacterium
CCTGGCTTGATGTGGACATAGACATTGTCCGCCTGGCTCAGGTCGGGCGCGTGCGAGCCATGGTAGTGGAAAGTGTACGTGAAGACCG
Source organism: Planctomycetia bacterium (assembly GCA_026401075.1). Taxonomy (GTDB): domain Bacteria; phylum Planctomycetota; class Planctomycetia; order Pirellulales; family UBA1268; genus CAMCQY01. The sequence goes on from JAPLNQ010000250.1 coordinate 89, forward strand.
CATTGGAGGGATCGTGGCCAACTGCAAGATCATTGATGAGGTTCAGCTTGAGCGTGTCGCCGCTGTTGATCTGCAGCATCGTGCCCGGAAAGCCGGCCGGGTACGACTCGTTGTAGGCGTCGAACTGGTAGGCCATGGCGTAGGAGTTGTAGTCACGGTCATCATCCGGGTGGCTGCTGTAGACTTACTGCCCGCCGTAGAGGATCGGATTGGAGTCGAAGCCTGCCGTGACCATCTTCACGTTGGCCTCGAGCACGCCGTTCTGGCTCTTGATCACATCCATCGGCCGCAGATCTGTCTGCTGGGATGCATATGCGGTGGGAAAAATAACGTTTTCCGCCGCCATCACCGTCCGCTGCTCAAGCTGCTCGAGGTCGAACTGCCTCTGGACCCGGCTGGCTCCACGGACGGCATGCTTGCGGACCGGGAAAGACGATCGAAACCAGGTGCGGCGGACCATTGGAAGTGCCTCTGAGTGAAACAGGTGTTAAGAACCTTTCATCTACTCCAGTAAGGAGTATGCGCTCTGTTTCGGTGAGTGCAAGTTTTTGGCGCGGGGGGGAAATGGGGACGGGAGCGATTTTCTGGACGCGAAGGAGTTCGGCCCGTGGCCACGAGTTTTTAACTTGTGGAATCGATGCCAGGGACACGGACAAGTTAAAAACTTGCCGCCACGGGGAAACGGCACGTATCGTGCCGAAAAATCGCTCCCGTCCCCATTTTAGGACCCAAAGTAGCGGGCGACGATTGCCCGGGCCTTCGATTCTTCCCGTGTGCCGGCCACGATCGCCCGGCCGTCGGCAAACACAGAGAGTAGAACCCCTGGCTCGACCTCAGCACGCACCAACCATCGGTTTTCTGTCACGGCTCCGAAGGCCCCGAGCCGGGCTGCTAGGGCTTGAAGATCGACGGCCCCTGGCCGAGCGGCCGCCACCTGCACGGCGTCGCGGCCACAGATCGCCGCTGCCTGCGTGCCCATCCTGCCCTCGAGCCAGGGAAAATCTCCTGCGCGACAGGTCGCGCAGCCCTGCTCGCCGAGCGACGTGAGATCGATCGTCCGCCAGACTCCATCCCAGAGATCGCACGCCAGCAACCGGTTGCCCAACCGATCGGTCGCGCCGACTACCAGCTTGATCGCCTCCGCTGCCTCGACGGCACCAACCACGATCGCTCCAGGTCCGATGATGCCGGCCGTGTCGCATGTCGGCATCACGCCGGGAGCCGGCGGATCGGGAATGAGGCACCGCAGGCAGGCGGTCTTTCCTGGCCGCACGGCCATCACGCGGCCCTCCGCGCCGATCGCGCCGCCATACACCCACGGGATGCCATGTCGGCAGGCATATTCGTTGACGATGAACCGGGCCTCGAAGTTGTCGGTGCCGTCCACGATCACATCCACACCGCCGAGGAGCGACTCTGCATTCGCGGGCGTGAGGTCGGCGACCACCGGTTCGACCTTCGCGGCGGAGTTGATCCGCTGAAGATGAGCCGCTGCGGCTGCGGCCTTGGGCACACCGGCAGCCACATCAGTCTCATCGAAGAGCACCTGTCGCGGCAGGTTCGAGAGTTCGGGCACATCGCGGTCGATGATCCGCACGAATCCCACGCCGGCCCGCACGAGTGTCATCGCCACCACGCTGCCGAGCGCCCCGCAGCCGACGATTGCCACGCGGGCATCGGCAAGCCGCGCCTGCCCTTCGGCACCGAGCGGAGCGAAGCGAACCTGTCGGGAATAGCGGTCTGGATCGAAGGGTGCCATGCAACGGATGCTACCACGCCGCCGACAGATACCCTGCCCAGTCCCAGGGGAGCTGCGTCGCTCCCTCAGCCAGCCCCCAGGCGGCCAGGGCAGCCTGCAGCCGATCGCAGTCCTGACGGTGCTCCACCGAGCCTCCCGTGGCAACGGCCCGCTGGGCCACCAGCGGCGTGTTCGCTTTCCACAACCGCCAGCCATGGTGCGGCAGGCCATCAAGGGGAAGATCGACCACGATGCAATCCACCGCGTCGGCGACCAATGCCGGCACCGCATCCGGGGGCTGCGTGCCATCGACTTCCAGACCCACGAGCATCGTGCCCTTGAGCGGCCGCACGCCAGCAACAATCGCCATGCTCTCTTCCGCGTTCGCCGTCCGCGGCACCACCGCAAGGACGACCGACGGACGCAACGCCCACCCGGCGATCCGTCTGGCCGCCGTATCGCGATCGAACGGCTGGTCATCGACACTCCTGAGCACGGCAATGATGGCCACGCCCGCCTGATCGGCGGCTTCGCAGATCGCGTCGGAAGGATCGTCGATGACGGCGGCGGCGGAGAGACTCCGCAGCGACGTTGGTTCGAAGCCCATCGGGGAAATCGTCACACCGCGCGGCACCCACCGTCTGCCTTCGAGCCAGAGCGACCTGCCACGCACGCCCAGCCGCCGGAGGCCGACCATCCGGTCGACGACGGCGACGGTTTGATCGCCACGTTGCACCTCCGCCTGCAGCCGGTAGAGATTGGGAAGCTCGGGCGTCCAGTAGGCGGGCTCGGTGAACACGGCCCGCGCGAGGGCCTGCCCCGCAGCGCCGGCTGCGGGATGATCGGCCGTGACGTCGACAAGCTTCACCGTCGTCGGCAGCGTCATGTCGCGGCCTCGGCGCGGCCCCACGAGCGTGCCCGTCAGATGCAGCGGGTCGCCGCCCATCCGGCAGTCCGAGATCCGCACCATGATCTCGGCCCGCATGTCGTCGGCGCGTCCAGCCAGGATCGCCAGTGGCAGCGACGGGCCGGAAGGCGTCACGGGGAATTCCTTCTGCTGATGGCTCAAGCTGGGAACCGCTGCCGGGCCATCTCGCCAAGATGCCGCAGATCGAGCTTCCCCGATCCAAGCACTGGCAGCTCACCGATCTCGGCGAAGCTGCCGGTCGACGGCACCCAGAGATTTGGCAGGCCACGTTCCAGCAGCATACGCACGATCTCAGACGGGCTCTTGGTGATCGGTAGATGAAAGACGATCAGTCGCTCCCCCTTGGCAGCATCGGGAACGGACGTCACCACCGCCAGCAATTCCCCTTCCGCGGCGCCCAGCGACTCATTCACCGCCTCCTCGATGGTGAGGTGCGGCACCATCTCGCCACCGATCTTGGAAAACCGGCTCTCGCGGCCGGTGATCGTGATAAACCCTTCGGCATCGAGCCTGGCGATGTCACCCGTGCAATACCATCCGTCGTGCACCACCTTCGCCGTCAGGTCGGGCCGATTGAGATAGCCCTGCATGACGTTTGGTCCGCTGATCCAGAGCATGCCATCCTCGCCGACAGGCAGTTCCTTCAGGCTGTCGCGTTCGGTGATCCGCGCCCGGCAGCCGAGGATCGGCTGTCCTACCGTGCCTTCCCGCGCATCGACCGGCCGGCCCGGCACATGCCGCGACGCTGGCACGTTGGCCGCCACCAGCGGCGAGAGTTCGGTCGCACCATAAGCCTCGCTGGGCCGCAAGCCAAACCGCTTCTCGAAAGCATCGCAGACCTCCTTCGGCAGCTTCTCGGCGGCGCCAAACACCGCCTCCAGCGTCGAGAAATCCTCCGCCGGCGTCCGCCGCGTGTAATAGCGCAGGAAGGTGGGCGTCGCCATCAGGAGGGTGGCGTGAAATTCACGCGCCAGCCGACCGACCGCCTGCGCGTCGCGCGGATCGGTGTGGTAGACGACGGCGGGCTCGAGCGCCAGCGGCGTCCAGAGCGTGGTCGTGTAGCCATAGGAATGGAAGAACGGCAGCACGCCCAGCGCCACGTCGGCCGCGGAGATGTGCAACATGCTTTCGATCGCCCGAACCTGTGAGCCGACGTTCTCCAGCGTGAGCACGACTCCCTTGGGATCGCCGGTGGAGCCCGACGTGAAGATCACGGTGAGCACGTCGTCGGAACGGATCCGGTCGAGTCCGAGAAGTTTCTCGAGCAGGCCGACCGGAGTGATCGTGGCGTGGACGAACGCCCGGATCTTGTCGAACGTGCCAAGCTGCTTCCGCAGGTTGCCGGCATCGAGCAGCTTCGCGCCCGCGTCGAGCTTGACCCGACTGAGAAAGGCCGGGCTCGAGATCACGTGCTTCAGTCCCGCCCGCTCGATGCAGAGGTCGAGGATGGCCTGGGACGTCGTGTAGTTGAGGTTCACCGCCACGCGGCCCGAGAGAGCCAGTGCCGCATTCACCACCGCAGCTCCCGCCGTCGGTGGCAGCAGCACGCCCACCATCTTCTCGTCGGCCGCGAGCACGCGATCGAGCACGGCCTTCGCGGCAAAGATCCGAGTCAAAACTTCCCGACCGGTGAGCCGCGTGCCGAGTGAATCGGCCATCTTGAGTCGGCCGCCGGCGCTGCGGCAGGCCCGCAGCAGCAGACGCTGCAACACCATCGGTTGTTCGGTCGTGTTGGGCATGAGTGGGTCCGGAGTGCTGTTATGGGCGGGCTCGTTGCCCATACCCCGCGGGGCATTAGAATCGGCCGGTCCCGGGCTGACCAGTTCAACCCGAAGCAGGCACGTTTCCCTTCCCGTGCGCCGCCCGCGCACAGTTCTCCGGATCCCAGAGATGCCCCGCTACCAGCCGTCCCAGATCGAACCGAAGTGGCAGGCCTGGTGGGACGCGCACGGCACCTTCGCCACGCCGCGGCTGCCTGCGAGCCGCAAGACGTATGTGCTCGACATGTTCCCCTACCCCAGCGGCGACGGGCTGCACGTGGGCCACCCTGAGGGCTACACCGCCACCGATATCGTGGCCCGGTTCGAGCGGATGCGGGGCACGACCGTGATGCATCCGATGGGCTTCGACGCCTTTGGCCTGCCTGCGGAGGAGCATGCGATCCGCACCGGCACACCGCCGCGGGAGAGCACCGAGCGCAACATCGACACGTTCCGCCGTCAGCTGAAGATGCTCGGCTTCAGTTACGACTGGAACCGTTCGCTGGCAACGACCGACCCCGAATACGTCCGCTGGACGCAGTGGATTTTCCTCCAGCTCTTCGACACCTGGTTCGACGCCGCCCTGCAGAAGGGCCGGCCGATCGCCGAACTGCCGATTCCCGCCGAGGTCGCAGGCCAAGGTGAAGCGGCCGTCACGGCCTACCGCGACACTCACCGGCTCGCCTACCAGTCGGAGGCGCCGGTGAACTGGTGCCCCGCGCTCGGCACGGTGCTGGCCAACGAGGAGGTGATCGGCGGAGTGAGCGAGCGGGGCGGCCATCCGGTGGTGCGGATTCCGCTGCGGCAATGGATGCTGCGGATCACCGCCTACGCCGACCGGCTCGACCGCGAACTTGAGGGCCTCGACTGGTCTGCGAGCATCAAGAAGCTCCAGCGCGACTGGATCGGCCGGAGCACCGGCGCCGAGGTCGATTTCTTCATCGCGGCGACTGAAGGCGGCGCGACCGCTTTCGATGCGGCCTGCCAGCAGTGGAAAAAGCTGCGTGCCGAAGCCGGCCTCCCGGAGCGTGCCCCCGACGACGTACTCCGCGTCTACACGACCCGCCCCGACACGCTCTACGGCGTGACTTTCATGGTCATCGCGCCAGAGCACCCGATGCTCGACCGGCTCACGACGCCAGCGCAGCGTGAGGCGATCCGCAGCTATTGCGAGGCGGCGTCGCGGAAGAGCGATCTCGACCGCACCGACCTGGCCCGCGACAAGACGGGCGTGTTCACCGGCTCGTGTGTCGTGCATCCGCTCTCGGGCAAGCCGATTCCTGTCTGGGTGGCCGACTATGTGCTGGCGTCGTATGGCACCGGCGCGATCATGGCCGTGCCAGCACACGACGATCGCGACCTTGAATTCGCCCAGACGTTTGGGCTCGATGTGGTGACCGTGGTGGAGCCAGCCGACGGCACCGCCCTGGCGGCAGGAGAACTCTTCGCGGGAGACGGCGTGGCGATCGCGTCGGGACCCTACACCGGCCTCGATACGCGGGCGTTCATCACGCGGGTGTCGCACGATCTCGAGGCCGCCGGCCTCGGCCGGCCGGCGGTCAACTACAAGCTCCGCGACTGGCTCTTCAGCCGGCAGCGGTTCTGGGGCGAGCCGTTTCCGATCCTGCACGAAGTCGACGCCGAAGGCCGCCCCACCGGCGCGATCCGCGCCGTGGACGAACGCGAGCTCCCAGTGAACCTGCCGCACCTCACCGACTTCAAGCCAGGCAAGACGCCTGATCCGCCGCTGTCGAGGTCTCCGGCCGACTGGCTCTTCCTTGAGCGCGACGGCAAACGCTACCGCCGCGAGACCAACACGATGCCGCAATGGGCCGGCTCCTGCTGGTATTACCTCCGCTTTCTCGACCCCGGCAACACCGACCGCTTCCTCGATCCCGAGATTGAGAAGGCCTGGATGCCGGTTGATCTCTATGTGGGCGGCGCGGAGCACGCCGTGCTCCACCTGCTCTACAGCCGGTTCTGGCACAAGGTGCTCTTCGACCGCGGCCATGTCTCACATCCCGAGCCGTTCGGCAAGCTCGTGAACCAGGGGATGATCCTCGGCGAGATGGAGTTCACCGGCTACCGCAGCGTGAAGGGTGGCTGGGTCATGGCGGGCCAGCAGGGGGAGGGGGATTCCCCGGTGAAGGTTCGCGCCGATCAGGTTGAGAAGCAGGGAGAGCACTTCGTGCTCCGCGACGCGCCCAAGATCCGCGTCGAGAGCCGGGCCCACAAGATGTCGAAGAGCCGCGGCAACGTGGTGAATCCCGACCAGGTCGTCCGCGACCACGGCGCCGACAGCTTGAGGCTCTACGAGATGTTCATGGGACCGCTCGAGGCGACGAAGCCCTGGAGCACGGCGGGCGTGGGGGGCGTACGTGGGTTTCTCGACCGCTGCTGGCGGCTCGTCGTCGATGAGCGGGCCGACGAGATCACGCTGGCAACGCAGGTCTGCGACGATGCCCCGACCGACGACCAGCTTCGCGAGATCAACCGCACGGTCGACAAGGTGACAAGGGACATCCAGGCGCTCTCCTTTAATACAGCCATCGCGCGGATGATGGAGTTCGTGAATTTCTGCACGCCGCTCGACCGGCGGCCGCGGGCGATTCTCGAGCCCTTTGTGACGGTGCTCGCCCCCTTCGCGCCGCATCTCGCCGAGGAACTCTGGGAGATTCTCGGCCGGCCGGCCCCGATGTCGTTGGCCGCCTGGCCTGCCGTCGAGGAGAAGTGGCTCAAGGACGACACCGTCGAAATCCCGGTGCAGATTCAGGGGAAGCTCCGCGGCCGCGTGGTGGTGCCCGCCGATGCCGACGCTGAGGCGATGAAGGCGGCCGCACTGGCCGATCCGAAGATCGCAGAACTGATCGCCGGCAAGGAAATCGCCAAGGTCGTCGCGGTTCCCGGGCGACTCGTGAACTTCGTGTTGAAGGGCTGAGATGCCCGCGGTGTCTACCCGGCCGACAGCGTTTTTTCGATCGCCTCGACGGCCAGATCGTTGATGCTTCGATTGGCACTGGCGGCCCGCAGTGCGAGCAGCCGATGGAGATCAGAGCCGAGCCGCAGCTGGAACTTTCCGCTGAAGCGTCTGCCCACGAGACTTGTCGGGAGCGGCCGTCCTTCCCGTCGATAGATTTCCAGCCAGTCCTCGACGACGGCACACAACTGCCGAAAGACGTCGGCCTCCTCGTCGCCGTGGCAGCACCGTCCCACGAGCGGCGGCGCACTCCCCACGTAGCAGCCGTCTTCGGGGCTCCATTCCACGATCTTCACAAAGCCATGGTCCGGAGGAGACGACCGGCCGGCGGCGCCCCCCCGCTTGGTCGGCGGCCTGACGGCGGCAGGCCGCACGGACCGCTGGCCCGAGGCAGGAGCGGCATCAATCTGCCCCGGCTTCGGGCTCTGTCGAGGGCTTCTCGTTGTGCCTGGCTTTTTGGATGGCATGGCGCACTTCCTTTTCCTGATAGGGCTTGGCATCGCTCCCGTCGCGACCGGAAATCGTGACCCGTGAGAAGCTTTCAGCATGGAGGAAATTGCGGTGGCTTCCCTTCCCGCCGTGATTGACGAAGCCGACACGCTCGAGATCGGCGACCAGCTGTCGTATTTTTCGCGGCATGGTAGCGGACTCTTTCCCTCATAGTACCACTGTGGTATCACTCTCGCAAGCCTTGGCAGGCACGGTGAATCTCCGCCGCATATCCCGGCGAAGCCCGACCATTGCCCGTCGGAGGGTGAGTTTTTCGGGGCCCACGACATCTTGAGGGTGACCGCCGGCCGGATACGCTCGTTCTCCTCGCTACGGCCCGCCCAACTCCCTGACAACCACCGCCGACATGCCTGCCCCCAAACGCGTTGAGGCCGCCTCCAGCCCGCCTGCCGCGCACACCATGCTCGTGCAGCAGTTGTTCGTGCGGCATGCGCCGCAGCTGCGGGCCTATGCACTCGCGCTGGCGGGTGAATTTGCCGCCGCAGACGACGTGATTCAGGAGACATTCCTCACGATCACCACCAAGGCGGCTGACTTCCAGCCAAAAACCAACTTCCTGGCATGGTCCTGCGCGATCGTCCGGCTCAAGGTGCTGGAAAACCAGCGTGCCAGCCGACGGTTCTCTCCGGCCGTTGTCGATTCGCTCGCCGCCTCGGCCGCGCCCGATCTCCTTCGCGAGGAACGGCTGACCCTCCTCATGGCCTGCATGGATGATTTGCCCCCGAAGGCCCTCGAGCTCGTGCGGCTCCGCTACTTCTCGGAGCACGGCCCCAGTGAGATCGCACAGCTCCTCGGCCGAACTGTTGCAGGCGTCAACAACGGACTACTCAAGGCCCGCAACGCGATCCGTGATTGCGTGGCGAAGAAGCTCGCGGCGGGTTCGGACGGCCGCATGGAGGCCACGGGATGAGCACGCCCCAAGACGACCCGATCAATGAGGCTACTCCACCGACGCCGAGCATGGCAGACCGCCGCGAAATGCTCATCGACTCCTGGTTCGATGGCACGCTCGCCGACGATCAGTTCGCGGAGCTGGAAACGTCCCTACTCGAATCTGGTGAGGCACGGCAGGAATTCTGGGACCGGGCGACTGTGCATGGCCTGCTCCGTGAGGCGGCGAAGCTGCGGTTTTCGCCGGCAGACTTCTGGGTTACGCCGGCCGAGCCGACCTCGCCCCCTTCTGTTGGTGAGCGTGCGCGCCTGGCATTCTGGGCCGACGCCTGGCAGCAGTTGCCGCTGACGGTCCGTCGCATCGTGCTGGTGGCTGGCTGGCTGGCTGCGGTGCTGATCGCGTCTCGTGGCATCGCCTCCTCGTATCGCGAGGGCAGCGTGAAGCCGGCAAATGTCGTCATTCACGAAGAGGGCTTCGAAACACCGCCGCCGCCGGCTCAGGACTTTCAGCCGGAACATTTCGACCTCTGGGGCGGCGACGAGACGGAGGTGGTGGGCGTCACCGATGGTGTTGTGCCGCGCGGCGGCGCACGGATGCTCAAGTTCGTGAGTGGCCATCCACGCGACAAGTTCTACGAGGGCGTGGTCGCGGAGATCTGGCGATTCGTGGATCTGGCAGAACTGCGGGCTTCAGCCGGTGGCCGGCTGGACCGCGTCGAGCTATCCGCTTTTTTCAACGCCGCCCAGAACGGCGACGTCGTCAAGCCATTTGGCGGCGTCAGCCTGATCGCCACCGACACGCATCCCCGCGACTTCCGCCGTGACTGGCGGGCCCAATTCGCGGCGGCGGCAAAGCAGCCCGCATCGATGGCCGCCTCGGAGATCCGTCAAGACCTCGACAGCGACCGCCGCACCTGGCAGAGGCTGTCGGCCACGGTGGACGTGCCGGAGGGGGCCAGGTATCTCGTCCTTCACTGTTTCACCGAGCGGTGGCGGAACGACGGCGAACGTCTGGTCTGGGAGTCGATGGGGCAGTATGTCGACGACATCCGGCTGGAGGTCGTGCCGGCCGCAATCCCGCGGCCCACCCGCTAAAGCTGGCGTGAACACGCTCGGCAGCGGCCGGGCAGGAAAATGGTGACGATGCGGCGATTCTGAGCCTCCCGGCCCCGAGCCAGACGGTCCCTCATCGCTATTACAGCCTTTTCTGTGAGGATTCCCTGCCAAGAGGGTGAGTTTTCTGGGTCGTGTGTCATCTGTGAGTGAAGATTGCGGTTCGCCGCCAGTGCCGATGTGCTCATTCTCTTCTTTTCTGATGGGGGGCGTCGTGAAGACTTTCATTGAAAACAGTTTGGAGAATCCTCGCGCGGCAGGTCCGCGACGCGGGTTCACACTCGTCGAGCTTCTGGTCGTGATTGCCATCATCGGCACGCTCGTCGGACTGCTCCTTCCCGCGGTGCAGCAGGCCCGCGAGGCGGCCCGACGGTCGAGTTGCCAGAGCAACCTCAAGCAACTGGCCCTCGGATGTCTGAACTATCACGATGCCCAGAACCAGTTTCCACCGGCCAACACCGGCCTCACGGACTGGCAGTGCGGTCCTGGCGGCACCGGCCCTGCGATCGGCTTGCTTGTGAGGGTGCTGCCGTTCATGGAAGAACAGTCGCTCTACAACAAGTTCGACCTCACCGCGAGTGTCCAAGGCGCGACGAACAGGGCTGCCGCCCAGTCCGTGGGCGGGGGGAAAGTGGCGCCGTCAGTTTATCGTTGCCCGTCGTATGGCGAGCAGGCCTTCGGCTCCTTGTCCACTGGCTGCTCCGGTGGCGACGCTAACGTTGGCGCCAGCTGCTACGCGGGCGTGATGGGCAGTACGGATAGTTCCTGGTATGGCGAAAACCGCCCTGCCGAAGCCGGCGTCTTCTGTCTGGTGCAAACGGGCGCGGCCAGTTCGGTGGGCTGGTGGTATCCCCAGATGAAAGCGCAGGTCAACCGGATGAAAGATGTGCTCGACGGAACATCCAACACGCTGTTGTGCGGTGAGGTGCGGCCCAATGCCATTAAAGCGGTCTATCCGACGCAGGCGATCGACGGGGGCGGGCTCTATTGCGCCTGGCCGGTGGGCCTCGCCTCGCGGTCCATGACCATGCGCTACAACAAGTATGGACCAAATCAGATCATGCCGGGCCCCTATGGCGCCTGGCAGGACCAGCAGGATTTCCCGTTCAGCTCGAGCCACGTCGGTGGCGTCTTCATGGCCAAGGTCGATGGTGCCGTCGGCTACGTCGCCGATGGGATCGACATCACCCTCTGGCGTGGTGCGGCCAACATGAAGGGTGGGGAGACATCCAAGCTTCCATGGTGACCGTGATGACGCGTCTCCCGCTGCGCAACTCCACCAGGCAGCGGTGATTCTCCATGGCCAACCGACTGTTCTCCCAAAGGACTGGACCGATGGCTCGAACCTTCCGTGTGTCTGTCTGTGCAATACTCGGCCTCATCCTGGGCATCGCAGGATGCAGCCAGGAGCCACGTCCCACAATGGCCCCGGTGAATGGCACCGTCACGTTGAATGGCAAGCCGATGACCAAAGGTATGGTTCACTTCATCCCTGACAACAGCAAGGGATCCACCGGCAGGATGGCCGTGGCCCACATCCAACCCGATGGCCGCTTTGAAGGTGCCATGTGCTTCAAGCCCAAAGACGGTGCTCTGGTCGGATTCCACAAGATCGTCATCGATGTGCGGAACATCACCCCGGATCCGCCCGAGCCCGGCAAATCCCCGTCGGCGCCGCCGCAACCGCGCAACCTCGTGCCGGTCCGCTACTCGAATCCGTCTACCACCGACCTCACGGCGGAGGTCAAACCCGGCGTCACAAACTCTTTCGAATTCAAGCTCCAGAGCCCCTGATCGCACGTGTCGAACGAATCACCATGCCTCGACACCAGGAGCATCTGATGACCCGTGCCCAATCGCGGCATCCCCGCCGCATGTTTCTCAAAGGCACCGGTGCCTGCATCGCCCTGCCGTGGCTCGAGACGTTTGCCCGGGCGGAGGCCGCCGCCCCGACGCAGCGGTTCGTCTGCGTCGCCAACCCGTTCGGCATGGTCCACGACTCCTTCTTCCCGACGGAGGAAGGGCTGGCCGCCGCGCTCCCCGACAACCTCAAGCCGCTCGATCCACTCCGCGGCAAGTTCACCGTCTTCTCCAACCTCGATCACGGCTACGGCAGCGGCCACGGGGCCACCCACACGTTTCTCTCAGGGGTGCTGACCAGCGAGGTGGTAGGCATGCCCGACGGCAACATCTCGCTCGATCAGTTTCTGGGCCAGCACGTTGCGGGCCAGACCCGTTTCGCCACGCTCAACACGGCGGCCGGACCGGTCGGTGGCGGCGGCGTCGAACTCTCCTGGACCCGGAATGGCGTGATGGTGCCGCCGATCCAGCAGGTCTCACGCGTCTTCAAGCAGCTCTTCGTCGATGACCCCGCCGAGCGGACGGCCGAGCTCAGCGCCGAGTACGACCAGCAGGGTTCGATCCTCGACGCCGTGAATGGCCAGGCCAAGGGGATGAACGGCCGGCTCAGCAGCCGCGACCGGCAGAAGATGGAGCAGTATTTCACCGCCATCCGCGAAGTGGAGAAGTCGCTCGCTCAGGAGAAGGCCTGGCTCTCGCGGCCCCGGCCGCATGTCGATGCCAAGGAGCCGAAGGACGGCACGGTGAGCCAGCAGCTGCCGATCCTCTTCGATCTGGTGGCGCTGGCCCTCCAGACTGATTCCACCCGGGTAGCCACGATCGAGGTGCCCGGCTCGTTCGACACCGCCGCCATGGGGATCGAGGAGAAGGGCTATCACGGCTACTCGCACCACGGCAAGGATCCCGTGCTCATGGCCGGCATGCGGAAGGTGGAGCACTACCAGATGGTCCACCTCGCGCGGTTCCTCGCGAAGCTCGAGGAGTTTGGCCTGCTCAACACCACGCAGGTGCTGTTCGGCAGCGGCATGAGCGACGGCAGCGCCCACACCAACAAGAGCCTGCCGGTGATCGTGGCCGGCGGTGGCTACAAGCATCGCACCCACGTGAAGATGCCGGAGGAAGATGGCAAACGGGTGCCGCTGTGCAACCTCTACCTCTCGATGGCGCAGCGGTTCGGTATCGAGGCCGACGAATTCGGCAAGAGCAAGGGCACGCTCGGGGATCTGGCATGATGCCCAGCAGGACCGTCACGCTGTCACTCGTCACGCTGTCACTCGTCATGTTTGCACTCGTGACGCTGCTGGCCGCCGTGGTGACCGAGACGTTCGGTGCCGACGCCGCTGCCCCGACCGCCTTGTCTCCGGCCGCGGCTGCTCCGGCGACTGGCCGTTCCGCGGCCATCAGCGGTGCCGTCCGCACGTTCGTCTCCACGCGCTGCCTCGCCTGCCACGACGATGCCACCCGCGAGTCGGGCGTGTCGCTCGAGTCGCTCGGCGATTCCGTCACCGACGCCACTGCGAAGGGCTGGCTACGAGCTCTCGAGCAGATCGAGCGGGGCACGATGCCGCCGCCCGACCAGGAGCAGCCAACAGCAGAGGAACGGCACGCGGCAGTGCTGGCGCTTGAAGGCACGCTTGTGGCCGACGCCCGCAGCCGGCCTGTCGATAAGGACGCGGTGCTGCGGCGACTCAACCGCACCGAATACCGCAGGACGATCGAGGACCTCCTGCACCTCGACCTAAGCGGCCGGGATCCCACCCGCGACTTCCCCGACGACAACCGCTCGCATGGCTTCGCCTCCAACGGCGAGAAACTCGTGACGTCGAGCTTTCTGCTGCGGCAATACCTTCGGGCCGCTGAAGACATCGTCGGCCGCGCGATCCACTTCGATGAGAAGCCCGAACTGCGGCGATTTCCACTCAAGCCGCCGTTCGACCGGACGACGCTCGGCATCTCCTACGGCGAACGCGATTACCACATCAAGACGCTCCGGCAGTCTCTGCCCTACCAGTCGCTCTTCTACCGTGGCGGCTGCATGCCGCTGGAGGATCTGCGGGAGGGCGTGCCGCTGGCCGGCTGGTATTCGATCCGCATCCTCGCTGAGGCCAAGTTTCGCTATGCCGACATCGACCAGAAGAAAATGTTCGGCGGCACATCGCTGACCGACCCAAGCCAGCCGAATCGGCTCGTGATGGAGACGGGCTCGCTCGTCGGCATCGATCCGTCGAACAAGGATGCGGTCAACGAGGCGCTCACGACGCCCCGCTCGGGCGACCGGCATCTCGCCACGTGGGACGTGCCCGACGACGTGCCCACATGGCTCGAGTGCCGCGTCTGGCTGGAGCAGGGGCAGTTTCCCAAGCTCTCGTTCCCCAACGGCCCCACGGGGAGCAACCACCGGCTCGACATGTATGTCAAAGAGAACAAATACACGCTGCTCGACACGGCACAGCTCGAGGCGTATGAGAAGGCCAACCTCGGTGGTGACTGGGGACACCTGATCTTCTTCGAAACACCCCGAATCCGCGTCCACGAGGTCGAGATCGCCGGCCCGATCAACGAAGAATGGCCGCCGGCGAGCCACCTCGCGGTCTTCGGCGCCGAGCCCTACGAATCAGCCAAGGCAGGCGAGGTGCTTCGCACCTTCGCCGAAAAGGCCTGGCGGCGTCCTGTGCCGGCGGGCGAGGTGGAGCCGATCGTGAGGCTCGTGCGGGCCGTCGAAACAGCCGCCGAGAAGTCAGGGCAGTCCCCAGGAGAAGCGGCCCACGCGGCCATTCAGCAGGGCGTCAAAGCGATCCTCTGCTCGCCCGAATTCATCTACCGCGAGGAGAACCGAGACACGCTCGATGGGCACGAGATCGCCTCCCGGCTCTCCTATTTCCTCTGGTCGTCGCTGCCAGACGAGCAGTTGCTGCAACACGCTGCCGCGGGCGACCTGCTTCGGCCAGACGTGCGACGCGCACAGGCCGAGCGGCTGCTCGCCGATCCCCGCTCCGACACGTTCGTCAACGAGTTTCTTGACGGCTGGCTCATGATGCGGAAGCTCGGCACGATGGCGCCGGTGTTTCCGGTCTATTTCGACGACCAGTTGGAGCCGGCCATGCGGGCGGAGACCCGCCTCTTCTTCAAACGGCTGCTCCACGTCAATGGCGCGATCGCCGACTTCCTCGATTCCGACTACACGTTCGTCAACCGGGCCCTCGCGAAGCACTACGGTCTGGATTGGCAGGCCGCGGAGCGGCGGCTCGGAAAACCGGTCAAGGGCCTACGTGACGAAGACCTCCAGCCGGACGGCGCTGGAGCCGCCGCCTCGACCGCGTTCGTGGCGGTGAAGCTCACCGACAAACGCCGCGGCGGGCTGCTCGGCCAGTCGAGCGTTCTCACCCTCACCGCCAACGGCGTCGACACCTCTCCCGTTATCCGCGGGGCCTGGGTGCTGGAAAACATCCTCGGCGCGCCGCCGTCGCCGCCGCCGCCGAACATCCCCGTGATCGAGCCCGACATCCGCGGCGCCACCACGATCCGAGACCGCCTTCAGAAGCATCGCGACAATCCATCCTGTCTGAGCTGCCACCGGCAGATCGATCCACCTGGCTTCGCGCTGGAGAGCTTCGACGCGATCGGCCGCTGGCGGGGACACTACATCGCCAACAACAAGCCGCTCCTCGTCGACGCGAGCGGTGAATTTGGTGGCACGACTTTCAAGGACGTGAGCGGCTTCAAGGAAGAACTGCTGAAACACCAGCCGCAGTTCGCCCGCTGTCTGGTGGAAAAGCTCCTCGTCCATGCCCTGGGGCGGGACCTCACCGTTGCCGACCGCCCCGCCATCCGCAGCATCGTGGAGAAGGCCGCGGCCGACGGCTATCGGCTCCGAGATCTCGTCCTGCTCTGTTGCGAGAGTGACCTCGTCACCCGGAAATGAGCCGACACGCATGAAAAGAGCGGCATCCAATCATGCGTCGATGGTCGTCGCGATCGCCGCCTGCAGCTGCCTCATACCGGCGGCCCGGGCTGAAGATTCGAGCACGCTCACTTCTCTCACTGTGGAGCAGGCCCGCGAGGTGATCGCCGCGAAGCCACGGGTTGTCCTCCATGAACTGGACGGAGGGTTCGTGTCGTTCGACGCCCTCACGTCGCTTTCGCCCGAGGCGGCGGAGGTGCTTGTCGCGTACGAAGGCCAACTGTCGTTCAAAGGCCTGACGGAGCTTTCGCCGGAGACGGTCGCGGTGCTCGCGAAACACAAGCCGGTTGGTGGGTTCGGCTATGCCGACCTGCGTTTGAACGGCCTGAAAAGCATCTCAGCCGAGGCGGCCGAGGCACTGGCCACGCATCAGGGGAAGGTGCTGCTCTACGGGCTCGAGAAGCTCGATTCGCTGCCGCTGGCGAAGAAGCTTGCAGGCCAGTGGGGGGAACTGCGGCTGGGGATCACCGAGCTTTCGCCGGAGATCGCCGCGGAATTGGCGAAGAACGCCGGCGTGGCAGAGGACAAGACTCAACCGGGCATCATCCACCGGCGTGCTGATCGCGCCCCATCCGTGCTGCGACTCGACAACCTTCGGTCGCTGTCGCCGGAGACTGCCGAGGCCCTGTCAAAGCACAGCGGCGTGCTCGTCCTCAACGGTCTGGGGTCGCTCGATCCTACGGTGGCCACGTCGCTAGCAAAGCGGACCGGAACGCTCGTGCTGAACGGCCTGCCGTCGCTCTCCACCGAGGCGGCCGCGGCCCTGGCCGCGTATCCCGGAGAACTCGTTCTCAAGGCAATCACCGAACTGCCGCCAGATGCTGCCGCTGCATTGGCGAAGCACAAGGGCCGGCTGCACCTCACCGGCCTCACCACGATCAGTCCCGAGACCCGCGCAGCGTTGCAGGGCCATGCCAACCTGCTTCTGCGGCGGCAGGTCCCTTCGGGCCCGTGAATGGGCACGCAGGATCGCGTATTCGGGGCGGAAACGACGCCAATTGGCGGGTTTCGCCGGTTCCCGTAGCATGGTGCCCGGCGGGTAGGCACAGGCATTCGCAAGGAAGTGGTCAACATGAGCGTGCAGCGTGTATTGGCTCTGGTGCTCGGGGGTGGACGTGGCACCCGGCTCTATCCCCTCACCCGCGACCGGTCCAAGCCGGCCGTGCCGCTGGCGGGCAAATACCGCATCATCGACGTGCCGCTCTCCAACTGCATCAACAGCGGCGTGCAGCGGATCTACGTGCTCACGCAGTTCAACTCGGTGAGCCTCCACCGGCACATCCGCCGCACCTACACCTTCGATCCGTTCAACGGCGGCTTCGTGGAGATCCTCGCCGCCCAGCAGACCACCGACAACGCCGGCTGGTACCAGGGCACGGCCGACGCGGTTCGCCAGAACCTTCGCTACATCCAGCAGCCCGACATCCGCCACGTGCTGATCCTCTCCGGCGACCAGCTCTACCGGATGAACTACGCCGACATGCTGGCCACCCACATGTCGAGCCGCGCCGACGTCACGATCGCGGGGATTCCAGTCCACGCGGAGGCTGCCTCGGCACTGGGCATCATGCGGCTCGACGGCCAGGGCCGCGTCGAGGGCTTCCTGGAGAAGCCGCAGACGCCGAAAGAACTCGACATGATGCGGACCGACCCTGACTGGATCGAGCGGCAGGGCATTCCGGCCCAGGGTCGCAGTCTGATGGCGAGCATGGGCATCTACCTGTTCGACCGCGACTGCCTCGTTGACCTGCTCACCAAGACCGATTACCAGGACTTCGGCCGCGAGGTTTTCCCGGCGTCGATCCGGGCCAAGAAGGTGCAACTGCATCCCTTCGACGGCTACTGGGAGGACATCGGCACGATCCGCTCCTACTACCAGTGCAACCTCGATCTGGCCAGCCCCGCCCCGCCCTTCGACATGGCCATGCCGGAAGCCCCGATCTATTCCCGCGGCAGGTTCCTGCCGCCGTCGCGGATCGACGGCGCCACCATTCGGCACAGCCTGCTCTCCGACGGTTGCCTCGTCGAGGAAGGGGCGGTGATCGAGAACAGCGTGATCGGTGTGCGGTGCCGAATCGGCCGCGATGTGGTGATCCGCAATTCGGTGGTGCTCGGCAACGACTTCTTTGAGACGGCGGACGACATCGCCGCCAACACGGCCAAGGGCCTGCCGCGGATGGGCATCGGCGCGGGCACCGTGATCGAAGCCGCGATCGTCGACAAGAACGTGCGGATCGGCCGCGGGGCCAGGATCGTCAACGACCATGGCTGCGAGACATCCGCCGACAGCGACCGGTTCACCGTCCGCGACGGCATCGCCGTGGTGCCCAAGGACGCGGTCGTTCCCGACGGCTGGCGTCCGTGACAAAACGTCCGTGAGCCAGTTTCGGGGGCGCCGCTCAGCGGCGGGCCCGCCAACCGGGAGTCTCGCTGGTTTGGACAGGCGGCGCGACAGGAGCCACCGGGGGCTGTGGCGCTCCCTGCGGTTCTTCTTCGACCGTCTGCGGCGTGTCCGTCTGCGCGGCGACGACCGGCACCGGCTCGAGTGCATCTGGCGTGGAGCCAACCGCTTCAGGAACCACCCCTGGCTGGCCATCCACTCCGGCCTCTTCCTCGGATTCCCCGACCACGGCGACCGTCTGCTGCAACCCGTCCGCGTCGGCCTCATCGGCAAGCGTGGGCGTCGGATCGTTCTCCAGCGGCTGTGCAGCAGGTGCACCGCCCTTCTTCACGATCAGCGGCCACGGCCTGGGGGCTGCCCCCAGCGGCAGGATGCCGTTGCTCCGCGCCCGGAAGTCATTCTGCGGCGACGACCCGTTGGGCACCGGCCCAGAATAGTCGAACGGATCGGGGCACATCGTGCAGCCGACCGAGGCCAGCCCCATGGCTACCACCGTGGCCAGCGTCCACGCCCGCGGAAGCGGGCCCCGTGTCACTCGTGCCTCAACCATGCGGCCCCTTCCAAATGGCGGGATCCGTCTCCCACCGGGTGGCGCAGGCCTCCCCAAAGGCGAGCGTTCACCCCGTCGACCGGGCGTCACGTCCCGGATCTCATCAGCGGCTGTTCCCCATCCCCAACACCCACAATAGTTTCGGCCGATCGAGGGCCGATTCTCCAGAAAAACCGTTTCAACCGGAAAAACCAGCCCGAGCGAGCGTGTGGGCCCGGGCAAGTTTTTAACTTGTCCGTGTCCTCTCTCCCCCGTGGCGGCAAGTTTTTAACTTGTCCGTGTCCCGGCATCGATTCCACAAGTTAAAAACTCGTGGCCACGGGCTACAACTGCACGCCGAGCTTCGCCATGAGGAGCTTCATGTCGTCCCAGACGTCGCGTTTCGCGGGCGGATTCCGCAGCAGATACGACGGGTGATAGGTGCAGATGACCTGTGACGACTTCCAGGAAAACCATCGCTTCCTCAGCGCGCCGATCGTCTCGTCGGTCTGCAGAAGGGCCTGCGCGGCCGTGGTGCCCAGGCAGCAGATGAACTCCGGGGCGATGATCTCCAGCTGCTTCTCGAAGTAGCCCCGGCAGTTGGCCGTCTCTTCGGGAAGCGGCCGCCGGTTGTCGGGCGGCCGGCACTTGAGCACGTTGAGGATGTAGACTTCCTCCCGCGAGAGCGTGCACGACTCGATGATCTTCGTGAGCAGCTGACCGGCCCGGCCCACGAACGGCTCGCCCGACGCATCCTCATCGGCGCCGGGAGCCTCGCCCAGGAAGCAGAGTCTCGCCGTGGCGGGCCCCACGCCAAACACCGTGTGGGTGCGGGCCTTGGCCAGCGGCTCACACAGCCGACAGGCAGCCACCTCCTCGCGGAGGATGTCCAATGACCGGATCCGCGTCGCCGCGGCGGCACGCTGCGGCTTCGCGCCGCGTTGCTTAGGCAGATCGGAGACGCCCGCCGAGGCGAGGCTCTCCAGCTTCTGTTTCAGCGCACGCTTACGGCCACCGCCCCGCGTGCCCGACGTGCCGGCGTTTCCATCCATGGATCGCGTCCGTACTTTGGGTGGTGGCTGTCAGAGCGCGCGGCGGTGTCGCTTCGGGCCCCGGCCCTTGCCGAGGAGCGCAGCCGCAGAGGGCTTCTTCGGTTCGGCCGGAGCGGGCTCCTGGGCAGCCGTATCGGCCAGCTCGCCCAGCTGGCCGCTCTGATCCACACCAGCTCGGTCACCGACCCCCAAGCGTGGCAGTTCCGTCTTGGGACGGCGGTCAAACGCCTCGAATCCCGGAATTTCGTCCCGCTTGAGCAGCCGCTCGATTCGCATTTCGATCCGCGTGAGCTGCGGCCCCTCCTCGGGGCTGACGAACGAGTAGGCGACGCCCTCGCGGCCCATGCGGCCGGTTCGCCCCACACGGTGCACATAGTCGTCACAGAACTCGGGGATGTCGTAATTGATGATGTGCGACACCCCCGATACGTCGATCCCGCGGCCCACCACGTCGGTGGCCACGAGGATGCGGGTCGTGCCGTCACGAAATTGCTTCATCGCCCGGTCACGGGCTCCCTGCGGGAGGTCGCCGTGGATGCAGGCCACTTCGTCGGGATGACCGTTCTGACCAATGGCGCGGCTGCGACGGCGTGAGAGCCGCTCGAAGATCTTGTCGGTGCCGCGCTTCGTCCGGCAGAACACGATCACCTGCCTGGGGTTCTCCCGTTCCAGCAGCTTCTCGAGGAGATCGAACTTGCGGGTGGGATCGACGGTGAAATAGGCCTGCTCGATGGTTTCGACGGCGAGTTCATTGACGGAGAAGTCGAGGACCTCGGGATTCCGCATGTAGCGGGTCGCAAGTTTGGCCACGGTCGGAGGCACCGTGGCGGAAAGCAGCAGCGTCTGCCGGCTCTCGGGGCAGCGGCGAAGGATTTTTTCGATGTCGGGTCGGAAGCCGATGTCGAGCATCCGGTCGGCCTCGTCGAGCGTCACGATGTCGAGCGACGAAAATGACAGCGTGCCGCGGCTCATGTGATCGAGCACGCGGCCCGGCGTGCCGACGATCACCGCCGGATGCTTCGCCAGTTTGTCGATCTGCCCTTTGATCGGCTTGCCGCCATAGACGGCCACGCAATGGATCCGCGAGCCATACGCGAGTTTCTCGAATTCATCACGCACCTGCACGGCGAGTTCGCGGGTCGGCACGAGCACGAGCGCCCGCGGGCCACCGGCGCGGCCCGGCTGCAGCATGCGTTCGAGGATCGGCAGCACGAACGACGCGGTCTTGCCGGTGCCCGTCCGCGCCTGACCGAGTACGTCAATGCCCGTCAGGGCCTTGGGAATCAGGCCGGCCTGAACCGGCGTCGGCGTCGTATAGCCAGCCCGCTCCACCGCGGCCATTGTGGCGGGCGACAGCCCCATCGTGTGAAAACTGCCAACCGAGTGACCGACGTCCTGACGCGCCACATCCTTCGCTTCGCCGAACTGCTCCACTTGCGGACCACCACGCTCGTTCACAGACACTCGTAATCCTCTTCTGAAAGACTCACAGGCCGCACACAAGTCCCCGTCACGAAGCAGCAAACGACCGGATTTTATAGCTGAAAACTACCACGGCGGCCCCGCTACGGCAAACGCGGCTGCAAAATCAAGGGCAACGAACGTACAGTTCCCTCGCTGGAGGCACGTCGGGATCTGCGAGCGAGCCCCTAGCGGTCGAAGATCTTCCGGATGGCCCAGACCGTGGCCGCGCGGCCGGCGCGGGCGATCGATCGAGTCAGTGGGATGCTCTTCGGGCAGACAGCAACGCAATTCTGAGCGTTGCCACACATCTGGATGCCCCCCTGTGCCGTCAGCGCCTCCAGCCGCTCGTCCGCGATCATCTTGCCGGTGGGATGGCCGTTGAACAGCATCGCCTGACTGATCGCGTGGGCTCCCACAAAGCCCGAATCGAAGGCCGACTTCCGCCGGGATTCGAAGTCTTCGGCCGACTCATCCTCGCGGCGAACCGCCTCGATCTTCGTGAATTGCGGGCAGGCCTCCAGGCAGCAGCCACAACTGATGCACGTGGACAGCGGATAGGCATCTTCCTGAAGCTCGGGCGCGATCCGGGGGCCAGGACCGTGGTCGTAGGAGTCATCAACGGGCACCCAGGCCTTGACCCGCTCGAGCGAGCGAAACAATCTGCCACGATCCACGACGAGGTCGCGGACCACGGGAAACTTCGACATCGGGCGGAGTTCGATCTCGTCGGCCGACTCTTCGAGCAACTTGTCGACGAGCGCCGAGCAGGCCATCCGCGTCCGGCCATTGATCAGCATGGTGCAGGAGCCGCAGACCTCTTCCAGACAGTTGCAATCCCAGGCCACGGGGGCCACCCGGCGACCATCCCGTGACTTCGCCTGGGCAGCGACCTGTTGCAGGATGCTGATGACGTTCATATTCGCGACATAGGGAATCTCGAACCGTTCCCAGTAGCTCTCCTCGCCCGGGGCATCCTGCCGGAGGACCCGCACCCTGACGACCCGAGCCGCCGCGGCACTATGCCCGTTCCCGTCATGGTCGGCCACCGTCTGCGACTTCATGCCGGCGTTGTGTTCGGCTGCTTCAACTGCCTTGATCATCGGTTGGTTCTCCTCCGCACTGGGAAACCGCTCTGGGAAACCGCTCTCTTTTTCGTCCACGCACAGGCCACACCGCGACCCGGCAACCGCTAGCTCGCCGAACCGGCGTAGGCAGGCTGCTTTTCCTGGCCATCGCCACTCACGCCCGCCAGTTTCTGCCGTTCTTTCCAGACCTCCTCGATCATCTCGCCGCCCACCAGCCCATAGAGCCGTGGACGCGGAGACATCAGCGAGGTGTCGACGTCCTCGTAGGTTATTTCGGGCTCACCCCCTACGCCACACTTCGCCACCGTCGATTTGAGCCAGCGACGGGTATTTGCCTCGAAGCGATCGCACCACTGCTCCGCCTCACGTCGTTTCTCGACCAGATCGGTGGCATGGAGGCCGGGCATGGCGAAGTCGGGCTTGTAGTGGGCACCGCGACACTCATCTCGCTGCAGGGCGCCCTTGAGAACCAGTTTCGCCAGTGGGAACATGTCACCGAGCGACTTTGTGAACACCACGTTTTGGTTCGTCCAGTTGCCCGAATCCGATACCGCACACCGCCTCCACCGCTCTTCGAGCGAGCAGACCTCGGCGTAGGCGGCCACCAATTGCTCGTTGCGCCGAACCACCGTGGCCACACGGGTCATGAGGTTGCCCAACTGCTGGTGCAGGTCGTAAGGGTTTTCATCACCAGCCGTCCGGGCAAGCAGCGACTGGTGCCGCTCCTCCTCACGTCGCAGCCCCGATTCAAAGAGCCGCGACGACTCGTCCGCGGCCTTCTTACCGCGGGCATCGACGCCCGCGATCACCCCCGGGGCACAGAACAAGCCACTGAAGATGCATGAGAGCAGCGAGTTCGCCCCGAGGCGGTTGGCACCGTGATACTGGTAGTCACATTCGCCGACGGCGTACAGCCCGGGGATGTTGGTCTGCTGGTTCCTGGGTGAGCCCTCAACGAGGCCACCGGTGCTGCTTTTTTCATAGTCGACCCAGAGACCGCCCATGGAATAATGCACGGCCGGGAAAATTTTCATCGGCACGACCCGCGGATCGACGCCTTGGAACTTCTCGTAGATCTCCAGAATGCCGCCGAGTTTGCGATCGAGCGTCTCGCGGGGTACGTGCGTCAGGTCGAGGTAAACGCACAGTCGGTCCTTCTCGACCGACAGCCCCTCGGTCGTGCAGATGTCGAAAATCTCGCGGGTGGCAATGTCACGCGGCACGAGGTTGCCGTACTTCGGATACCGCTCCTCGAGGAAATAGCTCCGCTCGACTTCCGGAATGTCGCGGGGATCACGGGGGTCGTGCGGCGTCTTGGGCACCCAGACGCGGCCACCCTCGCCGCGGGCGCTCTCGCTCAT
Source organism: Planctomycetia bacterium (assembly GCA_026401075.1). Taxonomy (GTDB): domain Bacteria; phylum Planctomycetota; class Planctomycetia; order Pirellulales; family UBA1268; genus CAMCQY01. The sequence continues at coordinate 23,719 of JAPLNQ010000250.1, forward strand.
CAGCCGCAGTTTGTCGGCTCCGGGAATCGCCGTCGGGTGCACCTGGATGAACTCTCCGTTGCCATACCATGCACCCGCCCGGTAGGCCCGGCTCACGGCGCTGCCCGTGCAGACCATCGACATCGTCGAGCGGCCGTAGAGCAGCCCGCAGCCACCCGTGGCAATGATGACAGCATCCGCCGGAAAGGCCCGGAACTGCATGGTGACAAGATCCTGGCAGATCGCACCCCGGCACCGGCCCGCATCGTCGAGCACCGGTTCCAGGAAGTCCCAGAACTCCCACTTCTTGACCTTTCCCTCCACCTCCCAGCGGCGGACCTGTTCGTCAAGCGAATAGAGCAACTGCTGGCCCGTGGTCGCGCCGGCGAAGGCGGTCCGCTTGAAGAGCGTGCCGCCAAACCGCCGCTGATCGCGAAAACCTTCGGGAGTACGGTTGAACGGCACGCCCAGACGGTCCATCAGGTCGACGATCCGCGGGCCCCAATCGGCCATTTCCTTGACCGGCGGCTGGTGTTGCAGAAAGTCGCCGCCGTAGACCGTATCGTCGAAATGCTTCCACTCGTTGTCGCCTTGCTGCCGCGTCAGGGCGTTGACGCTGTTGATGCCTCCCTGGGCGCAGACGCTGTGCGAGCGTTTGACAGGTACGAGGCTGACGAGATCGACGCTTGCGCCGAGTTCCGCCAGCCGCATGGTGGCGGATAGGCCTGCCAATCCACCACCGATCACGAGGACTCTGGGTTGTGCCATGATACTCGGGCTCCTCCTGGTTGATGCGGGTGCTGATCAGGCTCCTGGCGGCGTCGGCGACGCGGGCCCCGATGTCGGCACGACCGGTGCAGTGTGTGGCTTTGTGGTGCGAACCTCAGGGGATCGCGACTGCGGCTGGTGGCCATCCAAAGGCGACTGACCACCTTCGAGCATCCGCTTGACGTCATCCATGCGATTTTCGATCGCTCTGGCCTGTTCAACGTCGACGCTCCGCATGCCACCCAACGCCCCGAGGCCTGCGCCGCCCAGCAGCACTCCGATCGCGATACTGATCCAGTTGGCCCGCCTCATCGCAGCGGGGCTCGTCCAGATGCCCCAGGTGATGCCGAGCGTCCACAGCCCATTGGAGAAGTGAAACACGGTCGACAAAACGCCGACCGCGTAGAGCAGAGACACGAGCAGGGGCCGCAGTGTGATGGCAGCGGAACTCGTCGCATGATGCGGATCGAACCTGCCACCACCAAACGGCGTGCCCAGCCAATGCAGTTGCGTGATGTGCCAGATGATGAACACAAAGGCGATCATGCCGGTCGCCCGCTGCAACGTGTACCGCACGTTGCCGACATACGCATAGGAGCCGACGTTCGGCATACCGTTGGCGATAATCACAAACCCAACCACGGCATGGAAGAGCATCGGCAGGAAGATGAAAGCCCACTCGATCGGCACAAGCAGCGGTCCCAGCGAGTGGATCATGTCCACGCGGGACTGAAACGTCCCCGGCCCGGCGAGCACGGAGGCATTGGTGAGCAGGTGAACGACCAGGAATGCGCCAACCGGAACGAGGCCAGCCAGGGAGAATAATCGGTAGATCAGAAACTGGTGACGGGCCAGGAATGAGGGGGATGGGTCGTTCGCGGTCACAAACTGCCTCGCTGCACTGAGTTCGACACCAGATTCGATCGGCCGGCGTTTCCATCGGCGTACGCGGCCTGTCGCCACCCCGGCAGTATAGATTTGTCACGCCATGCGGCAACGGAGATACCGCATTTGGCGTGTGATTCATCTGATTTTATACTCGGGGGGCATTGATCCGAGCGGGAGCCGGTGTGCGGAGAGCCGTTGGTGCCGAATCCAGTTCCATCCCCCATGAGCCAGAGACTGCCCGGGCAGAGCGATGCCGGGGCCATCTTGGAGCACCTCCCCGATGGCATCGCGCTGGTCCGCGAAGACGACACCATCGTCTGGTCCAACGGTCGTCTGGCGGGATGGTGCGGCAAGGCCTCTCTCAACGGCCTCAACTTTTTCGAGGCACTCGACCGCCCGGAAATACTCGGACCCGACGCCAGCCCCTTCCGCATGGCAATCGCCTCGGGCCGCACGACAAGCGCGACGCTGAGGACGGCCGACAACCGCTACTTCCATCTGCAGGCCGCGGCCGGCACAGACGCTACGGTCGCCGTGGTGGCGGTTCGCGATGTCACCCACACCATCCTCGAGCAGCAGAAACTTGCCGCCATTCATCAGGCGGGCCAGAAGCTTGCCGATCTCGCACCGGCCGAACTGGCCGACATGACGGTCGAGGAACGGATCGAACTCCTCAAGAGCAACATCCTCTACTACGCCAAGGATCTGCTGCAGTTCGACGTCGTCGAGATCCGGCTGCTCGACCGACAGACAGGCAGGCTCGAGCCGTTGCTGGCGGTTGGCATGCAGCCCGAGGCCGGGGCCCGCGTCCTGTATGCACGCCGCGAATACAACGGCGTGACCGGCTACGTGGCCGCCACGGGCTGCAGCTATTTCTGCAACGACACGACAAAGGATCCGCTCTATCTGGAGGGCTGCAAAGGGGCAAAAAGCTCGCTCACAGTGCCCCTCATGCTGCACGAGCAGGTGATCGGGACCTTCAACGTCGAAAGCCCGGAGCCTGGTGGTTTTACCGAAACGGACCTGCGGTTTCTCGAAATCTTCTCCCGCGATGTGGCCGCCGCCCTCAACACGCTTGAACTCCTCGTGGCCGAAAAGGCCTCGACTGCAGCCGAGAGCATCGAAGCCATCCATGGTGCCGTGGCGCTCCCCGTGGACGACATCCTCAACGACGCCGTCAGCGTCATGGAACGCTACATCGGCCACGACGCTGACCTCGTGGAACGACTGCAGCGGATCCTGCGAAATGCCCGCGATATCAAGCAGGTGATCCAGAAGGTGGGCGAGCAGATGACCCCCAGTTCGGCGCACGCCCAACGCCGCCAAGGAGACCGCCACCCGGCGCTTCTCGGGCGACGTATTCTCGTCGCGGATGCTGATGAACAGGTGCGGGCGGCGGCCCATGCCCTCCTCGAACGGTATGGCTGCACCGTGGAGACGGCCCGCGACGGCACCGAGGCAGCCTCCATGGTCCGCGCCTGCGGCGCGGAGGTCTACGATGTGATCATCGCCGACATCCGACTTCCAGACATGAGCGGCTATGAACTCCTCCTGCGGCTTCGAGAACTCCGCGATTCCGTGCCGCTCGTCCTGATGACCGGATTCGGATATGACCCTGGACACTCGATCGTGAAAGCGCGACAAGCCGGGATCGACCTCGTGCTCTTCAAACCGTTCCGCGTGGACCAACTGCTCGACACCGTCGAGAAAGTGCTCGCCCGGGCTCCTGCCCTCGTTGGCGAAGGCGGCGCATCCGCCGGGGCCCCGAAACAGGCCCACGAAGGCTAACACCCCCCCTGGCTGGTGGGCCTTTCGGGTCGCGGCTCCGCAAAAAACGCCTCCCTCGGCGGCTGCGGCGTTCTGGACAGGCTAGGCAGCCTGTCGAGCGACACATGCCCTTGACCCGACTTCCCGCGGACGGCTACTTCTCTCCGCCTGCGAAACCGGTCCTGCGCACAGGAAGCAGCATCCATGGCACGAGCGAACGTCTTTATGGCACGCACTCCGACACGATCGTCTCCTCCGGCCCGAACAGGGAGCGTTGTGATTGTGGCCGCACTTGGCCTGGCCTGCCTGTGGTTCGCCCTGGCCGGAACACGTGCGATCCTGGCCGTCGAGCCTGTCACGGAGGAACTTCCGGCGGCCAGCGATGAAGCAGCCGTGGCGAGACGAGTCATGGAGGAGGCGCTATCCAAGTCGGTGGAGAATGCACGACCGACCGCCGCCCGTCCATCTGCCGAGAGCGGAGCCGCCGCCGTTCCTGATGACCTGCTCGTGGCGCGAATCTCGGCCGAGGTCGCTGCCAAGCAGCTCGAGGCCCGACGCACCGCGCAGCGATCGCCCGCCGACGCTCTTGCCCTGCTCGACGAGGCCGCCGCCAAAATTGCCGACCCGGCGGTGCCCGAAAAGGTGCGAGGCCAGCTCCAGCAGCGGATCGAACGGGCCCGACGTGACATCGAGGAATCGACCGGCAAACGCCGCGGGGAACTCGATATGGAGCGGAAGAGCGCCCAGGTCGAGGCCCGGGTCACCCGTGAGAAGTCCCAGAAGGTCGAGGTTGACCAGCGTCTGGCGATGCTCGTGGAGGAATACAACTCGCTCGTCGACGCCCAGCGGTTCCCCGAGGCGGAGGCAGTCGCCAAGAAAGCCGGCCAGCTCGCCCCGGACAACCCGATCGTTCGCCAGCTGCTTTCGCAGAGCCGCGTCATCCGCCGGCTCGACACTCAGAAGTCGATCGAGGGTCAGAAGCGGGACGGCTTCATGAATGTGGCCGAGGACGTGGAACGCTCCTCCACGCCGTTCGTCGGACCGATTGAGTTTCCGACCACCCGCGACTGGGAGGATCTCACGAAAAATCGCACGCGTCTCCAGGCAGAAGGACGTGCGCGGGCCACGCCCGCGGAGCTGCAGATCCAGAAGCGGATGAGCGTGAAGGTGAAGGCATCGCACCGCGACCAGCCACTCTCTGCCGTCCTCGACTCGCTCGCCAAGCAGGCAGACGTGCCGATCCATCTCGACATGGTCGGCCTCGAGCAGGAAGCGGTTCGCAGCGACACGCCGGTGACGATTTCGCTCGACCAGTCGATCTCGCTGAAGAGTGCCCTCAAGCTGCTGCTCGAACCGCTCCACCTCGATTACGTGATCAAGGATGAAGTGCTCAAGGTGACGAGTCCCCGGCTGGTGAAGGGCGAGGTCTACAGCATCTCCTATCCCGTCGCCGACCTCGTGATCCCGATCCCGAATTTCTCGTCCGACGGTCTGGGTATTACCGGGGCCCTCCGCGACGGCTACGCCCGGCTCAGTCCCCGGAATGGCGCATCCGTGCAGTATGGCCCGCCGCCGGCGGGCATCAACGGGGTGAGCCGCGCCTCGGGTGATGCGAGCATGGATCCCGCGTCGCTCGCGCAGTTTCAAGGGGGTGGCAACGCCCCGGCGACGGGCTCGACCCCGTCCATCCCGTTCGGCGCGCCCACGGGTGGCGGCAGCCAGGCCGACTTCCAGTCGCCCATCGACCTGATCCAAAACACCGTCTCGCCGCAGAGTTGGAACACCGTCGGCGGCCAGGGCGCCATCCAGCCGTTTGCGACGAACCTCAGCATCGTGGTGAGCCAGACGCAGGAGGTGCACGAGGAGATCGCCGATCTGCTCGAACAACTCCGCAGGCTGCAGGACCTGCAGGTGACGATCGAGGTGCGATTCATCCGGCTCAATGACACCTTCTTCGAGCGAATCGGTGTCGACTTCGATTTCAACATCCAGACCGGGGTGCAATCGCCGCTGAACATGACGGCGATTCCCACCCAGTCAAACTCCTCGCTCTCGCCATCGTCATCAGGTATCCAGGCCTCTCCAGGAAGCCGCAGCCAGACGATCGGCCTCGACCTGACCGGCATGCCTGGCGTGGCCAAGGGATCGAGCGGCACAACCGCCGGTGGCCTCGGCGGCGGTGGCCTCGGCGGCGGTGGCGCGACGGGCGGCGCGACGGGCGGCGCGACGGGCGGGCGGACCGGCGGCACGACGGCTGGCCAGACGGCGGCCCAGCAGACCCCCAGTTTCTTCTCGATTCCGTTCCGTCAAAACAGCTTCGGTAGTGCCACCGTGCCGTCGCTCCCCGGCCTGCCCGACCCGGCCACATCGGCCGCCAACTTCGGCTTCGCGATCCTCAGCGACATCGAGGCCTACTTCCTGATCCAGGCGGCGCAGGGCAACACGCGATCAAATGTGATGCAGGCGCCGAAGGTCACGCTCTTCAACGGCCAGAACGCCTTCATCTCCGACCAGACCCAGCGGCCGTTCGTGACGAGCGTCGTGCCCGTGGTGGGCGATTTCGCGGCGGCCCAGCAGCCGGTGATCACCGTGCTCTCCGAGGGCACGGCTGTGAACGTGCAGGCGGTCGTCTCCAGCGACCGTCGCTTCGTCCGTCTGACGCTCGTGCCGTTCTTCTCGCAGATCGGCAAGGTGGAACAGTTCCAGTTCGAGGGCACGCGGTCCACGAAGTCGAAGAGCAGCGATGAAAAAACGGGACTGGCTGGAGATGCCGCCGCCGGCGCCGGGCTCAACGCCAACCTGCAGACGCAGGGCAAGAGCAGCGCCGAGCAGGAGGTCTTCTCTCAAGGCACCACGATCCAGTTGCCCGAATTCATCATGACGACGGTCACCACCACCGTGAGCGTGCCCGACGGCGGCACCGTGCTGCTTGGCGGCATCAAGCGACTCCGCGAGGGCCGCAACGAGTTCGGCGTGCCCATCCTCTCGAAGATTCCCTACATCAATCGACTGTTCAAGAACGTCGGCATGGGCCGCACGACGGACAGCCTGATGTTGATGGTGACGCCCCGAATCATCATCCAGGAGGAAGAGGAGGACAAACTCCTCGGCACCAACCGGCCGTAACGATCCCATGCTGAAGTTCTTCCTCTGTTCCGGTGCGATCCTCGGAGGGCTAGGCGTTGGGGCCGGCTCGTTTGGTGCTCACGGTCTGAAGGCGATGCTCGACGCCACCGGCCGCACCGACAACTGGGAGACGGCCGTCCGCTACTGCCTCTACCACGCCCTGGCGATGCTCGTCGTCGCGGTGGCGTCTGCCTTGCCCCAGGCTTCACCATCCCGCGGACTGCTGCTGGCCTCTGGCTGGTGCATGCTCGTCGGAACGTTGATCTTCAGCGGCTTTCTGGCAGCGCTGGTCCTGTCGGGCGTGAAAATCTTGGGGGCGATCGTACCGATCGGGGGCGGGCTGTTCCTCGTCGGCTGGGCACTGCTCGCGGCCGCCGCGTTGAACATCAAAGTGCCGTCGTGAACGGCAGTCGTAGCGGAGCCGTGGCGGCGTCAGGCCTGCCTACTGTCCGGCCGCGGCGTTGTCGTCCTCAACCGCGGTGTCCTCGTCCGTGACGTCCTTCGCGGCGGCCTTGTTCTTCGACATCGGCTTGCCGGGAGCGGGCTCGTCGCCAAACGGATCGTCCGACTCTGCAGCGGGCTCCTCCATCTCGGCCGGCTCGTCCATAACCTTCTTGCCGGGTTTGGCGGGGGAAGCAGCCTTGCCCGCTGGCGCTGGCACCTCCTCGACCCCCGCGGCCGGAAGATCTTCGATCGCCCTTCCACGGGGAGCAACCAGTTCGGGCCGGATGTCTTCCGGACGGCGGCGACGACGCACGTCACCCGAGGAGTCTTCAATCGTGGAATACCGCCGGCCATAGTGCTCGCGTTCCCGCTGCAACTGACCCAGCCGAGCCCGTGCCCGGAATCGCTCGAGGCTCAGGCGATCGGTGCCCTGCACCCGCTCGAGCGACTGCGACGCACGCCGCATGCTTCCCGTCACCAGTTCCCTGTCCGCTCCGGTGGTGAAGTCGGCCTCGGCCTCGCTCGTGCGGCCCAAGCGGAGCGCCGCCAGACCACGGAAGTAGTAGGCCCTCGGGTCGTCGGTGCCGGCCTCGATCGCGTTGGTGAGATCGTCGTAGGCCCGGTCGTAATCACCCGCATGGTAGGCATGCATGCCGTCGCCGATGGCATTTCTCACCGCCACCGGCTCCTCGCCGACGAATTCAGCAGCGGACGGGAAACCGCCGGCGATCGCCACCGCCAGCACGATCAAGCCACAGCGAAACCAGAGCATGCTCCGGCTGAAAGACTCGCTGCGACGCCCCATCACGTCGACTAACTTCCCATCTCGCTCGCCCCTGCCCATCGGCATGTTCTCCACGCGACCACACCCCACGACACCCCTCATGTCATCGGCTTCGTGCCACCATCATACCCCGCCGGCCACGATCACCCGGTACAACCGTTTCACCCATCGCTCAGCGTGGCCGCAAAGTCTGCCCATCCCCGGCGATCCCGCGGGACCGGGCGTGGCGGCGAAACGTCGGCTCGTCGAGAAAAACGGCGGGCCGCACCAGCTGCATCATCATCGCCTGCTGCGGCCAGCCGAATGCCTCCACCAGCCGATCGAACTCGGCCGCAGGGCAACTCCCTTTGAGATCCACCAGCAGCACGCTGCCATTCTTCTCGTAGGCATTGCCGTCCACCTGCCACCACAGCCCTTCGCGCGGGCTTGTCCAGACGAACGAACCGTCAGGCTCGGCATACATACGTTCCAGTCGGGACAACCGCTCGAGCGCCTCGTCAAACCCGATTGCCATCGGCATCGCCAGCAGGTCGCGAGGCACCGCCAGCGTGGGCCACGCGCCCCAGGCATCCGCGTGCGTGTCGACGGACTGCATGCCGACCAGGTCTGGAGTTTGGCCATGCAACGTGATGTCGAAGGCGTAGATGTCGTCGTTTGGCATCACATCACGCATCAGTTCGTGTCTCACTCGTCGTGCGATTCTCGACCATCGACACGCCGCTCTGCATTGTCATCGACACCTCCAGACAGCCGACTCAGGCGGCATCGACGATGCCGGCCACGCCGCGGGATACGGCCGACAGCCACACGCCACGCACCAGATGATCATCGTCCTGCCAGCCGACCGTTGCCGCGGCGGCGTCCAGCGGCAGCCACTCGATCTGCCGCTCGCTGCGGCCGGGGCGGACGAGCACCGCCGCCGGTGCATAGAGATGGTCGTCGGAATGATCCCCGGACTGCAAGGCCCCGGGTCCCAGACACACCACCCGGCGACGCCAGACAGCCGATGCCATGGGGTCGGCGGCCGGATGACCGAGCAAGACGGTGGTGGCGGCCTCGCCGAACAGCGGCCCTCCGGAAGCCGGAATCGCATCAAGCCATGGCCTCGATGGCTGTCCGTCCCCGCCGGCGGCACGTTCCAGCCAGTCCGCGATCCGTTCCACCAGATCCACGCCGGCGACCCCGCCCGACGGGAGGCGCCGTGCCGCCCGGTGCCAGAGGGCGACAGACCGGTGCCACGCATCAACCAGCCGTTGCCGCGGCGTCGTCGGGAGCATGGCACCGCAGTCGTGGGCCGAGAGCCAGCCGACCAGCCGCGTCGGTGCGTCGATGAGCCTGCCTCCGGCCAGCCTGCGCACGAGGCCAGCGGCCAACGGGCCGACCCCGGTGAGGCCGTCGAGGGTGGCGCCGAATCGGGCGATCAGATCAACGGCGAGGCTTTCGCCGAGCGTGGGCCCGCTGCCACACACCGCGTGGAACGGATCGATCTCTTCTCCGTGCCGCACCGCGACATCGCCGTCCGACCAGCATGTGCCAATCATTGGCATCGAAGCCCGGGCCGGTTGCATCCAGTCGCAGACCGCCTGCTCCAGCCAGCGATCGCGATCACCACAGAGCACAGCGACCCGGACGGGCACGAGACGCGAGGCCGCCGACATCGGCCGTCCTCGGCGGTCGGCCGCAGGCACCTCGATCCCGCGGCGCATCCAGGCGGCGAGCGTTGCCAGCAGCCGGTGGCTGCGTCCAATCGCACCACATACGACCCTCTCCCGCGCAGCCGCGGCCCGCCGGCCATCATCCCACGGACGGACGTCGCCGGTCCATTCGCGACTGATGAGCCAGTCGAAGGTGTCGCCGGCGAGCACGACATCGATCGCATCCACGGGACGATAGCTTCCATCGCAACGAAAGCCACCGCGGAGGCTGGCCTTGCGCACTTCGGCACGGAACCGATCGATCAACCGGCGCGGGGGCCCCGCGAAGAGCGTGCCGTCCGACACGCACCAGTTCGATGTCACCACGAGCATGGCGGATGGTTCCTCTGGCAGCGGCCCGCGAAGACCATCGGGTCAACGCAGCCGGAGCCATCCATCTTCATCGGCACGTGAAAACCCGCCGTGTGATCGACGACCTGTCACACGTCAACGACAGCAGCCTCCGGCCCCGACCCTGCGGGTTACGAAAGCCCTGCGGGCGATGGGCGGGAGAGGTTGGGGCTGTCTCGGCATGAAAGACGAGACCGAAGGAGTTCGACCCGTGGACACGAGTTTTTAACTTGTGGAATTCGTACCGAGGACACGGACAAGTTAAAAGTTTGCCGCCACGGGGGGCAACGCCTACGGAGCCAGGAACGTTGTCTGGCAGTTCGAATCCGTCGACCCATCCAATTCGGTGCCGGTCAGGATCGCCGTGGCCTTCGCCGTGCCGCTCCCCGGGATTCGGTAGGCCAGTTCCATGGTCGCCTGTCCCCCCGGCGGAATGCTCGGGATGGAATCGAACGACACATTCGCGCCGTCGATCCGCACGCGGGAAGGACTCGGATCCCCCACGAGGGTCGCCCGTTCGGGCAACACGACTGTGAGATCGAGCCGTCCCGTCGACATCGCGCCGGTGTTCACGACCGTGCAGATGAGCGTTGTGGAATGCCCGACAACCACCGGATCATCGCAGTCGGCCAAGGTGACCCGGAGGCCGGCCTCGCGGGGTGTGCGCAGCCGCGGCGTGTTGGAGCGGATGAGCACACACGATTCATCGGCAACCATGACACCTCCGACGGCCCCACTCAGCACGCCCCGCACGCACGAACGGGAGGACGGGGTCACCGCACCGGCCGGCTGGGCTCGCAGGTTGATCTGACGCCGCAACTGTCCGCCCGGCTCGAGCGAAGGCAGATCCCAGGAGACCCGCGACGACGCCAGCTTATAGCCCTCGGAGGCTTCCAAGGGCGTGAAGGCGTCATCCCAACCGAATTCCAGCGTGGTCGCGCCCGAGGCCACGCTGCCGGTATTCCGCACGGTGGCAACGAACTCGGACACAGAACCTGGCAGCACCTCAGCGGGCCCGACCATATCCAACTCCAGCGATGGCGTGGCGGGCAGCGCCGTCGAAGCGGGGAGGCCGCTGGAAGCCGGCAGGGCGGGCGGCGGCGCCAGCGGCTGGGCTGTCGGCATCGGCATCGCAACCGGTGGCATCCCAAGAGGTGGTGATGCAACAGGCGGTGGCGTCAGCGTCGCTGCGGCCAGCGGAGCCGTCGCAAGCGGCGCAGCCATTACGAACGGCGCCGGGCTTGTGGATGGCGGCGTGGCGGGCATCGTTGGGTAGGTCGTGGAAGGATACGCATTGACCGGCGCTGGTGTCGTCGGCAAGGGGGCTGCCAACGGCGTAGCGGCCGCAACCGGCGACGCCGCGACCTGCACGCACGACGTCGCACCGCCGACAAACGTGTGTGACTGATCGAGAATCTCCACACGATGGCATTGCCGCCCCGGTTCATCGAGCAGAAAATCGAGGGTCAGCCTCCGCGAGGTGCCTGCCGCCAGGTCGATGGTGCCCTTCTGTTCGATCGGGCTCGCCGATGCCTCGTGATGAAACCCTTTGTCGAAGTAGTCGACCACGCGGAGCTTTTCCAGCGGCCTGCCTGAGCGGTTGACCAGCTCCACCTCAAACGCCACGCGGTCGCCTACCGTGGCCGACAGCGGCCCCGTGACCAGCACGGCAACGGGATCCTCGGCGCGGGCTGCCGCCGCCAGCACGAGCAGGATCACCGACCCAACGGCGGAGAGCGGAAGCAAACGAACGGTGAGCGAGAGTGACATGGTCACGGTTTCCGGCAACGAAGGGGCGATCAGACCGGCAAAAGGCTACCACGGGGCCAGACCGGCCGAAAAGCGGAAAGCGGAGCCATTGGGCGCCAGGCCCGCCAAAGTCGCGACGCACCACAGGATCGCCGGGCACGATGCCCGGCCCGTGCCAGCGGGCGGAGGCCCGCCAAGCCGGGGACGCACCAACCACAGGATCGCCGGGCACGATGCCCGGCCCTCGCCAGCGGGCGGAGGCCCGCCAAGCGAAAACGACACGATGTCGTGTTTCGCGTGAAGTCAGTCGCTCGACCGGTGCCGCACGATGTCGCCCTGCACCATGTAGATGACATCCTCGGCGATGTTCGTCGCCATGTCGGCGATCCGTTCGATGTGCTTCGAAACAGAATTGATCCGGAGCAGGCTCTCGACGTTTTCGGGGTTTGCCTTGATCTGCTGAATGACCCTTCGGCGAATCTTCTGCCGCGCCTCGTCGACCGCGTGGAACGTGCTGGCGAATTCCCTGATCGAGGAGGGCACGGACGGGCGTTTCGACCTGAAGATCGCGCCCTGGCGGGCGGCGATTGTCTTCCTGGGCGAAGAGCCGTTCGAGATCGTTGTTGATCTTCAACACCGACACCACGAAACGGAGGTCGGCGGCGACCGGCTGATAGAGGGCGAGGATCTTCAGGCACTCCTCTTCCACCTCCACCTCCATGCGATCGATCTCTTCGTCGTTCGCCATCACTCGCTGGGCCAGATTGGTATCGCGGTTGATGAGCGCCGTGATCGACTTGGAGATCGCCTCCTCCACGAGGGTGCCGACTCGCAGGATCCGCTCCTTGAGATGTTCGATCTGGCGTTCGATGTGATGGGTCATGGTGATGCTCAGCCGAAGCGGCCGGTGACGTAGGCCTCGGTCTCGCGGAGAATGGGCTTGGTGAAGATGCCCGACGTCGAGCCGTATTCGATCAGGCGGCCGAGATACATGAACGCCGTGTAATCGCTCGTGCGGCTGGCCTGCTGCATATTATGCGTGACGATCAGCACGGAATACCTCCCGCGCAGCTCCTGGATCAGTTCCTCCACCTTGCCGGTGGCGATCGGGTCGAGCGCCGAGCAGGGCTCGTCGAGCAGCAGCACCTCCGGCTCGGCGGCGATGGCGCGGGCGATGCAGAGCCGCTGCTGCTGGCCGCCCGAGAGACCGATCGCGCTCTCGTGGAGCCGGTCTTTCACCTCGTCCCAGAGGGCCGCACCCCGCAGGCTCAATTCGCAGACTTCGTCGAGCACGGCACGGTTGTTCTCGCCGTCGATCCGCAGCGCGTAGACGACGTTCTCGTAGATGCTCATCGGGAAGGGGTTTGGCTTCTGAAACACCATGCCCATGCGCTTCCGCAGTTCGATGACGTCCATGCGGGGATCGTAGATCGAAGAGACGGTTCACGCTCCGCAAGAGCGTCGATTTCCCGCAGCCGCTGGGACCGACGAGGGCCGTCACCTTGTTGTGCGGAATCGGCATCGTGATGCCGTGGAGTGCCTGCTTACCGCCATACCAGAGATTGAACCGGTCGATCTCGAGAACGGGCGTCTCCTCCCGTACCTCGGGATGCACTTCGGAGGGCACGTCGCGGCCGGCGGCGACAGCCTGAAGGCGGTCGCTGGCAACCGGCGCTGAGCCTGCCTCGGGCTGCCCGCCCCGCGCTGATGGTGTCTCTGCCTGGATGTTCATGATGGGAGAAGAAAAGGGCGATCGTCCGCGACTTGTGTTTGAAAATCGTACCACATCGAAATCAGCCCCGGCAGGTGAACAGGATGCGTGCGGCTAAAATTGTTGCGAGACATACCGTCGCTTCAGCCGGGAGCGAATCCAGATCGCCGTCACGTTGAGGAGCGCGATGATGGTCACCAGCAGGAACGTGATCGTGAACACCATCGGTTTGGCCGCCTGGCTGTTGGGGCTCTGAAAACCGACGTCGTAGATCAGGTAGGCGAGGTGCATGAACTCCCGTTCCGGATGCACGAAGGGAAACGCTCCGTCGATCGGCAGATCGAGCGCCAGTTTTTTCACCCCGACGAGCATCAGCGGCGCCACCTCGCCCGCGCCCCGCGCCATCGCCAGGATGAGGCCGGTCATGATGCCCGGCAGCGCCCGGGGCAGCACGATCCGCCGGATTGTCTGCCACTTGCCGGCGCCGCACGCATACGACCCCTCCCGCATCGAGTTGGGAACGGCGGAAAGCGCCTCCTCGGTGGCCACGATCACCACCGGCAGCGTCAACAGGGCGAGTGTGAGCGACGCCCAGAGCAGGCCGCCGGTGCCAAACGTGGGCTGATTATCGGCCACGAGGCTCGCGCGGAAAAAGAGTTCGTCAATGCTGCCACCAAGGGCGTAGCAGAAAAAGCCCAGACCGAACGCACCGTAGACGATGCTCGGCACGCCAGCGAGGTTATTGATCGCGATCCGCACCGCCGTGGTCACGGCCCCCGGCGACGCATACTCCCGGAGATAGAGTGCCGCCAGCACGCCAAA
>JAPLNQ010000268.1 GCA_026401075.1 Planctomycetia bacterium
CCTCGATCACGTCGAGCGGGTCGACGCCGTTGCCCTTGCTCTTGCTCATCGTCTCGCCGTAGCGGTCGAGGATTTTCGGGTGGATGGCGACATCTGTGAAGGGAATCTTCCCTGTATCAAAAAGCCCCATGATCACCATGCGCGCGACCCAGAGCGTGATGATGTCACGGCTGGTGACGAGCGTGGTCGTGGGATAGAAGCAGTCGAGCTCCGCCGTCTGCGCAGGCCAGCCGAGCGTGGAGTGCGGCCAGAGCGCCGAGGAGAACCAGGTGTCGAGCGTATCGGGATCGCGGACGAGCAGTTTTCCCGCCACGGCATCTGCGCCGAGCGACTCGTCCGACGAGCAGACATGCCAGCCAGTGCCGCCGTCGGTCTTCCACGACACGGTAGGCCTGCCCGCGAACGCCTTCTGAAGATCGGCATCCGCCACCCCCTCGACGTGCCAGATCGGGATCCGATGGCCCCACCAGAGCTGCCGGCTCACCGGCCAGTCGCGCTTCTCGCCGAGCCAATCGAGATAGCTCTTCGCATAGCGCTCGGGCACGATGCGGATTTGGCCTCGAGTGACGGCGTCGAGCGCGGGCTGCGCGATCTCGTTCATGCGGATGAACCACTGATCGGCCAAGAACGGCTCGATCGGCGTCTTCGACCGGTCGGAGTGGGCCAGGTCGATGACCCGATCCTCCACCTGCACGAGCTGGCCGGCCGCCTCGAGATCGGCCACCACCCGCGTGCGGGCTTTCATCATGGCGAGACCGGTGTAGGGGCCAGCCTCGGCATTGAGCGTGCCGTCGGGCTTGAGGATGTTGATCATCGGCAGCTTTTGCCGCAGGCCGACGTCGTAGTCGTTGGGATCGTGGGCCGGCGTGATCTTCACGCAGCCGGAGCCCATCTCGGGCTTCGCCCATTCATCCGCCACGAGGGGAATCGCCCGGCCGAGCAGCGGGAGCCGCACCTGCCGACCGTCCTTCGCCATCGCCGCCAGGGTTTCGAGGACGGGCAATAAGTCGCGTTGACGCACCTCAAGGTCTTTGATCGCGCGGTCGATGTCGGCATGTTCCTTGGCCGACGCGGCAGCACGCTTTTCACGCAGCGACTTCTCCGCCTCGGCAAGCGCCGCGGCCGGAGCCGGATGCACGGCCACCGCCGTGTCGCCAAGCAACGTCTCGGGCCGCGTCGTGGCTACCGTCACGCTCGTCGGCTCACCGGGCTTCGCGTCGATGACGTCGTAGCGGATGTGCCAGAAGTGGCCCTTCACCTGCTCGTGAAACACCTCGTCGTCGCTGACTGCGGTCTGCAGGAAGGTGTCCCAGTTGACCAGCCGCTTGCCGCGGCGGACGAGCCCCTTTTCGAAGAGCCGGAAGAACGCCTCGCGGACGGCCCGGGCGCACTGGTCGTCGAGCGTGAACCGCACCCGATCCCAGTCGCAACTGGCCCCCATGTCGCGGAGCTGCCCGAGAATCCGCTTCTCATACTGCTCCTTCCAGGCCCAGATCCGCTCGACGAGCTTTTCGCGGCCGAGGTCGTGGCGGGAGAGTTTTTCTTCCTCGAGCAGCCGGCGTTCGACGACCGCCTGCGTGGCGATGCCCGCGTGGTCGGTGCCAGGCATCCAGAGCGTGTTGTAGCCCTGCATCCGCCGCGTGCGGACGAGCAGGTCCTGCAGGCTGTTGTTGAGAGCGTGGCCGAGGTGGAGGGCGCCGGTGACATTTGGCGGCGGAATGACGATCGAGAATGTTTTCTTTTTCTGCCCACCGCGATCGGAGCCTGCGGCCGGCGGTTCGGCGTGCCAATAGCGGCCGGCGTCCCATAGGGTGCGGCAGCGGGCCTGAGCGGCGGCGTGGTCGTATTGCTTCGGCAGTTCATGCATGGCGTGGCTTGTCTTTGGGGACCGTGTTGGCGAACCGCAAAATGTAGCGGAAAACCGCCGATTGCCGCCATGGGAAGCCGCATGCACGGCGGAAGCCCCGACCGGCCGAAACTCCACGGGCGATTCGCCGTTGAAAGGCACGTGAGGGCCTCAGCGGCGCCCGCGGTCGTTTTCGATATGGTGAGGGTTGCGACAGCCATCGTCCCTGGAACCACGGCATGAAGCGGAACCCCGGTATGAAGCGACTTTCCGAAGGCATGAGGCATCTCCGCGCGGCATGCGTGCTCCTGATCAGCTCGTCACCTCTCGTCGCCCCAAGCACCGCGACGGCCCATCCCTGGCACCGCCATCGCACCAGCGACAAACCGGCTCCCGTCCAGCATGACGCCAACCACGACAGCCCGCGACCCGACGCTCCTCCGGCCGTCGCCTCCCGCTTCCTGCTCACGGCCAACGCCAAGCCCGAGCGGGCGGACGCCACCGACATTGCCAAGGCCTTCGAACCCTTCGTCGAACTGAAGGCGATCTCCGTCCGCAGCGACGACCGATATTTCTTCGTCGAAAGCAACGGCATACCCGACCATCCGCTGATGGTCGGCATTCAGGCGTGGCAGCAGCAGGTGCCGCTGCCCCAGAAGTATGTCGGCGACAACGCCTGGCAGATTCCGCTCGAGCCTGTGCCGGCGGCCAACCCGCTCACGACGAAAGACAGGTTTCTGCGGGGGGCGATCGCGCTGGCGGTCAACGGCGTGCCGATCTTCAACCCGCTCAACAACCGTGGCGAAGACGCCTTCTTGATCGGCGAACTCGACGAGCATGGCGGCCACTGCGGCCGGGCCGACGACTACCACTACCACCTCGCACCGGTGCACCTGGAGAAGCAGGTCGGCAAGGGAGCGCCGATCGCCTACGCGCTCGACGGTTATCCGATTTATGGCTACACGGAGCCCGACGGTTCGGCGGTCAAAGGCCTCGACCGGTGCAACGGCCACGAAGACGTCGACGGCAACTACCACTACCACGCCACGAAGGCCTATCCCTATTTGAACGGCGGGTTTCACGGCGAGGTGACGGAGCGGGACGGCCAGGTCGATCCGCAGCCACGGGCCGAGCCCGTGCGGCCTGCGCTCGAGCCGCTCCGTGGCGCGACGATCGTGGGCTACGCGTCGCCCACGCCCACGAGTCGCCGCCTCACCTACGAGGTCGGCGGCCGCCAGGGGTTTATTGACTACAAGGTGACCGGTGACGGCACGCTCGTGTTTGCCTACGCCGATCCGTCGGGCAAGAAGACCACGGAGACCTACACGCCCCGCGGCCGGGGGCCACGACGGCCGGGTGACGATCGCCCACCGCCGCAGCAGTCCGGCAGCAATCGGCCCGCCGGACGCGAGCGGTCCGGAACATCATCAGCGAAGGCGTCGGCAGCAGAGCCCCTCACCGTCACGAGCCCAGCCATCGGTGCCGACGGGAATTTGCCGGTGGAGTTCACCTGCGACGGTGCCGGCGCCTCGCCGCCGCTGGAATGGCAGGCCGGCCCTCCGGGCACGAAGTCCTACGCCGTCACCCTCTGGCACGAGGCGCCGGATCGGGTGAAGTCGTACTGGGTCGTCTACGGTATTCCGGCAAGTGTGACCCGCCTTGCGAAGAACTCCCACAGGGTGGGCACGACGGGCCTCAACGACAAGCAGCGAGCCGAGTATGACCCGATGTGCTCGAAGGGGCCGGGGTTGAAGACGTATCACGTCACCGTCTACGCGCTCTCGGCGGTGCCGAACCTCCGCCCGAATGCTGCCACGCGGGATGCGTTGATCGATGCGATCAAGGACATCACGCTAGCCGAGGGCACGCTGACCTACACCTACGAACGAAGGGAAAAATAGGGACGGGAGCGAATTTCCTCCAGGGAAATTCGCTCCCGTCCCTATTTTTCCCGCTCCCGTCCCTATTTTGCGGCACGTCCCAGGAAGTGGTGGAACGAGTCGGCGAGCGCGAGCCAGCTCGCCTCGATCACGTTCTCGCTTACGCCGACCGTGCCCCAGACGGCGTCGCCGTCGGTGCTTTCGATCGACACGCGGACCTTCGCGGCTGTCCCCTCCTGGGCATTGATCACGCGGACCTTGTAGTCGAGCAGGTGCATCTGCGAGAGGGCGGGGTAGACCTCGGAGAGTGCCTTGCGAAGCGCGTCGTCGAGGGCGTTGACGGGGCCGTCTCCCTCGGCGACCTCGTGCCGCTGCACGCCGTCCACGGCCAGTTTGACGGTCGCCTCGGTCCGCACGTCGTCGCCGGCACGGCTCTCGACCGCCACGTTGTAGGCGAGCTTCTCGAAGGCTGGCCTGAACGTCCCCGCGATCCGGTCGACGAGCAGGTCGAACGACGCGCCGGCCGCCTCGAACTGCCAGCCCTCGTTTTCAAGCCGGCAGACCTCGGCCAGCACGCGGTCGAGCAGGACACGGTCGTTTTTCACGTCGGGCCGACTCACGAGAGCGGCGATATTGGAACGGCCCGACAGCTCGCTCACGAGGATCCGTCGCGAGTTGCCGACCGACTCGGGCGGAATGTGCTCGTACGACTCGGTCGCCTTGGCGACCGCATGCACGTGCATGCCGCCCTTGTGGGCGAACGCGCTCGTGCCCACGAACGGCTGGCCGGGCCGGTAGCTCATGTTCGCCGTCTCGTAGACGAAACGCGACAGTTCCGTGAGGTGGGTCGTACCGGCGGCTTCCGAGCCACCGCCAAGCACCGAATAGCCCGGCAGCTTGATCGCGAGGTTCGCGACCACCGAGATCAGGTCGGCATTGCCACACCGCTCGCCGATCCCGTTGATCGTACCCTGCACCTGTACGGCACCGGCAGCGACGGCTGACAATGAATTGGCGATGGCCACGTCGCAGTCGTTGTGGCAATGGATGGCGAGAGGCACGCTCACACCAGCGGCCTTGAGCGCGGCCGACGCCTCGCCGACCAGCCGCGCGATCTCGTCGGGAAGCGTGCCGCCGTTGGTGTCGCAGAGCACGATTCGCGTGGCACCGGCCCGGGCCGCAGCAGCAATCGTCTGGCCAGAGTAGTTGGGGTCGAGCTTCCAGCCATCGAAGAAGTGTTCGGCATCATAAAAAACCTCGCGGCCCGACTCCGTGAGGAAGCGGACCGTGTCGAATATCATGGCGAGGTTTTCCTCGTGCGATACGCCGAGCACCTCGGTGACGTGGAACGCGGAGGTCTTGCCGACGATCGTGACCACGCTCGTGCCGGCGTCGAGGAGGGCCTTCATGCCCGGGTCTTCGGCGGCCGTCATGCCGCGGCGACGCGTCATGCCGAAGGCGCAGATCCGCGAGTGGCGAAGCTTCAGCTCGCGGGCCCGGGCGAAATACTGGGCGTCTTTGGGATTCGAGAGGGGATAGCCGCCTTCGATGAAGTCGATGCCGGCCTCGTCGAGCCGCCGGGTGATGGCGAGCTTGTCCTCGAGTGAAAAATTGACCCCCTCGCCCTGCGAGCCATCGCGGAGTGTCGTGTCGTAGATCTCGATCGTGCGCACTGGTGTCGTCCTCTGCTGCGGACTGGCTGCCCTCGAAATGCCGAGTATAGCCAGCGGGAATGCGATTCGCCGGTGCGACCAGCATTTCCCCGATTCCGCGGCTGCGGGGAGCGAGGCGATCCGGGCGATGAGCGTGGCGGGGTAGCGAATCCCGCAGAGGGCTTCGAGCGTTGACACGGCGCAGGGCCATGCACCCACAGGTGACACGTCGCCGAAGCCGGCCGTGGTGAGGGTGGAGAAGCTGAGCCAGAGAAAGTCAACCCAACGCAGGGCACGGCCACCCTCGAGATTCTCCGCGACGACGTATCTTCCGCCTTCAAACGTCGCCACGATGCCGTGGAAGGCGGTGAACAGGAACCCCAGCATCACGAAGCTGGCGGCTCCGCAGAGAATCCGCTGCGATGGCCGCATCTCAGCATTGAATGCGTAATCGACGCTCAGGTAGACCGTCACGCTGTACGCCGCCATGAGCACCAGGATCGCAGGGCCACGCCCCTGCATGCCGGCCTCGGGAAAAGACCACGCCCAGAGAAACGCCGCGACGGCGACGACACCCAAGACCGAGGGCAACGCGCGATACCCAAGCAGCGCAAGGGATGCCAGTGCCATGGACACCGCGGCCAAGGCAAGCGGCAGCGGCGTTGAGTGCTCACCGTGGTCGACCAGCGGCACGGTCAGCACCAACAGAATCTGGCCGGCGAAGATCAGCAGCCCGTGATAGGGCGCGGCCGCGGCACTGCGCTGCCAGACGAAACGCGAAAGCGAACCGGTGTCCGGGGTCGGTTGATCCATGGTTCAGTCGTCGTCGTCCGACTCCTCGTCGGAATCGTCTTCGTCTTCGTCTTCGGCGTCCTCATACTCGCCATCATTCTCGTCAGTCTCGTCGTCGCTCTCGTTATCATCGGCTTCCTCTTCGTCGCCGTCGTCCAAGTCCGAGTCGTCATCATCCTTCAGGCGGGCGAAAGCCTGATCACGATCGGCAGCCTCGTCGTCGTCTTCCTCGATCTCCTCAAATTGCTCCACGACCGCGGCGTGCGGCTGGATCTTCAGGCGCCGGGGGGCCGGGTCCGGAGCGGGGGCCGTCGTGCCGTTTCGCTCGGCCCACTGGTCCATCGTGAGCAGCACCTCGCGGGCCTGCGAGCCGGCATACTGGCCGACCACGCCATCCTCCGCCATGAAGTCGATCAGCCGGGCACCGCGGCCATAGCCCACGCCCAGCGCCCGCTGCAGCAGCGACACGCTGCCGCGGCCCTCGCGGATCACCACCTCGACGGCGGCCTCGTACATTTCGTCGCGGTCCTTTCCAGCAGAGCCCTTCGGCGCATCGCCCGACGGGGCCGGCTGGAGGTTCACGAGCTCCTCGGCATACTGCGGCTCGGTCGTGCCGATCGCGGCCATCACGCGGCCGATCTCCTCGTCGGAGAGATAGGTGCCCTGGCCACGCAGGATCTGACTTGTGCCGGGGGAGAGGAAGAGCATGTCGCCGTTGCCGAGCAGCCGTTCCGCACCGCACTCATCGAGCACGACTCGGCTATCGGTCCGGCTGGCCACCTGGAAGGCGATGCGGGCCGGCAGGTTGCTCTTGATCAAGCCCGTGATCACGTCGACCGTCGGTTTCTGCGTGGCGAGGATCAGGTGGATGCCGACGGCCCGGCTCTTCTGGGCCAGCCGGATGATGTGCTGCTCGATCTCCTTGCCTGCCGTCATCATCATGTCGGCGATCTCGTCGGCGATCACCACGATGTAAGGCATCGTCGTGGGAATCGCGGCAGCCTCTTCGTCGGTCTCGAGATTGAACCGCTTGAGCAGTTCCTCACGGCCAAGCTGGTTGTATTGCGAGAGATGCCGCACGCCCACCTTGGCGAGCATGGTATATCGCTCTTCCATCTTCTCGACGGCCCAGGCGAGGATCGCCTCCGCCTTCTTCATGTCGGTCACGACCGGGTGCATGAGATGCGGCAGCGCCTTGTAGGGCGTCAGTTCGACCATCTTCGGGTCGATCATCAGCATCCGCACCTCGTCGGGCCGCCGCGTCATCAGCATCGACACGATGATCGAGTTCAAGCAGACGCTCTTGCCCGTGCCGGTGCGGCCGGCGATCAGAAGGTGGGGCAGGCTCGCCATGTCGAAGACCATCGGATTGCCCGCCACGTCCTTGCCGAAGTAGAGCGGGATCTTCATCGTCCGGCTCCTCGACTGCGACTCCTCGATCACCTCGCGGAGACGGACCATCTGACGGGTGGTGTTTGGCACCTCGATGCCCACCGAGTTCTTGCCCGGGATCGGGGCCACGATACGGACGCTCGGCACCCGCAGAGCGATTGCCAGGTCGTCGGCGAGGTTGGCGATCTTCGCCAGGCGGAGGCCAGCCTCCAGTTCGATCTCATATTGCGAGATGACCGGACCGGTCTCGATCTCAACCACGCGCACCTTGAAGCCGAAGTCGCCAAACGTCTTTTCGAGCACGCGGGCGCGGTCGCGGACTTCCTGCTCCTGCTCGTCGAGCTGGAGCTGTTCGGCCGGCAGGAGGAGTTCCAGTGACGGCAGCTCGTAGTTGGCGGTCGGATCGGGGGCCATCTGGATCGTCTCCGACTTGCGGCGTCGGCTGGCCAGCGACTTGATCGGCACGGCGGCACGCGACGCCTCGGCAGGTGCGAGTTCCTCTTCGTCGGCAGTGTCTTCATCCGGCTCCCCGACGGAATCGTCGAGGAGATCCTCTTCGTCCTCCACAACGGGCGCCTCCGCGACCACCGGCTTCTCGCGGCGGCGGACGCGAATCGCCGGCTCGGAATCGTCTTCCATGGCGGCGTCGACGGCGTCGTCATCGATATTGTCTTCCTCATCGTCACCCGCAGCAGGAGTTCGAAGCCGCAGGCCGGGGAACGCCGTGGCGATGTCAGCGTCGTCACTGTTTTCCGCGCGGGACCGCGAGCCGATCCTGGCACCGATGTGCGACACGCCGGCCACGAAGGCAGTGGTGAGGCCCACCAAGGCCGCGGTCATGCCGCTCACAGCGCGGAGCACGAGCGTGTCGCAGGCAAGAAACAGTCCCACCCCCGAGATCGTGGTCACGATGATGGCGGCGCCCGTCTTGGCGAAATAGCCCTCTGAGAAATGCCTGCCGATGCCGCCGGCATGGCCCCCCGGGCCCCAGATCGGCCGAACGACCCAATCGGGCAAAAACATCGCCAAGAGCGTGCAGACACCGACCACGGCCACGATGCCGCCGGCCGTGCGGAGTGGAAGATCAGGCATGGCTCGGCGGCGGAGCAGCATCAGGTCACACCCGGCCACTGCCGCGACTGCCAGCCACGCCCCGAGACCGAACCATTCGTAGAGGGCACTGGCGGCGGCGGCCCCCAGGAAGCCACAGGCGTTGGTCGCCCGCGCATGCGGCGGGAAGCCATAGGAGACGGGCGGATCGGCGGGGTCGAATGTGGCCAGTGCCGCGACCAGGAAGAGGCAGCCGGCCAGAAGCGCCAGCGCCGTCAGGTCGCGAAAGCGGTTGCGGGGAAGGATGGCTGGCTCTGCAGCCGCCTCGACGGGCGCGGCCACAGGGGCGACACCAAACCTCGCGGCGTTGAACTTCCCCGCCAGAGGGGATGGCGACGCCGCCGCATGGCGGGCCGCAATCGCGGAGGCGAGAGACCGATCGACAAAGGCCATCTGGGAGTCCTTTCCTTCCAAACGCGGGGGTCCAGTCAAACTCTACAGGCTGGTTTGCGGCGCGGCGGCGAAGAGCCCCGGACCGTGCGTCGCCCTGCTGCCACGGCCGTGCCGCCTGTGACGGATGCAGGGAATCTGACGGCGTCGTAGAGTGGCCGCTTCACGAGCACCCGCGCACGATCAATCTGTTGATGAACGATCCTGTATGAACGTTCCTGGCATGACCGACCCTGGCATGACCGACTTGGGCTTGGGCGTCGTCTCCGGACTGGCCGCCGCCTTCTTCAGCGCGGTCTCCTATCTGGTCTCGCGGCATTACGGTCTGGGCCAGCGGGCCATGGGTCGGAAGAGTGCGGCACTCCGGCTGCTCGCGGTCTCGCATCTGCTGATGGCCGCCGTCTGCATCCCGCTCACCTGGGCCGCCTGGCCCGCTTCGCCGCCCCCAGTGCGGCTGTTCGCGTTGCCACTCGCCCTGTCGGTCGGCCTCTACCTGCTCGGCCAGTCGTCGCTCTTCGCCGCCCTCAAGCGGGTGGAGGCGTCGCGGATGGCGCCGCTCTTGGGTCTGAAGATCGTGATGCTCGCGGTCATCGTTTCATTCGTGCTGGGCCATGTTCTCGACACCCGGCAATGGCTGGCGGTAGCGCTCAGTGTGGCTGCGGCGGTGATGCTGCAGGCCGGCCGGGGCGCGGTGCCGGCAGGGGCGTTCAGCTTCGTGCTGTCGTGCTGCCTCTGCTTCGCGATCTCCGATATTTTCATTCTCCGCCTCATCGACGGGCTGCAGGCCGGGGCGATGACGTCGTCAGTCGTTCTCTCACGCTTGCATGCCGGTGGTCTGGCGATGGCACTCACCTATGGCGTCTGCGGGCTTCTGTTCGTGCCGCTCGTGGTGGCCCTGCGTCCGTATACGCGGGCCGACTGGGTGGCCGCGGCGCAGTATGCCTCCGCGTGGCTGTTGTCGATGGTCGGCCTCTACTGCTGCTTCGGTCTCGTGGGCGTCGTCTTCGGCAACATCCTGCAATCGACGCGGGGCGTGATGTCGGTCGCGATCGGCGCGGCGCTGGCCCACCTCGGCTGGCACGAACTCGAGCAGCGGGTCGATCGGGCCACGCTCCTGCGGAGGCTGGCCGCGGCCCTGCTGATGACCGCCGCGATCGCGCTGTATGTCATCGACTTGTCTTAGACCGCCACGAGGGGGAGGTTGAGGCTGGCTCGGCATGAAGGACGAGACCGAAGGAGTTCGACCTGTGGCCACGAGTTTTTAACTTGTGGAATTCGCGCGGGGGACACGGACAAGTTAAAAACTTGCCGCCACGGGGGGCCGCACCTCCCGTGCCGAACAGGAGTGACACGATGTCGTATTTTTCGTGAAGTCAGCTCCTCCGCATCAGCCGATTCCGGCTCCGTCTTTGATCTGGTCGGGGGGTTGCTACACTGCCGCCCACGAGACACACCACGTACTCCGATACCCTGTCCCACCACAATCGGTGCCACGATGTCACGCCTGCTTGCCACGCTGCTGAGTTCGTTTGTGATCATGATTCTGGCTGCCGGCCAGCCGTCCGGCGCCGAGCCCACTGCGGAGCCGACCGCCGACAAGAGCCGCACGCTCAGGCATGTCGTGCTCTTCAAGTTCAAAGAGACGTCGACCGAGGCCGACGTCACGAGGATCGTGGCATCCTTTCGAGGACTGCCGGCCAAGATCAAGGAGATCGCCGGCTTCGAGTGGGGCACCGACGTGTCGCCCGAGGGGAAATCGCAGGGGCTCACGCACTGCTTCCTCGTGACGTTCAAGTCGGAAGCTGACCGCGATGCCTACCTGCCGCACCCGGCCCACAAAGATTTCGTCGCGATCGTCGGGCCCCACGTCGACAAGGTCTGCGTGGTCGACTTCTGGTCTCGCGACTAGCCGGCTGTTTTTGCGTCGGCGGCTAACAGTGCCCCGGCAGCGGCGGCGATCATCGGCCGGTGTTCGGCCTCGATCGTGTCGAGCAAGGGCAGCAGTGGCCCAGTCTTCGCGATGCCGGCACCAGCCACCGCCTCGTGCAGCACGCGGATCGGGCTGAGCGCGTTTCGCAGGTTTTCCAGCGGCTCGAACACCATGCGAATGCGTTCGGCCGCCGTCCAATCGCCACGGCGGATCGCCGCAAGCATCGCCTGCGAGAGTTTCGGGGCGACGCAGCCGCAGCCGGTCGTGAACCCGCCGAGCCCGAAGTCACGGAGGTGGACGATCGCCGGCTGCTCGCCGATGCCGCTGATGATCATCTTTGGGTCGACGACGCCGACCAATTCGCGAAGATACGGATCGATCGCCGGGTCCTGCCGGACGGTTGCATACTTGATGGTGCTGATGAGCCCATCGTCGCAGAGCGCCGCCACGTGCACCGGGTCGATGAAGCCGTCGTGCTTGATGTAGAGCAGCGCCGGGATTCCCGCCGCCTCGACGAAGCGGCGCACGCCCGTGGCGACGCCGGCACTCGTCGTGATCCCCTGCTGGGGCAGCACCATCGCTGTCTGAAAGGCGTGCTTCCGCAGAATCTTCGCATGCTCGAGCATGAGACCGTAGGTCGGGCCAACTGCGGGCACCACAAGCGTCGATGCCGACGCCGTGGTGGCGAGCATGGCCAGCAGCGAGTCGTATTCCGTGAGCGGGAGGTGGTAGATGTTTGCATTGCCACCGTAGAGCAACAGCGACACACCCCCCGCCTCCATATGGCGGATGAGCCTTGTGTTCTCGGCGACGTCGATGTGTCCCGACGCATCGCGGGCCAGTGGAGGAACCGCCATCACAGAACGCTCGAAGTGAGCCTTCGTAAGCCGGGGCGAGGAATCCATCGGTGTCTCCGTGTCAGGGTCGGGATGCCGCTCAGGCAACTCATCTGCGGGCTTCAGAAAATGTCTGGCTCCGTCGGCGGGGCACCCCGCTCGAGAAATCGAAAATCACAGCCGAGGTCCGCCTGTGTCGACTCTTCGAGGAAGAGCCTGCCATAGCCGCGCGTGAATTTGGGTGCGGGTGGCTGCCAGGCGGCGCGGCGGCGGCTGAGTTCATCGTCGTCGACCAGCAGGTCGAGCGTGCGCGCCTCGACGTCGAGGGCGATCCGGTCGCCTGTTTTCACGAAAGCCAGCGGCCCGCCGACGGCGGCCTCCGGGGCGACATGCAACACGCATGTGCCGTAGCTCGTGCCGCTCATGCGGGCATCGGAGATCCGCACCATGTCGCGGACGCCCTGCTCGAGCAGCGGCTTCGGGATCGGCAGCATGCCCCACTCCGGCATCCCAGGCGCGCCGAGTGGCCCGGCATTGCGGAGCACGAGCACGTCGTCGGGCGTGCAGCCGAGTGCCGGATCGTCGATCCGCGCCTTGAGATCCGCATACGAGTCAAACACGATCGCGCGGCCGGTGTGCTTGAGCAGCCGCGGCTCGGCGGCCGTGGGCTTGATCACGCAGCCGTTCGGCGCGATGTTGCCGCGGAGCACGAAGGTGCCGCCAGCCTGCGAGAGCGGTCGATCGATCGGCAGAATCACGCGGTCGTCGATCACCTCGGCGCCGGCGATGTTTTCCCCGAGCGTGCGGCCAGTGACTGTCAGACAACTCGTGTCGAGCAGGGGGGAAAGCCGCGAGAGCAGCGCCGGCACGCCGCCGGCGTCGTGAAAGTCTTCCATCAGAAACTCGCCGGCGGGGCGGAGGTTGCCGATCACGGGCGTCGTGCGGGAGAGCGCGTCGAACCGGTCGAGCGAGAGCGGCACGCCCGCCCGTCCGGCGAGGGCCAGGAGGTGGATGATCGCGTTGGTCGAGCCGGCCAGCGCCATATCGGTGACGATCGCATTGTCGAACGCCGCGGCGGTGAGGATCTGCGCTGGCCGCAGGTCCTCCCAAACCATATCGACGATCCGACGGCCGCAGGCAGCCGCCATCCGCGAGTGCGCGGAATGAACCGCGGGAATGGTCGCGGCACCGGGAAGCATCATGCCGAGCGTCTCGGTAATCGCGGCGAGGGTGGAGGCCGTTCCCATCGTCATGCAGGTGCCCGGAGACCGCGCGATGCCCTCCTCGAGCTGCCGCCAGACGCAGCTGTCGAGGCAGCCGGCCTGCCGCTGCGCCCAGAACTTCCAGACATCGGTGCCGCTGCCAAGCCGCTGATCCCGCCACCGGCCAGCCAGCATCGGGCCGGCAGGCATGAAGATCGTCGGCAGGTTTGCTGTGATGGCGCCCATCAACAGGCCTGGCACGGTCTTGTCGCAGCCGCCCATCAGCACCGCACCATCGACGGGATGGCACTGCAGCACCTCCTCGACCTCGAGGGCCAAGAGGTTGCGATAGAGCATCGCCGTCGGCTTCATGAACATTTCCGACAGGGCGAGCACCGGGATCTCCACCGGAAATCCGCCCGCCTGCCAGACGCCGCGTTTCACTTCCTGAACCCGCTCGGGGAAGTGGGTGTGGCACTGGCTCAGATCGCTCCACGAATTGAGAATCGCGATGACCGGCCGGCCCTCCGCCTCCTCGGCCGAGTAGCCCATCTGCCGCAGGCGGCTGCGATGGCCGAAGCTCCGCAGGTCGTCCGGCGCGAACCATCGCTGCGACCGTAGGCTAGCTGCCTCGACTCGTCGCGGGGTTTGCGTGTTTGGCATGCCGCACCTGCTTGTCCGTGGCTCGACCGTCGCGTGTTCGTGGCCGAAAGATGGCCGGCATTGTACGCTCTGGTCCGCCACTCACAACGAGTCCTTCCCAAGGCAATGTCGTCATGACTCCGCTCGGCATCCTCATCGTCGCACTCGTGGTGGTGGTCGGCGGCGTGCTCGCCTTGAAGCTGCACCCGTTTTTGATCCTGATCATCGCGGCTTTCGTCGTGGCGCTCCTCACGCCGAATGGCGATGCGGCGCTCGCGGCGCCCGGCCAGCGGGTCGCGGAGGGTTTCGGCAAGACGGCCCTCGACATCGGGATCGTGATCGCGATGGCTTCTATCTTGGGCACGTGCCTCTCGGCGGCCGGGGGCGCCCAGCGGATCGTGGTCTCGATCCAACGCTTCGTCGGCGAACGACACACGCCGCTGGCGCTGTTGCTGGCAGGATTCGTGCTCGGAATCCCGATGTTCGCCGAGACGGTCTTCTATCTGCTGCTCCCGCTGGCCCGCGCGGCCTGGGACCGCACCGGCAAGCATTATCTGCTGTGCGTGCTATCAATAGTGGCCGGGGCCACGATGACGCATTCGCTGGTGCCCCCGACCCCCGGACCGCTCTTCGTGGCCGACGCATTCAATGTCGACATGGCGACCATGATCGGCGTCGGCTCCATTGTGGGCCTGATCGCTGCGTTGGCCGGCTATGTCTACGCCTGCTGGGCTGACAAGAGATGGCCGTTGCAGCCGAAGCGAGCGGGCCACGCTGCGGGCAACGGTGACGAGCAGAATCCCTCAGACGAAGCACAGCCGCCGGCCGCCCCCGCCACGCTGCCGCCGCTCTGGGCAGCGCTGCTCCCGATTCTTCTGCCGGTCGTGCTCATCAGTCTCGAGTCGGTCTCGCAGTCGGCACCGGCGATGTTTTCCCCGACGGCGCTCTCCGCAATCCGGCTCGTGGGTGAGAAGAACGTGGCGCTGTCACTCGCCGCTCTGGCTGCGATCCTCGTGCTCTATCGCGCGGGTGATGGCATGCCCGCCGTCCGCCGCACGATCGCGGAGGCGGTCACCGAGGCGGGTGGGATCATCCTCGTGATCGCGGCGGGTGGGGCCCTTGGCGGGGCGCTCCGGCAGGCTGGCTTGGCCCAGCTCTCGGCGGGGCTCGCGACCGGCGCGGGCCTCGCCGTCATTCCCATCGCCTGGCTCGTGACCGCGATCATCCGCATGGCCCAGGGATCGGCCACGGTGGCGATGATCACGGCCGCGGGTGTGATGGCGCCGATCGTGCTCGACGGCAGCCTGGCCTGTCATCCCGTCTACGTGGCCGTCGCCATCGGCTGCGGATCGAAGATCGGCATGTGGATGAACGACAGCGGCTTCTGGGTGATCTCGCGGATGAGCGGCATGTCGGAGACGCAGACCCTCCGCTCGGCATCGGTGATGGTGCTCGTCGAGGGCACGGTGGGCCTGATCGCCACGCTCGCACTGGCTCTGGCCTGGCCGATGCGGTGAAACGGGTAACTACACAAAAACTTGCACTTTCTGCAATTTTTTGTGTGGTCGCATGCATTGCCTCGTCCATGCAAGCCCGACGCGCCAGCGAGGGAATCCGTTTTATCCACCGCGAGGCGGCCCGTATTCCCTTGCTTGCGCTGCGGGCTTGGATGGATTGGCCCGCCCGCAGCAGGCGTCAGGTGATGATGCTCTTCACGATCTTGCCGTGCACGTCGGTGAGCCGGTAGCGGCGGCCTTGAAACTTGTAGGTCAGCCGCTCGTGGTCGATGCCGAGCAGGTGGAGGAGCGTGGCATGGAAGTCGTGCACGTGCACGCCGTCCTTCACGACGTTGTAGCCGTATTCGCAGGTCTCGCCGTAGGTGGTGCCCGGCTTGATGCCGCCGCCCGCCATCCACGTGGTGAAGCACCGCGGATGGTGGTCGCGACCGAAATTGCCACCAGGCGTGTAATGCCCCTGGCAGTAGTTCGTCCGCCCGAATTCGCCCCCCCAGATCACGAGCGTGTCGTCGAGCATCCCGCGGGCGGCGAGGTCGGCGACGAGCGCTGCGGCCGGCTGGTCGGTCTGCTTGCACTCCCCCTTGATGCCGCCAGGCAGGCCGCCGTGATGGTCCCAGTCCTGGTGGTAGAGCTGGATAAAACGCACGCCCCGCTCGGCCAGCCGCCGGGCGAGCACGCAGTTCGCCGCGAACGTGCCGGGATTCTTTGCGTCGGGGCCGTATTGCTCGAGCACATGGGCAGGCTCATCGGAGAAGTTGGTCACCTCCGGCACGCTCGACTGCATGCGGAAGGCCATCTCGTAGTTGGCGATCCGCGCCGTGATCTCGGCGTCAGGGATGCTGGCTAACTCGTGTTCGTGCAGCTGCCGCAGGCCGTCGAGCAGTTGCCGGCGATTCTCCGGCGACACGCCCGCGGGATTGTTGACGTAGAGCACGGGATCGCCACCGGAACGAAACCGCACCGCCTGATGCTTGGTTGGCAGAAAGCCCGCACCCCAGAGATGCGACATCAGCGGCTGGCCGCCCTTGTTCTTCGTGACAAGCACCACGAACGAGGGCAGGTCGTCATGGACGTTGCCAAGGCCGTAGTCGAGCCAGGCGCCGATGCTCGGCCGCCCCGGAATCTGCGAGCCGCTCTGCATGAACGTCACGCCGGGGCCGTGGTTGATGCTCTCCGTATACATCGTGCGGACGAAGCAGAGCTTGTCGGCGATCTTCGCCGTGTGCGGGAGCAGCTCGCTGAGCCAGGCGCCGCTGTCGCCGTATTGAGCGAACTTGAACGGTGATCCAACCAGCGGAATCGAGCTCTGATTGCCCGACATGCCGGTGAGCCGCTGGCCGCCACGAATGGTGTCGGGCAGCTGCTCGCCGCTCTTTTGGACCAGCAAAGGCTTGTGGTCATAGAGGTCGAGCTGCGACGGTCCACCCGACTGAAACAGGTAGATCACCCGCTTCGCCTTCGGCGGGAAATGAAATCCACCCAGCACGCCGCCGGCGGCAGCCGTTCGCCCAAGCATGTCGGCCAGCGCCATGCCGCCAAGCCCCATGCCAAACGAATTGAGCCAGTCCCGCCGCGAAAAATGGTGCCTGGCACCAAATTTAGGCAAGATGGGGTGTCGCAATTGCCCAGGTTCTCCAAATTTGGTGCCAGGCACCATTTTTTGATCCTTAACGTTTGACGACACAGCCGTCGTAGTTCATCAGGACATTGATCACGCCAGCCAACGCCGCGGTGTCGGCGACCCACAGGGTCGACGACGGCTTTTTGTCACCGATCCCCACCAGCGAGAACGCTTCCTCGGGGCGACAGTGATACCATTCTGCCTGTTCCAAGAGCATCCGCCGCATGATCGCCATCTCTTCATCGTCCGGGCGGCGGCTCGTCAGCAGTTCGAAGGCACGGGCCAGGGCGTCGTCGGTCCGACCGGAAGACTCGGCCAGCAGCGTTTCGGCGAGCACCCGCGAGGCCTCGACAAACTGCGGGCCGTTCATCAATACAAAAGCGTGGAGTGGCGTGTTGGTAGCGTCGCGTTTCGCCACGCACACGACCCGCTTCGGCACGTCGAAGCTTTCGAGCACCGGGGCGGGGCCGGTTCGCCGCCAGAACGTATACAGGCTCCGGCGGTAGAGGGCTTCTCCTTTGCCGGCGGCGGCGGGCTTGAACGATTCCGGCAGGTCGTAGGTGTTCACCGGCGGGCCACCAGACTTGTCTATCAATAGCCCGCATGCGGCAAGGGCCCCGTCGCGAATCATCTCCGCCGGTAGACGATGGCGGGGCCCGCGGGCCAGCCAGAGATTGAGCGGATCGTCGGCCATTACTTGGGCGTCGGCGATGCTCCGTTGGCGATAGGTCTGCGAGAGCATGATCGTCTTGAGGAGCCGCTTTATGTCCCAGGCAACGCCGGCCGGGCCGACGTCAAAGCCGTGCGAAAACTCCCACGACAGCCAGTCGAGCAGCTCTGGATACTCCGGCCGCGTCGACTGGCTCCCCAGATCCTCGGGGCTCTTCACGAGACCGAGCCCGAAGAGCGACTGCCAGATGCGATTGACGGTCACCCGCGCCAGGAGCGGATGATCAGGATTGGTGAGCCATCGCGCGAGCCCCAGCCTATTTTTGGGCTGATCGGCAGGGAAGGGTGGAAGGGCCACCGGCGTACCCGGCTCGACCGGCTCGCCCCGCTTGTCGTAGTCGCCGCGGTTGAGCACATAGGCCATCTTCGGCTGCGGCAAATCCCGCATCACCATGATCTCCTGCGGCTTCTCGGCGAGGTCGTCGCGGGTCCGCCGTGCGGCTTCAACCGCGGCACGCTTCGCTGTGGCCGTCTCGTCGAAGGCGGCAGCGAAATAGCCGCCGATCAGCTCGCCGTCCTGCTTCGCGGCGACGACATCCTTCATCGCGCCGGGCTGAAAGATGTCGCGGATCTCCAGGTTCGAGAGACGCCGGTCGAACACACGGAAATCGTCCACCAGACCGTCTTTGAAGCCGTGGTCGCGCATCCGTTCGCCAATGCGAATGTGGTCGCCACCGCCGCCGGTGATCTCCCGCGTGAGACTGTCGCGGACGACCTCCGTCGCCACCGGATGCCCGTTCACAAAGATCTTCAGGCCAGAGGCCTTGCTGGATCCATCATTCGACACGGTCACGTGCACCCACTCTCCAACGGGCAGCGGCTCCGTAGAACGAACCGAGACCGCATCCCCTGGCCAGAAGTGGATGAGAGACCACTGGAGATGACCGTCCAGTACCAATAGTTCGTAGCCACGACTAGCCGCATCGGTCCATGCCTGGGAGCGATGGAAGACGACCGCCCGCTCATAGCGACTCGCTGCCTTGAGCCAGAGCGATACGGTGAAGGGCTGACTCCTCCGGAAGTTGCCCACCGGCGTCTGCACGGGATGGTCACCCGTGAGGTGCACGGCCTGGCCGGCGTGCCCCTCGACGAGCGTGTTTTCCGGCGGCGACGACGCGGCCTTGTCGGCGGCAAGCAGGCTGGCGAACTTGCCGTCGGCGCCGCGTTCGTCAAATGAATAGCGAACGATCTCGCCCGGAATCCTGCCGGCCTCGGCCGCCGCCAGCGGCGCCGGCATCTCCGCCTTGCCCGCGATCCATTCGGCCACTTTTGTATGAGCCACCGCCTCGCACTGCTCCAGGTCCGCCTGTGACTCCGCCGCAGCCTCATCGGCCTTCGCGAGGGCCGTCGCCATGTTCTCGTCGACGATCCGCAGTTTGGGCGTGGGCACGGCCGGCGTGAAATATGAATAGAGCCCCGCCTCGTCGACGTCGTCGAAGAAGGCGAAGAACTGATAAAACTCCTTCTGCGTGAGCGGGTCAAACTTATGGTCGTGGCACCGGCAGCACTCGAGCGTGAGCCCGAGGAACGCGGTGCCAAATGTTGTCACGCGGTCGTTGATCGAGTTGACGCGGTATTCCTCCTCGACCGAGCCACCTTCGCACTCCTGCTGGTGCAGCCGGTTAAACGCCGTCGCGAGGATCTGCTCGTCGGTGGCATGCGGCAGGAGATCGCCGGCGACCTGCCAGGTCGTGAACTGATCCCACGGCAGGTTCTTATTGAAGGCGGAGATCACCCAGTCGCGCCACGGCCACATCGGCCGCTCGCGATCGACCTGGAAGCCGTAGCTGTCGGAATAGCGGGCCAGATCCATCCAGTCGGCCGCCATCCGCTCGCCGTACCGCGGGCTTGCGAGCAGGCGATCGAGGAGTTTTTCGTAGGCATCAAGCGACGTGTCGGCGACGAAGGCCGAGACCTCAGCGGGCGTGGGGGGCAGGCCGGTGATGTCGAATGTGGCCCTGCGGACAAGCGTGGTCTTGTCGGCCTCGGGCTGCGGCGCGATGCCTCGCTTCTCGAGCTTCGATCGCACAATCCGATCGATCGGATGCGATGGCTTTGGCTCGCTGGCTGGCCCGGCCAACTCGGGAAGATCTGGCTTCGCGACCGGCACGAACGCCCAGTGCGGCTCGTACGCCGCCCCCTGAGCGATCCACCGCTTAAGGAGATCGACCTGTTCGTCAGTGAGTCGGCCGATCTTGGCTTCAGGCGGCGGCATCACGGAATCGGGATCGGTGGAGGTGATTCGCGCGACGAGTTCGCTCGCGGCGACATCCTCCGGCACGATGGCCCGCGCGCCGCTGTCGAGCTCACTCGTAGCCTGCTCGGCGACGTCGAGCCTCAGACCGGCCTGCCGGTTGCCACTATCGGGTCCGTGGCAGGCAAAGCAGTTGTCGGAGAGGATCGGCCGGATGTCGCGGTTGAACGAGATACGGCCGCGCGGCTCTGCCCGGGGAGCCGGTTCAACCCGGGCGGCCGGTTCAGATGGCGCGGCAGACGCGCCGACGGAACCAAAGGACATCGCCACCAGCATGACCGCCGCCGCACCGCGGATACACGAAGCAAGAGCCGAGTAACCCATGGAAACCGATTTCCTATGAGGGTCACCCGCGTCGCCGACTCGGAACGATCGTCCGAGTCGCGGACCTTTGATGGTCGATCGGCGGGATGGCGGTGCCGAGTAAAACCAGCAACACCGTCTTTATTGTAGCTAGGTAGCGCACCCATGGCGAGTTTGACTCTCCATCGAACGCCCGCTGCCCGCGAATCAGCCAGCTTTACCTGTTTTCGGACTGCGTGTCCTGAGCCACTTCAGCCGCCAGGTCCTCGGTAAGAAACGGCAACAGTTGCTGCGGATCCAACAGTTGCTGCGGATCCAACAGTTGCTGCGGATCCAACAGTTGCTGCGGATCCGACATTTGCTGGGGATTACGGACCGGCGGACTAGGCCTCCGCTTCGATCGACCGGCGCTGTCGCCGCCGTCACCGAAGAGGGTGCGACGCACCGGATCCTGCTGCATCGCGCCGCGGCGATCCTTGCTGCTGCCGTGACGGTGGGCCACGTCGCGGGCCTCGGCCCGCGACTCAGGAGCGTTCCGCACATTCGCGAGACGTCGCTTTGCCTCCCGCACCGCGACCGCGTGGTCGACGAGCGGCGCCGGGTAATC
>JAPLNQ010000217.1 GCA_026401075.1 Planctomycetia bacterium
ATCCGGCGGTTGCCCATCGGCCCACGTTTCGTCCGCCACCGCTGCCGTGCCCCCAGCCGGAAGACCGTCAGGTCGTTGGCAATCTCCGTCGGGCCGGTCACCCAGCCGCCCATGCCGCGGCGGACGGCGTAGGTTCGCGGGTCGTATTTATTGCTTGGGCCGAAGACATACGGCGATCCCAGCGGCGTGGCCTGGCCCGGAATGGCGCCGTAGTCCCAGTAGGGAATGTTGCGGCGGTACTGGTTGATCGTGTCATCGTCGATCTGATCATAGAGTGGAAACTGCGTGATGCTCTGCGTGCTGTTGGCATAGGAGAACTCCGCCTCCCAGACCACCTTGTGGGCGAGGCCGTGCACGTTCCAGAGCTGGCTCTCCACCGAGTTGTCGGTCGTCCACATCGGCAGCGTGGAGCGGACGCCAACCTGCCCGTAAGCCCGATCGATCGGCGACTGCGTGATGTCCTGGCCCCAGTGTGCCAGTTCGCCGAGGGCGTAGGGAACGATCTTCACCACGCCCGCCTGGAAGGGCAGGTCGATCTCTTGCCGCGTCGCCAGCCGCTCGCCAATCACGTTGTTTTCGTAGGGGAGCGTCGTCCAGATGCTCGACCCCTGCCCCGCCGTGGGCGTCTGCGGCAGGTTCTGCCGCACGTACGACACGCCCGAGTGCTGATACCACGTCAGCGAGTCCTGCGCGAGCGGCTGCCCCAGCCAGTAGTGGTCGAGCCGCGGCCACCACTCGCTCTGGGTGAAGAACGGGTTCACTCGGACGCTCGTCAGCAGCCGCAGTTCGCGGTTCTCGATCGGCCTGCGCAGGTCGAGCCAGGTGCGCTGTTCATACCCTTCCTCCCACTCCGCCTCGTAGTATTCCTCGAGGAAGTTCATGTCGCTGATCCAGCCGGCCGTGCCGCGAGCCTGCCAGCCGCCGAAGAAGCTCTCGGTGCTGCCGCCGATGTCCTGCCGGTGCCGCCAGAACGAACGGCCGCGGAAGGTACGGTTGGGGTAGCCCGGATAGGTGAAGTCGCGTCGGTTCAAACCGAGATTGTCCTGGCCCACGTCGCCGATGAACCAGGCGTCGAGGTCGCCGCTGGCGGGTCCGCCGAAGCCTAGGAAATCGGGCCGGTTGTAGAGCAGCGACGTGCCGCCGCCGGGGCCGCGCTTGCTCAGGTAGTCGACGTCGAAATCCCAGTCGACGCCGTCCGGCGGCCGCCGGATACCAAACACCTGGAAGGCGTCCCAACTGGTGAGCAGCTGCGTGCCGAAGATGCGGTCGTTCTTGATCTGCGCGTTGTTGATGTAGAAGGTCGGCTTCTTCGCGTTGGTCGCCAGCACCGGCCACCAGAGCACCGGCACGCCGCCGACCGTGAACGTGTTGCTGCGGCTGGTGATGAACTGCTGGTGCTCGACGACCGGCTCACCAGTGACGGGATCGATCGCCCGCTGGCCGCCCGGCCCGGCCAGTGGCACCTGCTCGTCGGTGAACTCGAGTTCGCGGGAGCGGAACTCCCAGCCAGGCACCCCCAGGCGGCTCGAGGTGAGGCCGGTTCTCTGGGCGACGAAGCGGCTGCGGTCCACCTGGCGGAGCACGTCGGCACGCAGTCGCACCACGCCGGAATAGTTGTCGACCGGGGTGAGCACCGTGGCACCGGTGATCACGCCGCTGGACCGCGGCACGTCGTAGAACATGCTCACCGCCTCGACGACCCGCTGTCCCTGGCGGAAGACGACGTTCCCCTCCATGTAGAGTTCCAGCGGCACATCGCCGGCCTGGGCGGCGTTGCCTTCGAGGTCGGGCTGCGACTGACCGCGGGTCCAGATCACGAGACGGTCGGAGGAGATATCGAGCGGGCCGGCCGGATCGACGCCGTCCACGACGAGGTTCACACCCGACGTGATCACCGCCACCCACTCGTTGCCCGCCGGACTCGGGAACCAGCGGATGTTGAGCGGCACGCTCGACCGCGGGAAAGCACGCAGCCGGCGGGCGGTCGTGGCGGAGTTCACCTGCGGCACCGGAGCCGCGCCAAATTCGCTGAACTGTGCCCGCTGGATCGGCTCCTCGGTCGCGGCATCGGACTCGGCGTCGGCGTTGTACGCGACCGGCACGACACGGTCGGCAGGCGCATCGTAGATCGGCGGCGTGCCCGCGGTGGGCACGATGCTGCCAAACTCGAGGGTCGGCTCTCGCTGCATCCAGAATCGGCCGGTCCAACGCGGACCGCGGACGGTCGTCGCGGCGGCATCGACAGTGGCGGTTCCTGATCGCACTGACACATTCCCCGCCATACGGACAAGCATGCTGCGAACGGCTGGTTGTTGCGTCTCCTCCTCGTCACCTGGTTCGCTGCCGATCGATGCCGCAGGCTCCTGTTCGATCCACACCACCGCCTCGTGGGCCACCGCCTCCATCGCTCCCTGCGTGATCCGCACGCCGCCGGTGAGATGCCAGACGTCGTAGGAGCCCTCCGTCCACCGCGCGGCCTGTGTGGCGTTGATCGTGGTCTGCTCTCGCGGATCGGCCGATGGCACCTCGATTCTTCCCGCCTCGGCTATTGCTGCTGCCAGCCCACGGGCCGGCAGCGAGGCGAGCGCACCGGCAGTGGCGGCTTCCTTGAGCGGCTGCACGGCGACAGGCGGCTGCGCCGCGGCCTGTCGCATGGCGATGAGCGTCACAACGGCCGCGAACACGCATGCCATCAGCAACCGACACGCAACGATCCGCAGGCGCGCAGACTCTCCGCGCGACGGAGCGCAAGCCCGATGTCGCGAGGGCGCAGCGGTGGCGTGGTTGAGCGGGAGCAACACGCGGGAAAGAGCGTCTCTGGGGGTTGGAAACGGGCCGATTGACAAAAAGCGCGGGACTATAGGAGTGCCTGCGCCGACGGGTCAAGGCGTTGCCGCCGCCGCTCAGGCTCCGCAAGTCGTGGCTGCAAAGGGGGTTACCGACGTGCACGCCCCCGCCGAAATCAGACCGCGGGCCAGTTGCTGCCGAGTCGTTCCGCAACGACCTGCCACCACAAGCCACGCAGCATGGGGGATCCGGGGAGCGACCGTTCTGGCAACCCAGGCAAGCTTCAGCCTCGCGCCACCTGCCCAGCCTGCTTCTTCCCGCCGCGGTACCATACTCCTCCGGACTGCGTGGATCGCGCTCTGCCCGCCGCTCCGACGGGTTGCCCGCGCCGCCCTGCCCCCGCCCTTCGCCCTCCACTTCCACGCACCCGCGAGAATTTCGATCCATGCAAGCGGTTCCCGATCGTGTCGCCAGTTGGCTGGTCCGTCACCGCACGCCGCTGGCCTGCCTTGCAGTGGTGGTCACGATCCTGTCCGTGGCGGAGTCGCGGCGACTCGAATTCGTCCGTTCGATCGACACGATGTTCGACCGCGCCGATCCGGCGCTGGTGCCATACCGTCGAATGATTCGCGCGTTTGGTTCAAGCGAAGTGGTGCTGGCGGCCTACGACGACCCGGAACTCTTCTCCACGGCGGGCATCGAACGGCTCCGCACGCTCACCGACACGCTCGCTGCGCTCCCGGGCATCGCCTCGGCCACGAGCCTCGCCGATACGCCGCTAGGCAACCGCATCATTGAGATCGAAACAAGCCCCGCGGCGCGGAGGCTCGTCGAACTCCTGGAAGGGTATGCCGTTGGCACCGACCACCGCACGGCGGCGGTCGTCTGCGTGCTGAAGTCTCCGGCTGTGGCGTCTCGTGACACGTCTACGCAAGCGGCTCCGCGGCCAGAGGCGGACTTTCGCGCCGATGCGATCGACCGCCTCCGCGCCGCGATGGCCGACCTGCCCGCGGGCACCGTCGCAGGGGAGCCGGTGATGCTCCGCGACGGGTTTGCGATGCTGAAGCGTGACGGCAATCTCCTGGGCACGGCCAGCGCAGTCCTGGCAGGCGCGGTCCTGCTCGCCTCCTTCCGCAGCCTCCGCTGGCTCGTCGTGCCGCTGGCGGTCGTGCTCCTGGCACTCTGGAGCACGCGGGGCGTGCTGGCCGTGATCGGCCTCAAGCTGACGATGGTCTCCACCATGCTCTCGGCAATGGTCACGGTGGTGGCGATCGCCACCGTCGTGCACGTGATCGTGGAGTTTCGGCGGCAGCGGGAGGAGGGCCTGCCCCCCGCTGCGGCGCTCGAACGCACCA
>JAPLNQ010000270.1 GCA_026401075.1 Planctomycetia bacterium
AGGCGCTCGCGCCGCAGTTGGAGCGTGTCCACGAACGGCTGCGACCCGACTATGTCCACAACTGGATTGCCAACCCCAAACGCTACCTGCCCTACACCGGCATGCCGGTCAACATTCCGTTCGACAAGCCGGTCAGTCAGGATCTCTATGCGGGCACGAGCGAGCAGCAGGTCGACGCTCTCACCGACCTGCTCATGCACTTCGACACCTTCGCGAAGCAAAATCTGTCGCTTGAGGCATACCTGAAGCAGCAGCCCGTTCAGCAGCCAGCCGCGGCCGCAGGCCAGCCGGCCGCCCAACCGGCAGCCCGATTGGACGCCGCCCCGGCACCCGCGGCGGGCCAGCCGGCCACAGCCCCCGCTCAGGACGCCGAGGCATCTCGCGGTGAAAAGGCCACTCCGGAGAAAATCTCCTCCCGCAGGCCTGGGGTGGCGCTAAACTAGCTATAGAGGTTCCCGAGCGTTGTCCGGCTGTTGTGCCGAGGCGTTGATCGTCCAAACACTCTTTGCCCTTCCAGCCACTCGTTGCCAATTTGGAGAGACTCATGACCATGACAAAGCTTCTTGCTGCCGCCAGCCGTTCTTTCACCACCGCCTTCCCGGCGCTCGTGGCGGCCTGCGGCCTTGCCTCAGGCGTGGCCGGTGCCGAGGAGTGGGGCACGATCAAGGGTCGGTTTTTGTACGGTGGCGATGCACCGTCCGTGGCCGAACTGAAGGCCGACAAGGATCTCGAGGTCTGCGGCAAGCACAAACTGGTCAATGAGGAACTGGCCGTCGGCGCCGACAAGGGCGTGGCCAACGTCGTGGTGTTCGTTCGGGACAAGGGCGTGAAGGTTCACCCCGACGCCGCCGCCGAGGCCAAGGCCACGAAGGTCGTCCTCGATAACAAGGACTGCCGTTTCACGCCCCACGTCGTGGTCGTGCAAACCGGGCAGCCGTTCGTCATCAAGAACTCCGACACGGTCGGCCACAACAGCAACGTGGCGACGCGTAACAACCCGTCCAACAGCCTCATTCCGTCCGGCGGCGAATCGAGCATGACGTTTACCGCCGAGGAGGCGATCCCCGCGCAGGTGACCTGCAACATCCATCCGTGGATGAAGGCGTGGATTCTCGTCCGATCGAATCCCTATGCCACCGCATCGGCCGCCGACGGCTCGTTCGAGATCAAGAATGTGCCGGCAGGCGAGGTCGAACTGCAACTCTGGCACGAGAAAGCCGGCTACATCGGTGAGATCACCGTGGGCGGCAAGAGCGAGAAGATCGCCAAGGGACGTCGCAAGGTGAAGGTGGAGGCTGCCGGAACGAATCTCGGTGAGATGGTTCTGGCCCCCGGGCTCTTTCAGAAGTAAGCGAAAATGAAGCAGGTTTTTTCGGCAACGATCGTCTGCGGTGTGTTGTCCTGCGTCGGCTGCGGTCCGAGCCGGGTGGTCGCGCCCGGAGCCGATGCTGAGGCGGCAGGGAAAATTCGCGGCACGCTTGTTTCGGCATCATCGGTAGTCGCTTCGGCCGAGGCAGCGACGGCCGCGACTGGCACCGGTTGGGGCACGCTCAAGGGCCGCTTCACATTCGCCGGAACGCCGGCCCAGCCCAAGGCCCTCGTCGTCGACAAAGACACGGAAGTCTGCTCGATGGGCGGCATGAAACTGCTCGACCGCTCGCTGCTCGTGGATCCCTCGAGCAAGGGCTTGGCGAATGTGGTGGTGTTCGCCAGAAAAACGAGCCGTGTCAAAACCGCAGCGGCTGAAACGCCGCTGGTCTTCGACCAGAAGAACTGCGAGTTCCTTCTGCCCGTGTTCGCCGCCCGCGTCGGCCAACCGGTCGACGTCCACAACAGTGATCCGATCGGCCACAACACCAACATCGCAGGGTCGAGCTTCAATCAACTGGTTCCGGCAGGGCAGGGCACCGCCTACAAGCCGGATGCTGAAACCGGCATGCCCACCATGGTGACCTGCAACATCCATCCATGGATGAAGGCCTACGCCGTGTTTCGGAAGGACGGCTATGTGGCCGTGAGCGCGGCGGACGGCTCGTTCACGATTTCCGATCTCCCGGCGGGCGAGACGATCGAATTCCAGGTCTGGCACGAGCGGTCCGGCGGCCCCAACGGCGCCGTCGGCCTCGAGAAGCCCGAATTGAAATGGACCCCCAAGGGTCGCTTCCAGGTCACGCTCGAACCCGACGCCGTCAAGGATCTCGGCACCCTCGAAATTCCCGCGAGTAGCATCGGAAGCTGATCGCGTTTCCCGTCCCGCGTTTCCTTTCAGTAGTTCTGCCCGCTCTTTCCAAGCGTCACGAATCCATTACCACCTTTTCGCTCAACAGGCCGCTCCGATGAACAGGTTTTCGCACGTCGCGTTCCTGCTGGCAGCCGGATGCCTTCTGTCCGCCGGCTGTGGCAGAACTCCGCCAGCCTCCTACCGCCTCAACATGGTCGAGGCCACGAAGCAGCGGCTTACGACTGAACAGGAACGACAGGTGGCGACGGTTCTTCTGGCCATGTTCGGCACGCCCGACGAGCCCGTTGCGCTGCCTGAGACCGGCCTCGACGAAGCCAAGCTTCGGCTGGCCAGCGGTCCTGTTCGCAGCGACATCGTCGG
This sequence comes from Planctomycetia bacterium, assembly GCA_026401075.1. Lineage (GTDB taxonomy): Bacteria > Planctomycetota > Planctomycetia > Pirellulales > UBA1268 > CAMCQY01. The sequence continues at coordinate 2,603 of JAPLNQ010000270.1, forward strand.
CCGCAAGAACGGCCTTTATCGTGAACACTGTGCCCACTGCCACGGCGTGACGGGCGACGGCATGGGGCCGACTGCCGCGTTCCTCAAGCCGTATCCGCGTGACTACCGACCGGGCATCTTTAAGTTCAAGAGTACCGAGCGGGCCGACAAGCCGACCCACGCCGATCTCCTTCGAATTCTGCGAAACGGCATCGCCGGCACGTCGATGCCGTCGTTCGCGCTGCTCAGCGAACCCCAGATCGACGCGCTCGTCGAATATGTGAAGTACCTGAGTATTCGCGGCGAGACCGAACTCTCCCTGATGCGGGCCTACTTCGAGCTTGATGACGACGCGCAGGGGATCCTGCCGGAGACCCGGGAGTTTCTGGTCGATGAAACGCTCACGCCGATCGCCGAGAAATGGAAGTCAGCGGCCGCGGCCCAGATCGTGGTGCCCGACATGCCCGCCGACATCGACCTTGCGGAGTCGATTGCCAAGGGCAAGGAACTCTTCTACGGCGACAAGGCCAACTGTGTGAAGTGCCACGGAGTCACCGGCCTGGGCGATGGTCAGGCCAATGACTACGACGACTGGAGCAAGGCCATCGTCGAGATCAACAAGGAGATCAAGGGAGGCCTTGCGAAGGCGGGCGAGACGTCGACCTCCGGCATGTCGGCTGAAGATGCCGCTGAACACCGCAAGCAGGTGGCGTGGCTCGGAAGGTTTTCGCACGTGGTCGATGGAGATGCCCTTGTGCCCCGCACGATTCCCCCGCGAAACCTGCGACTGGGTGTCTACCGTGGCGGTCGACGACCGCTCGACCTTTACTACCGCATCCACGCCGGCATCAACGGCGCTCCGATGCCGGCCGCCAAGGGCACGGTTCCGCCCGAAGACATTTGGCACATCGTCAACTACATCCGTTCGCTTCCCTACGAGTTCGACGGCGAACTGGGGGCCGACCGGCCGATGGTCGCGAGAGACAGGTTCTAAGCCGCGGGCGATGAAGCCTCGCGCGGGCATCCGCGTCAGCACGACGAACACACGAAACCGGAAACAGCAGAAAGTAGCAGTGCAATGCGCAGACTCGGCGGTATCTTCTGGAGCCTGATCTTCCTGGCCGTGCCGATCCTGGGCGTGGCGACGTTTGCGGTTGCGCCTTCGTACAACATCTGGCTGCCGAAGGACGTCTCCGAACATGGCGCGTCGATCGACGGGCTGTTTTACTTTATTCTGGCACTGACGGGCGTCGTGTTCATCGCCACGGAAGGCCTCCTCTTCTGGTTCCTCTGGAAATACGATGCCGCCAAGGCGAAGGGGCCGGCGACCTACATCCACGGCAGCCACACGCTCGAGGTGGTGTGGACGATCATCCCGGCCGCCACGCTGCTCTTCCTCGCGATCTACCAGATGAATACGTGGGCCGACGTGAAGATGCGAAGGCCGGCGATGGCACCCACCGTGGAGGTGGTCGCGCGTCAGTTCGAATGGCGGCTGCGGTATCCTGGGCGCGACGGCATGCTCGGCACCCGGGACGACCTGTTTCTGACCAACGACCTGCATCTGCCGGTGGACGAAGACGTTCTCGTCCAGCTCAAGAGCATGGACGTTTTGCACAGCTTTTTCCTGCCGAATCTCCGCATCAAGCAGGACGCCGTACCGGGCATGAAGATCCCGGTCTGGTTCAAGGCCAAGGAGACCGGGCAGTTCGACATCGTCTGCGCCGAACTCTGCGGCTGGGGCCACTACAAGATGAAGGGGCGGGTGACGATCGAATCCCGCGCTGATTTTGACAGGTGGCTGGCGGAGACCTACGCCCGCCAGGAAGCCACGCAGCCTGCCCCCGAAGACACCGCCGCAGCCGCGGCCGACTGAGATCGCCAACACCCGTACAAGACCGTTCGATTCGCCCGTTTTTTGGAGAGTTCCATGAGCACCGTCGCCGCGTCCACGCTCTCGCATGGCACCGCCACGAGCCTGCCGCCCGCCCGCAAGCCGCGGCCGGTGGCTGAGTTCCTTTCAACCTACGTCTTTTCGAAAGACCACAAGGTGATCGGGCTGCAGTTCCTCTTCTCCACGCTGCTGTGGTTCCTGATCGGCGGCTTGCTGGCCCTCGCCGTCCGCTGGCAGATCGCCTGGCCGTGGTCCGACGTGCCGGTGCTCGGCAAGCTGTTCGCCCAGCAGGGCGGTCAGATGGCGCCCGAGTTCTACACGATGCTCTTCACGATGCACGCGAGCGTGATGATCTTCCTGGTGATCATCCCGATCCTCGCCGGCGCCTTTGGCAACTTCCTGATTCCGCTGATGATCGGTGCCGACGACATGGCGTTCCCAACGCTCAACATGCTGTCGTATTGGTTCATGTGGCCGGCGTTCTTTTTCTTCGGCGGGAGCTTTTTCGTCGAGGGTGGCGCCGCCTCGGGCGGCTGGACGAGCTACCCGCCCCTCTCCACCAACATGAATTCGTCACCCGGCATGGGCATGGGCCAAACGCTCTGGCTGCTCGGCC
>JAPLNQ010000079.1 GCA_026401075.1 Planctomycetia bacterium
ATCGAGGCATTCGCCTCGATCGTTGTCGAGTCGATGCCGATGGCCTCGCCCCAGAGCAGGCCCTTCCGGGCGGCGACACGAAGGATGAACCGGAAGACCTCGTCGTAGATCTCCTTCGGCAGTCGCTTCTGTGTCTTGCTGACACAGGAGTGGTTCGGCACCGGGTCGGTGGGCGAGAGGCCGAGGAACTCACCGATCGAGCGGCTATCGGAGCAACGCCAGGAGATCAGGCGGTGCGACTTGAGACCCTCGAAGTAGCCCACGAACAGCATGCGGAAGAAGACGCCAGGCGGAACCCCCGGTCGCCCCATCGTCTCCGCGTAGTAGGGAGCACACAGCTTCTCGACCAATGCGTCGAAGCCGTTCTCGGCCAACAGCCGATTCAGAGCCGCGTAGAACGGATGGCCGGGAGACTTCGGCAGGTCGGAAGCCGCTACAAAGGCCTCCAACTGCCGCTCCCGACGTCTATGCCCAAGTGCCATGATTCCCTCCTTGGCCGCCAATACTCATCGGCTCGAGGCCGATGGCCGAAGTTTAGCGCCAGATCTGGGGATGTGAAGACGACTTTATCCACGGCCTGCTAGCGGCCTCGAAAATCTGTTCAGGCCGGATCGCATACGGAGGCCGGCCGGTGAGCAGTTCGTAGAGAATCACGCCGAGTGCATAGACGTCGGACCGTCCGTCGATGTCGTCCGAGTTCGTGCTGAACTGCTCCGGGCTCATGTACTGTGCCGTGCCGATGAGTTGCCCCATTTCGGTTAGTGAGGTCATCGATCCGGGGCCAGCACCCACGCTGCGGGCCACGCCGAAATCGATGATCTTCAGGCCACCCGCCGGCTCGACCAGGATGTTGCTCGGCTTGAGATCGCGATGGATCACGCCATGCGCATGCCCGTGGGCGACGGCGTCGCAGAGTTTCTTGAAGAGTTGGAGCAGGTCGTCGGCTGGCAGGGCCTGCTGGACCGCATACTGCGTGATCGGCAACGCATCCGGGATGTATTCCATCACGAAATACGGCAACTGCGCCCCGGCCACGTCGCACATGCCGGCGGAAAAGATCTGGGCGATGCACGGATGCCGCAACTTGCCGAGCACCTCGGCTTCGTGAGCGAATCGCCGGTAGGCCTCTCGGGAGACGAGGCCCGGCCGCATCACCTTCACTGCCACGGGGCGTTTGGGCTGGTGCTGGAGCCCTTCGTAGACCCGGCCCATGCCTCCCTCGGCGATGAGCCGCGCGATCGTTGCACCGCCGATGTGCTGGCCGAGCAGTGGATCGTGGCACGGGATGGCGGCGCCGGCGGGATCGAGGCCGATTGCTTCGGTCAGTCCCCGCAGGGCCGGGGCGATGCGTGCACCCGTTACGGTTTCGCGTGATGGGCTCTCGGCGTTCATGCCAGGGGATGCCCGCGTACGGCGGCTGATAGCAGGGATTTCGCTGATTCCCAGCGACGTTTGACCGTTCGAACGGAGCATCCCAGCAGGCCGCTTGCCTCGTCCTGCTGCATGCCCAGGTACCAGACGAGGTGAAAGAGTTCCCGTTCCTCTTCCGGCAGGTCGGCGGCAGCCTCGTGCAGTTGCGTCCAGCGGTCCAGTTGGTCGGAAGGCTCGGCCACATCACGGGCATCGTCGATCTTGGCTCGGGGCTCGCCGTCGACGAGACGGAAGTTGGTGTCGTGGTTTGCGGCATACGACTCGGGGCCGGCATGCTTCTTGGCGAGGTCGAGCAACTCCCGCCTGATCTGGACGGCCGCGAGACCGCTGAGGCCGCGGGCATCTTTGGGCACCGTATCGCCCAGAGCCCTGTAAAGCCGCATGGCCGCGTTTTGCATCACGTCGTCGGTCTCGTCCCATCGCCTGACGGCCGGAAACGTCTGGAGCATCCGATGGGCGATGTGGCGCATGCGGTCGCAGGCGATGGCGATCAACGCATCGCGGGCCTGCAGGTCGCCCCGGGCGAGCCGCTGGAGGCACGAATGGAGCCGGACCTCGTGCTCGTCAGCCGGATCGGCTGCGGGGGCGGTGATGGGCATCGTGCGGTGCCGTCCCATGTGGACCGGGAAAATCGCGTTCGCCGGGAGTTATCCCCGGCAGTCGGGTATTCTCCCTCGGCCGGCTCGAGGCGTCAAACCAGCGGAAAACGACCGGTGTTCGGCCCGCGAAAAAACCGTTGGCACCCGTTTCCGGGCATTGTCGCCTACGTTCCCAGGAGATCCCCAGGAGATCCCCAGGAGATCCCCAGGAGATCAAGGAGCGATGACACCGTCCACCACCATGCCGCAGCCGCAGCTTCCGCGGGCCCATGCCGCAGCCTGCTGGTTGCCGGTGGTCCTTTGGTTTTGCGGGATGTCGATCGGTCGGGCCCAGGGCAACGCGGTGATGATCAATATTCCGAAGCCAGTCGTGCTGCCGGGCGATGCCGTACAGCGTCTTCCTGGCGTGGTCGCCCAACGAAAAGGTTTCTTTCAGGCGCAGAAGTTTGCGGAAGGAGGCCGACAGCACGACTACTTTGCGGCCGAAAAACTCTGGGAGGAGCGACAGCCACTGATAGGCCCACTCAATCGCGAGCTCGATGTGGCAAGACGGGGGGTAGCCTTCGCGGAATTGCAGCTGCAGAGAAACAGAAACTTGGCGACCGGCCATGCCGGTCGAGGCATGGAGAGGGATGTCGCCAAAGCCGAGCAACTCCTGAACGCTGCCATGGCAAGATTCAATCAGATCCAAGGTCGCAGGAACGCGTTCCTGATCGGGCAGATCCAGCCGCTCGAGAAATATTTGCAAGGGGCCCGCCCAAAGTGGGCTGAGATCTATTCCCAAATGAGACAACTGGTTCCCAGGGATGCAACCGATCCTCTGGCGAAGGCGGTGGCTGATGCCTGGGATGCGGCCGGTGCCAACAAGAATGACTTCGTCGAAGCCCACGTGTTGGGGGCGGTTTCCAAGATTTATGCCGGTGACCAGGTTTCGGCAGAAAAACTCCTCCAGCGAGCGTCGAACTTTCTCAAGGCTTCGCAGCTGCACGGATTGCCGGTGGCGGTTGACTGCTGCCATGGCTGGTTGCTGCTCGGCAAGCCCCGGATGTGCCAGGAATACGTCACATACCTCAAGAAGCTGCCCGACACGGCCACCGTGATCGGGCAGGACTGGGCCATCGGTCTGCATGCCTATGCGGATGGCAAACTCAACAACGGCGCGAAGTATTTCAGCCGAGCCTTGGGCGACGCGATCAAGCTGCGAGAAACATCGGCTCAGGAAGCCCCGCCGGCCCTGTGGGGGGACGCCGTGGTGTCGCTGCTGCAGACCGACCTGAACGCAGGTCGTGGCCGAAACTTCTTCAAGACAGCCGGGCCGGTGGTGGTGAGCGACGGCTGCTGGCAGGTGCTCAGGGCCAGGGCCATGATTGCCGCCGATGCCGCGGACTGGAAGCCGGCCGTGGCCCTGCTTGAGGTCTGCGCGGAGCGCGCTCCCGGTGCGATGCAGGCGGAACTCGCTGACCACCTGGCGGCCTACCGCCAACAGCAGGTGTGGAATGTCCGCGACTGGCCGCGACTGGCCGCGGCCGGTATGCCGGTAGCTCCCGTACCCGCTCCGCAGCCGCCCCCGCCCCCGCTGGCCCTGGCCGGCGATGCCGCTGATCCCAGATATACGTACGACGGCACGTTTCCGCGGAGCGATTTCCGCATCAGGTTCGACGAGTTGCGAAACCAGACCGACATCGCGTCGGTGATGCGTTGGCGGGAGGTGCTCCGGGCGGTCTTCGCCAGCGGGCTGACACTCAACGAAATCGACTGGGCGGAGCATTGTCTGGACAGCAATGAACCCGCGGAGTCGTTGCACGCCGACGAAACGATCAGGTTGCAAAAGTATGTGGAGCTCACTGCGGACGGGGCGTGACACCTCGTCCAGCGTCGCGACGCAGTTCCCGTGAGGAAGCCCCATGGATTCATCCCGGCCAGACGCGATTTCTTTGTGCGAGAAAGGAAGGCCCCATCGTGAACGACGCCCGTGAGCTGTTTTTGAGGCTGTGCGGCATCGATGTCGCCGACGTGGCGGTGCCGCACCGCCTGCTACGACTCCGTGCCGAGGAGCGGGACGCACAGGTTGTCGATCAGGCTGCGTCGCAGCTTCTAGCGCGGCTGCGGGCGGCCACCCACCAGATCCCGGCACCACAGCTGGAGTGGATGACGCAGCAGGTGACGAATGCCAGGAACTTCATGGTGGCGCAGTGCGCTCAGG
>JAPLNQ010000112.1 GCA_026401075.1 Planctomycetia bacterium
ACGACGACCGAAGAACTACCCGCTCATGACCAAACCACGGGCCGAGTTGATGCAAGCCCTTTCAGGCCAACGACTAAAGCCTTAACTTCGTGCCATTCGGGCCAGCCACCAAATCTGGGCAAGATGCCAGCTTCTCTATTTTTGGTGGCTGGCACCTTTTTCCCTTTTCCCGCGAAGCGCCGGACAACACCACGTCGGGCGGGGAGCCGAAGTTGATCGAACCGCCGGCGTCGGCAAGACTTTCGACAGGTTTGTCGTGATGCCCGAGGATCGCTATCCAGCAAGCGACGGGTATCACGCGGTTTCGTAGCAATATACATTCGCTGGCTTCGCATCGCTTACCAGTAGTCAGAGCGAGGACGCCCGATGCCCGCGGTGTTGCGCAGTGGCCCATACCGCGTCTACTTTTACTCGCATGAGTCCAAAGAGCCCGCGCACGTCCACATCGACCGTGATCAGGCGTCGTGCAAGTTTTGGTTGTCGCCCGTCAGTTTGGCGAGTAATCTAGGTTTCCGAGCTCCAGAGTTACGCGACCTCGAGCGTTTGATCGAGCATCACGTCGATGATTTGCTCAAGGAATGGGAGGCAGTCCATGGCGAACCCCGGTGAGCGGATCATGCGGGCCAGTTGTAATGAGGATTCCGTGGTCGTGGAACTGGCAGACGGTCGGACAATCTCCGCACCGCTGGCATGGTATCCACGACTCCTTCACGCAACTCCGCAGCAACGATCGAATTGCTCGATCGCTGGCGCCGGATATGGCATTCACTGGCCCGAGATCGATGAGGACCTCAGTGTCGAAGGCCTGCTTCGCGGTGCCCCAGCGCCACGCGTTTCGGCCAAGGCAAGCTAACCAGCGGCAAACGCGGGAGAGAAGAAAGGGTGGCTAACGGGACTCGAACCCGCGACCCCTAGAATCACAATCTAGTGCTCTAACCAGCTGAGCTATAGCCACCACGCAAGACGGACAACTCCGTCCGCAGCAGTTTAGCACACTTTTTATTCCGTTCACGCCCCTCCCGTCGGCCCCCGCCTCACGGCCCTCCCCTACGGAGTTGCAGGCGGAATCACCGGCGGATGCGGCCCGGTCGCCGTGAGCAGAAAGCCAGCCCCCTGCTCCTTGGGATCCGTGCGGAGAAACTGCGCGAAAATCAGGCCGTCGCCCGGCCACTCCTTCGTGGCGGTCAGCCGGACCCGCACCCAGATCTGCCTGCCGCCGGCCACGATCCGGCCGATGTCGTGCGCAGCCGTGTTGAAGCCGCCGGCACCGGCCTTGAGTTCCACGAGGGTGGTCCACGCCTCCCCGTCAACAGAGACATCGAGGGCGGCACGGGCACCGGGGTCATACGGAAACGGATCGCCTGTCGTCCAGACGGCCAGCGGCGCGGTGAGCATGGCATCCTGAATCGTGAAGGGCATGTCAAATCGCAGCGTGATCACCCCCTCGCGGCCCGCCACCGTGGGGCGGATGAACATCGTCGCCCCGGCGTGAGTCTCTGTGTAGCGTTCCACGCCGGTAAGCGACACCACGTGCCGTTCCCAATCGTCGTCGATCGGGCTGAACCGGATCTCGTGATACGGCGGGCTTCGCCACTGCGTCTGACCCGATATGGCCACGACCCTACCGCCCGCATCGACCGGCGAGGCTCGCGTGCCAACGGCCGCCAGCGTGTAGTCGCCGGCCTCGGAGGTGAGCGCCGCCAGCCCACCGATCCGCCAACTCTGCCGCCCACCGGTGACGGTCAGGCCCGCGACGTCGATCGCTTCACCATTCCGTGTGAGTCGAAAGTCTTCGGCAACCAATCCAGAAACATCGTGTTCACACTTCAGATCCACCCACTCCAGCGGCGCCGTGCGGCCACTCGAGACATTCGCAAAGCGGACGGCGACGGGCCGGGCTGAAAGGCCGGCCGACACACCCGACGCCGAACCAACCGTCTGGTCTGGCAGTTCCTCCGGCAGTCGACCCCCCCCGGCCATCCCCATGATCGCAGCACACAGCCCGGCCGCTGCAAGCAGGGCGACAGTCATTCGTCGGGGCCATCTACCACTTCCTCGAAACACCTCCGACAATGCGGTGCGGGCCGGCGCGGCGGCGAGCGGCTCGCCCGCCAGCAGACGTCGCAGGTCCGCGGCCACGGCGGCCGCCGATGGATAGCGGGCCGCAGGATCTTTGTGCAGGCACATTGCCGCGATCGCGTCGGCGCCGCGGATAAGCCCACGATCGGCCGTTGTTGCTCCGGCGACGTTCAGCCGGGCGGGCCTGGTCTCCTGGACGATCCTCGCGGTCTCCACGAGCGACTTTCCCGCCACGTCATACGGCAGCCGACCGCTGACCAGTTCGTGCATCACCACGCCGACCGCATAGACGTCGGTGCGGGCATCGATGGTTGCGCGGTGCTCCACAAACTGCTCGGGGGCCATGTAGGGCCGCGTGCCGATGAACTGCCCCGTCTCGGTCCGTGGTCCGTCGTCATCGGCTTCGACACCGTCCATCCGCGCGATTCCGAAATCGATGATCTTCGGCCGCCCTTCAGCATCGACAAGGATGTTGCCCGGCTTGAGATCGCGATGCACGATGCCCTCTGCATGGCCGTGTGCCACCGCGTCACACACCGCCAGCAGGAGTTCGATCCGGTTGCGCAGCGGCACGCGGCGGCGCTCGCAGGCCTGCACCAGCGATTCCGCACCGGGAATAAACTCCATCACGTAGTAAGGCACGTCAACGATGCCCAGACGATGACAGCCGGCCGTGAAGATCTGGGCGATGCCGGGATGACGGAGCCTGGCAAGCGCGTCGGCCTCACGGCGGAACCGTTGCTGCGCGGCGTCACCGGGCGACAACGTGCGCATCACCTTCACCGCGACGGTGCGAGCCGGGTTCGTCTGCAGTGCCTCGTAGACGCGGCCCATGCCCCCTTCGCCGATGAGCCGCTCGATGCGAACGCCCCCCAGGTCGACGCCGATCAGCGGATCGGGGCCGGTCCGGAAACGGTCAGCCGCCAGACCAAAATCGGCCGACCGCTGCGAGAGCCGGTCACCCGAAGCCTGGGTGTCGGAGGTTGGCGCCGTCGAGGGCGGGCTCTGGCCCGGCGTCACGGCGGCCGGGCCATGCAGTCCGTCGTGCGGCTGAGGAGACTCGGCACGGGCCATGACCGGCATACGCTCCGACTGCAGATGGTGGGGCAGATGGCCCTTTGGGAGGCCTTCGCAAGCCTATCCTACGGGCGGTCGTGCTCCCTGCCAGAGGGCCTCCCCTCTGCCCGCACCAGCCCTCCCGGATTGACATTCCACGGCCGCGGCCGATCCGATTCAATGACGGTCCGTTCAATCGCCGGACAGGAGAGCCTGCCATGCCGAGTCATGCCCCAATAGTCACCAGGAGCCGGTTCACCGCGGCCCGCGGCTGCGTCAGCGATGTGGCCCGACTCGCGCAGGAGATCCCGCTCTTTCCCGTCGAGCGAACGATGCCGCTCGGCCCGCTCGCGGCAGCCCGCGCTGCCGTCGGGAAAAACGCTTCGGCTGGCACCGCGCGAATCGGTTGGGCGGCAGTCTTCCTCAAGGCGTATGCACTCGTCTCCCGTGAGACGCCCATGCTCCGCACCTGGCTGGTGCGGGGGTTTCCCGGCGCCCGCCTGGCCACCGCCGCCGAGAGCGTGGCCACGCTGGCCGTAAACCGCATCGAGGAAGGAGAAGACAGGCTCTTCTGGGCGCGGCTCGCAGCGCCCGATGCCAAGTCACTTCCCGAGATTCAACAGTTCATCGTCGACTGCGCGACGAAGCCGGTCGAGGAGATGTTCAAGCGGCAGTTGCAACTGGAGATGGTGCCGGGGTTCCTGCGGCGGACGATCCTGCGGTGGAACATGAACTCGTTCTCCCGCAAGCGAGCCGCACGGATCGGAACCTTCAGTCTCTCCACGCTCGCGGGCATGGGCGCGACCAACCGCTTCCATCCCACGATCTGCACGACGAGCCTCTCCTACGCGCCGCTCGACGACGACGGCAACTGCCTGGTGACGCTGATCGCCGACCATCGCGTGCTCGACGGCGCTGTCGTGGCCCGGGCGCTCGCCAGGCTCGAAGAGGTGCTCTGTCACGAGATGCTGGCGGAACTTCGCGAACTGGCAACCGTCAGCCCGATGGCCGCCGGCAAAGCCTGCGCCTGACCGGCGTTCGCCTCGGTCAAGGCGTCGGTTCCGGCCGCTGGCGGCCCGGCAAACATGTGGCCCAGTGGCAATGGGTGCCGCCTGTGTCTACCCTTGCCAGAATCCGGCCCCGCGGCCATCGCTCGCGATCGTCTCACCCGTCAGCCGCTCACCCCTCCCTGAACAGCCATGAAAACCTGGTTTCGTCATCCGGCAGACGTCGCTCCCGTCTGCTGCATCGTGTCACTCTTCCTGCTCGATCTGCTCGTCTATTTTTTCGTGCATGACGTGCGGCTGCTGACACTGTGGTTTGCGCTGGCCGTCTGGCCCAAGATGTTCATCTGCTCGTGGAACCACCACCACCAGCACCTGTTCACGTTCCACAGCCCGCTGCTGAATCGTCTGCTGGAGATCGTCTACGCCCTGCACACCGGCATCACGACCAATGCCTGGGTGTTGCACCACGTGCTCGGCCACCACATCAACTACCTCGACCAGACCAAAGACGAGTCGACGTGGAAGCGAAGCGACGGCACGATGATGGGGGAGATCGAATACACGCTGAAGACCGCCGCCACCGGCTATACCAAGGCCTTCCATGTCGCCCGCCGGTATCCCCGGCAACGGGCTGGCTTTCTGGGCATGGGGGCCGTTGTGCTCGTGCTGCTGGCGGCAGCCCTCTACCACGACTGGGTGAATGCCCTGTTCGTGTTCGCCGCGCCGATGCTGGTCGGGTATCTCATCACCGTCTGGCACACCTACGCCCACCATGCCGGTCT